>JAZUJW010000090.1:0-32832 GCA_045642925.1 Oscillospiraceae bacterium
TCCCAGATCGCAGGTATATCGCCATAGAAACTGAGAAGTGCATCCACAGCCGAACCGTTCTTCATGAATCGTTCGTCCGTATCAGGATCGATTCCAAGTGCTGTGCAGGCGGTGATAACCTGTGCGATGCTTTCGGAATTAACCGTACCCCATGACGAATAGCCGCCGTTTTCATTCTGCATTTCAGATAAGACGTTGATTCCTCGCTCAATCGCAGAATAAACATCTTCATTCTCCCTGTATCGTGCAAGAGATTGAAGCGCCATAGCGGTCATATCGGCATCAGGGGTATTTCCTGATAATGCCCAGCCGCCGCCTTCCAGTTCTTTTTCAAGAATAAAGTCAATACATTGTTGACGAATAGATGCGTCAGCGGTCTGATAATCGTTCGTATCAAGCGCAATCAGAGCAAAAATCGTGCCGTTCAGACCTTGCTTTTTTACCCAGTGAAAGTCATTGTACGGCTCAAGCAGATTATAATTTCCAACCTTTTGCGCATCACGCCCGATTGCAGAAAGCGCAAGAATAAGTCTTGAATTTTCCGTTGATTTCACCTTGTGCAATGCACCGTTATCTTCAGTGATTTCATTGACTGTATCAACAATTCGGTTGTAGTAATCCGAAAAATATGTGCTGTCCTTATCATAAAATCCGCTTCGTGCAAGGCAAAGAACACTCCATTCGCCTGCAATCGTACCATACTGCGGCTCTGTAACGGTTTCGGACATTCTTTTCAGCACAGTATTCAGTGTACTTTGTATATTCTGCGTGTCGGCGGCAATGACAGCACTGTTTATCATGCTACTCGGTATCTGTGCGGCAGAATTAATGCCAATTATGACAAGTGAAGCTGCTGCAACTCCGAGAAAACGTTTTGTTCGACGTTTCATTCTGACCTCCAAAAAGAAAAACTCTCCCTGATATACAGAGAGAGTACAGCGAAATATTCAATGCCTACAAAAAAGAGTACACCGTTACAAGCCTTTGGCATTGATTAATCGCTGTACTCTCCTCACCAGAGTGATACTGTTTTATGATACGGCAGGTTTTCTGACTTTTGATGATGCAGACAGCTTATAATAAGCCGCTTGTTCGTCAAATACAGGAATGGTGGTTGTTCAGGATTCAAACCTGATTCCCTTTTCATCTACTCAGCTTACAACTTTTCAAACCGTATTTTTTCACCTTGCTATTATATCACGCTTCGGTCAAAATGTCAACCGCTGTTCTTATGCTTTCTTGCTCCAATTTTCAATCCGCCCGGTGCTGGTAACATCGGGCGGATTTTTTTGTTATGCAGACGTTACCCATTTACGGAACGGCTTTGCCTTATGCAGAAAAGGAGGAAGACACATGATGCTATTCGGATCAGGAATTGACAGAACTTCCGGACGGCACGCTGGTCATTCTCGTAGAATTGTATTCACAAGAAGAACTGGAAGAACTTGACGATGCGACTGTTTGCGCCAAGCGAGAAGTTACCTCAGGTTATGTCACTCTCGATGACGGAACATCACTTCCGTATCATGTGACAGAGAATCAAATGGATTTGCCTAATATTGAAGATAAGGCATATCGGCGTGTATATTTTGTGAAAAGGGAAGATGAAACCGATGTATACTGATGATACAAAAAAAGCACATCTATTCGCTTGCGATGAATGTGGTTCAACAATACATCTTTGTTTCAGACGAGAAAAACCGTCTGATTGAATCAGGCGGTTTTGTTTCACCACAATTCCAGTAGTCGAACGCGCCCGATGCAATGTCCATGACCGCGCCTTCAAGCGTCTGCTGGAAGTAGTCGGCAAAAAGAGAAAGGCTGCGTAACCGCTCAGGTTACTCAGCCTTATCTTCAAATCATAAAAACTTCTTTACGAGTACCCGTCTTTTGTGAACAGGGCACTCTTTTTCATAACAATGCTTTCAATTGCGGCAAAATCGCTGCGCAATCATCCAGTAATCCAAAATCCATCTGCTTGTAACTCCAAGCAGCTCTCCCGATCTTCATTTCATCAAATACCGCATGAATCGCTTTGTACCACGCTAGCTTGCTCTCATCCGATACCATATTGATAACCCCATATTCCCCACAGTACAACGCCACATTCCGCGCCTCTGCCGTGTGAATCGCATCAGCAAAAAATTGCTTGAAATATTCAGCACATTGTGCGTCCGGCGTGGTCTGCAATGGTACATCACTTCCCTGAATGTTCAGCCGCAACGTTTCATTCTGATAAAACTGCGCCGTTTCAGGATAGGAAAGCCGATAGTCCGCAGGCATATTCTTTACCCAGCCCGCACCTTGATGCGTGAAAATCAAAGGCTCATAACAATGAAAATTGTATACGATCTTGTCATCAAACGGCAACGGCAAATCCGGTATGGAAAGTACACTGTTGTTCCAGTAGCCGCCCAGCAGAATCGGCGTGTCCGGCGCAATCGCACGAATACGCTTGACACAGCGGCGGGATACTTCCTTCCATGTGGAAAGATACTCCCGATTGGTCACTTCGTTCAGCAACTCAAATGCTACCCGCTTCGGATATTTCCCGAATGCCTGCGCCAAACGCTCCCATAGCTGATAGAATCGCTCCTGCAAAGATGCGTTTTCAAAAAATCCGAATTCCGCTTCTCCGTCATCAAACGAGTAGCCTGCCGTCTTGTGCAGATCCAGAATCATGTTCAGACGGTACTTTTCGCACCAGTCTACTGCCTTCTGAATATAGGATATTCCTGCTTCCAACGGTTTGCCGTCCTGCGTTTCGAGCAAATCGTAATCTACAGGCACACGAACATGGTCAAGTCCCCATGTCGATAATTCTTTGAAATCTGCCTCGGTGATGAAGCTGTCATAGTGCTCTTTCGTATGACAGCACTGCGACAGCCATCCACCAAGGTTGACTCCTTTTTGATAGCCATTAAATTTCTTCAAAGGAATCCCCCATATCTGTGTTGCTCATTTCCTGTCAGTTTGCTTGCCGGATTATTGCTTGTTGTAGGTGACCCATTCATACTGTGCAGTCAGCGGGGTCTTGCCGTTGAATGCCTTCAGCCATTCGTCAACGCCTCTGCCGGGCCATGCGTTCATCATGATCTTGCCGGGCGTGGAAGGAATGTTCTGGTTTGCGGTGTAAACAGCCTTGCCGTCTACATACCATGTGATATGGTCACGCTGCCAATCGAAGCCGAAGCGATGGAAGCCCTGCGAAGCATCGAATCCGAGGTCGTACATATATTCGTGGTTGCCCTGACCGTTGGTGTAGTAGTTGAATTGTACCTTTGTGGTGTCTTTGCCAAGCACTTCAATGTCGATCTCGTCCCACCGGTTGTTGTCGCACGGGCCCGTGTAGGTAAAGAAGGACGAAACAACGCCGTCATTCTTGATTGCTTTCATAGAGGTTTCGTAGTAGCCGTAGCTATAGAAATCATTGGTGCGGTATTCAGCGCCGGAGTAATGATACTTGCCGCTGTAATCCTTGTCGATGGTGAGGGAAAGCAGACCGCCTGCGAGGGAGGTATTGCTCTTGTACCAGCCGCAGTCAAACGGATCGCCGTTTTCCCAGCCGTCAGAAGCGATAAAGAAGGTGCTGGAGCCATCGCGGAAGTCTTCGCACATAGTGGCGTTCTTGTTCATTTTGTCGCCGCTCTGCTGTCCTTGCTGACCTTGTTGTCCCTGCTGACCTTGCTGACCTTGCTGTCCCTGACTGTCGCTCTTTTTATAGGTGACCCACTGATAACGTGCAGTCAGCGGCGTTTTGCCGTCAAAAGCTTTCAGCCATTCGTCAACGCCTCTGCCGGGCCATGCGTTCATCATGATCTTGCCGGGCGTGGAAGGAATGTTGTCTTTTGCGGTGTAAACAGCCTTGCCGTCAACATACCATGTGATGTGGTCGGGCTGCCAGTCGAAGCCGTAGGTGTGATAGCCCTGCGAAGCATCGAATCCGAGGTCATACATGAACTCGTGATTGCCCTTGCCGTTGGTGTAGTAGTTGAATTGTACCTTTGTGGTGTCTTTGCCAAGCACTTCAATGTCAATCTCGTCCCAAGGGTTGTTGTCGGACGGGCCGGTGTAGGTGAAGAAGGACGAAACAACGCCGTCATTCTTGATCGCCTGCATCGAAGTTTCGTAATAGCCGTAGCTATAGAAATTGTTGGTGCGGTATTCAGCACCGGCGTAGTGATACTTGCCGCTGTAGTCCTTGTCGATGGTGAGGGAAAGACAGCCGTCTGCGATGGAAGTGTTCTGCTTATACCAGCCGCAGTCAAACGGGTCGCCGTTTTCCCAGCCGTCAGATGCGATGAAATCAGTGGGCTTGTTTGCACGGAAGTCTGCAAAGAGGGTAGCGCTGGTGTCAGGCTGTGTGCCGTAATCGGTGATCTTTCCGCCTTGCTGACCCTGCTGTCCCTGCTGACCTTGCTGACCTTGTTGTCCTTGCTGTCCCTGATTATTGCTCTTTTCGAAGGTGACCCACTGATAACGTGCAGTCAGCGGCGTTTTGCCGTCAAAAGCTTTCAGCCATTCGTCAACACCTCTGCCGGGCCATGTGTTCATCATGATCTTGCCGGGTGTGGAAGGAATGTTGTCTTTTGCGGTGTAAACAGCCTTGCCGTCAACATACCATGTGATATGGTCGGGCTGCCAGTCGAAGCCGTAGGTATGGAAGCCCTGCGAAGCATCGAAGCCGAGGTCATACATGAACTCGTGATTGCCCTTGCCATTGGTGTAGTAGTTGAACTGTACCTTGGTGGTGTCTTTGCCAAGCACTTCAATGTCGATCTCGTCCCATGGGTTGTCATCGGACGGGCCGGTGTAGGTGAAGAAGGACGAAACAACGCCGTCATTCTTGATTGCCTGCATTGAAGTTTCGTAGTAGCCGTAGCCATAGAAGTTTTCGGTGCGGTATTCAGCGCCTGCGTAGTGGTACTTGCCGCTGTAGTCCTTGTCGATGGTGAGGGAAAGACAGCCGTTTGCGATGGAAGTGTTCTGCTTATACCAGCCGCAATCGAACGGGTCGCCGTTTTCCCATCCATCGGATGCGAAGAAGTCAGCGGGCTGATTTGCGCGGAAGTCGGCAAACATTGTGGTGTTGGAGTGCGGTGCGGTGCCGAAGTCCTGAATATTACCCGGCTGGGGGGAAGGATTCAGAATGCCGTTTTTCATGACAGCGAGGTCAATCGCATTGACTTTGCCGTCGTTGTTGACATCCATGCCGTTCTGCATGGAGGATTTGCCGAGCAATGCGTCACGCAGAGCGCGTGCGGAGTTGCTGTCGGCTGCAAATGCAGTCCATGCAACGCTGCCCATTGCGAGGACAGCACAAAGAGAAATCGCTGTGATTCTGCTTCTGTTTTTCATAAACAATTACCTCCATAATGGTTACTCGAATCATGTCAGTAAAACAAGTATGCCATATTATGGAGGCTTTTTCTATTAAAATTCAGACAGATATGGTAGAATCTTAACCATGCTTAAGGATGCCGTCATTCATCCAGCTAACGGAATAAAAGCGTTCACGGTACTCTTTCGGAGTGATGCCGATATACTTTTTAAACTGTTTGATGAAATAGCTTTGCGAACTGAAACTCAGGAAACTGCTGATTTCCAGTGCGGTGTAATCGGAGAATTGCAGCATACTTGCCGCTGTTTCGATTTTCTTCTGTGTGATGTAGTCGGAGAGTGTCGTGCCCATTTCTTTTGCAAACAGACGGGAGATGTAGGGGACACTTTTGCCCACTGCCGCGGCAATCTCCTCTACGAAAATGCGTTCATGCAGGTGGTCACTGATATAATCCAGCAGTTGAAGTGTGGTGCGGGAATACTTTGTGCCGCTTTGAATTTGCCGCATCCGCTTGGTAAATTCGACTGTCATATTATAATGGAGGTCATGAATTTCCTCCTCACTGCGGCAGGCATCGGTTTCCTGAATGAAGATATCGCTCATGCTGTACGCTTCTTCGGGGGACATTCCGCTGTTGATGCAGAAACGGGTGATCATGGCGATGCTGACAACCAGATGATATTTCAGGTTTTGCAGGGGATTTTCGCAGAGCTTTCCGAAGCCTTCTCCGCCCAGCGGCGTGAACAGTGTTTTGACGGTTTCCAGACTGCCCGAACATACACTTTCATAAAAGGCAATTTCGCGTTCGAACGGGGCATGGGAAAAACCGATTTCCCGCTTGATGAATAAGTGGTCGGCAAGCGCTTTGCGGGTGTTGAGATGGTAAATTTCCTGCGGTTCATTCGGCAGCATATGCACACACCTCCTGCCATGTCAGATGGCTGTTACTCCTGCGGGGGACGTTCGGATAGGGTGGGTTCTTCGGATGACTGCGGGGCAGTTCTGGCAGGATGCTGTCCCGATTTTGCGGGAGCATCACCTGCGATGCTTTTCTTTTTCGCTGCGGCAGATTTCTGGCTGCTTCCGGACTTTTTAAATGGCTGGAACAGCAGCAGTCCTGCCAGGATCAAGCCGATAATGATGGCAATAAGGATGCCGAGATAATTGGAAAACAGGTTGGAAACCGAAACCATCAGGTCGCTGGGCGGCTTGGTTGCGACGGTCGTGGTAGTCGTGACTGTGGTATAAAGTGTGGTGCGTCCTGTGGACTGTGTCGTGGTGGCGGCGCTGACAGCTTCCACTTTGCCGATGCAGCGTTCGATGTTCTGCATGGTCAATGCCATCATGCCGTGGTTGTAGCCGATGAACTTCATGTCCAGCAGGCGGTTTGCGTCGTAAGTGGACTGATAAACGGCTTCGCTGACCTCTCGTTTGTCTACAAAATAGTGCGGGACATCGACTTCTTCCATTTCGGGTTCGGATGTTTCGATGTTTTCAGCGATTTCTGTTTCTGCGGGCTGCTGGGGGTCAGCGCCTTCGGGCAGGGGCACTTCTTTTTCCACCATTTCTTTTATGGTATGTACCTGAAGTTCCTGCTGAAAGAGTGCTTTGCCGTTGACGAGTGTATAAATTCGGTCGTAGAAGTCATCTTTATTGCCTGCGTGACTGTTGAATCTTCCGACTTTTTCGGTATAGTAGATACCGCCGTCACCGCCGAAACCGCAGTTGGGTACAACGCTTTGGTTCTTGGAGTCCAGCACAATGAGTTTGCCTGTCTGGTAGGTTGCGATGAGCACGGCACTGGTTTCGTCATCATTTGCCGCGACCAGCAATTCGGGAACGGTGCTGTTGCTTAAATAAATGGTGGTGAATTGCGGTGATGTGACGGTTGCGCCTGTGGTGAAGTAGGCTTTGTAGTCGCCGTTTGTGAGAAAATCCGTGTAAGCCTGCTGCCATGAAACGGCGGGCGCAGCAGAAACGGTTTGCAGCAGGGTGGCAGAAACGGTACTGCCAAGCAAGGTCAGGGCGGTAAAAATACCCGTCAGAATACGGGCGGCGGGGTTTTTCATATGAAAATGGCTCCTTTATCGGAAATGTCGGATGATATGCCTATATCATAGCATATTGCACGGCAAAAGTCAAACAATTCTGCAAGGAAATTTCAGTGCTTTGCAGGAAATATGCGGGATTGACAGAGAAGGGATATTTTCCTGCGAAAAGTGTACAAAAAGTAAGTGACCATAAAATATCAAACATTCGAAAAGCGCCTATCTCTGTCATAATCATGTAGAATATCCACCAAATATTCAAATACTGTATTGAATAAGTGTTCGAAATATGATATAATGCCGAGGTGGGGATAGGTATGCAAATATGATTCCCCGCAGAGAAATATTTATGAAGGTGCAATCAAAGCATCGTAAACATGGGGGATAGAATATGATGAAATTCAAAAAACTCCTAGCATCTGTCATCAGTGCGACCTTGCTGATGACTTCCGTGTCCGTTGTACCGTTTGATTCGTTCGATACGGTCATTGCAGCAGGTGACTGCGTCATTGATACCGCAACACAATATCAGTTGATTCGCGGTTTCGGCGGTATGAACCTGCCTGAGTGGATCTCTGAGGGCGACCTTACGGATGCACAGCGCAAAACTGCGTTCGGCAACGGCGACAACGAACTTGGTCTGACGATTCTGCGTATTTATGTCAGCGATGACAAGAATGCATGGAAAACGGCAGTTCCGACTGCAAAGGCAGCACAGTCCTACGGCGCGACGGTTTTTGCAACGCCATGGAACCCGCCTTCCAGTATGCGTGAAAACGGTACAGGCGGCGCACGCGGCGGCAAGTATCATCTGCCTTCCAGAAGCTATGATGCCTATGTCAACCATCTGAATGACTACTATGACTACATGAAGAACAATGGTGTTGACCTTTACTCCATTTCTGTGCAGAATGAGCCGGACTGGTCTGATGAGTGGACTGCATGGTCTTCCGATGAAACCACCACCTTCCTTGCAAACTACGGTGACAAGCTGAAGTTCCGTGTCATGTCGCCGGAATCCTTCCAGTACACCAATAAGGATTACTACAGCAAGATTCTGGGCAACAGCAAGGCAATGGCAAACTGCGACCTGTTCGGTACGCACTTCTACGGCACACAGCGCAGTCAGATGGATTTTCCTGATCTGGAAAAATGCGGCAAGGAAATCTGGATGACAGAAGTTTACGTTCCGAACTCTGAGGCAAATTCCGCGAACAGATGGCCGGAGGCACTTCAGGTCGCACAGAATATCCATAATGGTCTTGTGGTCGGCAACATGAGCGCCTACACATGGTGGTACATCCGCCGTCAGTACGGTTTGATTACGGAGGACGGCAAGATTTCCAAGCGCGGCTACATGATGGCACAATATTCCAAGTATGTCCGTCCGGACGCACACCGTGTCAGCTGCACCGAATCTCCTTCCAACAACGTGCAGATCTCTGCATACAAAAACGCAGACGACAGCATTGCAGTCGTTGCGATTAATGCAAACACCTCTGCTGTGAACCAGACGTTCTCCATCAGCAGCGGCGAAACCATCACCGATATCACCAGCATCCGTTCTTCCGGTTCTGAGAATCTGGTCAAGTCCAGCATCACACCGAACGGCAGCAGCTTCTCCGCTTCCCTTCCTTCTCAGAGTGTCACCACCTTTGTGATCGCCGGCGGCGAAATCGAACCGAATGAGGACGGCACCTTCTTCCACGATACTTTCGAAAGCGGCGCAAACAACTGGTCTGGCAGAGGCGATGCAACCGTTGAATCTTCCACCAAAATGCCGTATGAAGGCAACGGCGCACTGTACGTTTCGGGCAGAGCTTCCAGTTGGAATGGCTGTTCCAAGTCCCTGAGCGCCGGCATCTTCAAGCCGGGCGAAAAGTACAGCTTCAGCGTAGACGTTTGCTACAATGACGGCACGGCAGCTTCGCAGGACTTCCTGCTTTCGCTCCAGTATACCGATGCAAGCGGTGAAACGCAGTATGACCATCTTGCAGAAGGCACCTGTCTGAAAGGCAGCTATGTTCAGCTTGCAAATTCGGAATATACCATTCCTTCCGGCGCTTCCAATATGCAGCTTTATGTTGAAACCGCAGAAGGTACTGCTGATTTCTACATTGATGAAGCCATCGGCGCACCCGCAGGCATGACATTTGACGGCCCGAAAGCCGTGAATCTGATTCTTGGTGATACCGATTTCAATGAAGTCATCAATTCCGCAGACCTTGCAATTGCCAAGCAGATCTTCCTCGAAAAGAACACCAATGCCGCAGCAAAGTCGGCAGCCGATGTCAACCAGGATAAGCGCGTTTCCATTTCCGATGTGGTCTGGATGCAGAAGTTTATCCTTGGCAGCGAAACCAATTATCCTGAAAAAGGTGCTGTTGTTGCAGGCGATGAACCTGCCGTACAGGCAATGCGAACCATTTCCGAATACACTCCGGAAGTACAAAAGGCGGTTGTTGAATTCGACACCAACGAATCCCGTCAGGAAAAAGCAGGTGTGCAGTACGGAACGATCAAAAGTGGCTCTTACTATTCCTCTACCTGCCGCCGCGATAAGCCGTACAACATTCTGCTGCCCGCAGGTTACAGCGAGAGCAAGCAGTATCCTGTTCTGTACTGTATGCACGGCTACTACGAAAATCAGAACCGTATGATTATTGAGGGCAACGGCACCATGTACACCCGCCAGATCATTGGTAATGCGATTGCTTCCGGCGATGCAGAAGACATGATCGTTGTATTCCCGTACATTTATTCCAGCGCAACACAGAAAGACTGTTCCGGCATGGACGATGCGAACAATGCAGCATATGACAATTTCATCAATGACCTTGTGAAAGACCTTATGCCGCATATCGAATCGACTTACAGCGTCAAGACCGGCAGAGAAAACACTGCGATCACAGGCTTCTCCATGGGCGGCAGAGAGTCGCTCCTCATCGGTATGCAGCGTTCTGACCTGTTCGGCTATGTCGGTGCGATCTGCCCTGCACCCGGTGTGACAGGCTCCTTCAAGTGGAATTCCGAAGAAGAAGCACCGTCCCTGCTGTTCATCACCGCAGGTTCGAATGACGAAGTTGTTTACACCACGCCGAACGGTTATCATGAGAGCTTCACCAAGAACAATGTTCCGCACATCTGGCACTATGTCAATGGCGGTTACCACGGTGACAACTCGATTCACGCACACATCTACAATTTCGTGCGTTTCATTTTCAAGGCATAATTCCCTTTCGACATGGACAACAGCCGTGAGAAAATCCTTCCTCTGATTTCATGGTCTCTTTTCCCAAATCCCTTTTTTGAGAACGGCTGTATTCATTGATTTGTGCGGAGAACCTGGAGCGACGCTGCCCCACACGGTGTCGCTCCTTGGCACAAATCCAAATGTGCACAAAAAGTCGGCAGAACGCCGACTTTTGCTTTTCTCGTAGAATTTTGCCGAAAACAGGACTTTTCAGGAGAAATGCCGCGATTTTTTTTCCTTTTTTTGTCATTCAGGGCAGGATAGAATTTGACAAAATCAAAAAAATGTGGTATGCTGTTATTATTCTCTCAGAAAGGAGCAGACGGCATGATTCTCATTACAGGCGACACGCACGGCGAATATGATGTGCAAAAGCTTTCCAACAACAGCCACAAAGCCGCAGAGAAGTTCAAGGGTATGACCAAGGACGACTATCTCATTATCTGCGGCGATTTCGGTTTCGTCTGGGATGGTTCAAAAACCGATACATGGTGGCTGAACTGGTTGGAGGAAAAACCGTATACGACACTGTTCATTGACGGCAACCATGAGAATTTTGACCTTCTGAATGCATATCCTACCGAAAACTGGCATGGTGGTACGATTCACCGCATTATGCCGTCTGTTTTGCATTTGATGCGCGGGCAGGTCTTTACCTTGCAGGGACGCACGTTCTTTACCATGGGCGGTGCAGAGAGCCATGACCTTGTGCGGAGAATGCGCGGCAAAAGCTGGTGGCAGGAAGAACTGCCCTGTTCTCGTGAATACAAAGCCGCATGGCAGAATCTGAACAAGCACAAGATGCGCGTGGACTACATTCTCACGCACAGTCTTCCTTCCAGCATCCAGCAGGAGGTGTTCCCCGAAGATTTGTATGCGGTGAATCACCTGACGGATTTTTTGGATGAGGTGCAGAAGAAGGTACGGTATCGTGCATGGTACACCGGACATTACCATCTGGATGGAATGCATCCGGATTATCCGCGGATTCATTTGATTTATGACAACATTAAGCGCCTGCTATAAAAGCGGGCGTTTTTGTATGAAAAAATGGTTGTGATATTTATGCACGAATTTTGGGCAGAATGAATCAATTTTAAACGAAAAAATCATCGCCATAGCAATATTGTCATAGATGAAAATACATAAACAAGCAGCATTCAACGTAAATACAAGTATATACATATTTATTCAAAATGACTATGAAAGATAAAAAATGTACATTTGTGCAATTTACATAAAGTTCATCTTATTTATGATTTGTAGTCATAAAATTTCCTTGCAATATAGAAAAAGTTGTGGTATAATAACAAAAAGGTACAATTTATAATACAATCGCAGTATATAATGATGTAAAATCTTAAGCAAAGGAGGGTGGAAAAATGAACAGCACGACAGGATATTCAGCATCAAGACGTGATGATGCGATGGCTGGAAGAAGAAATTATCCGAAAGTGACGCAGTCGATTGATTTGTTTATATATGAACGAAATGTGCAGATTGGTATGGGCTATGCGCTTCTGGTCATTGCCTGCTGTGTTTTCTGGATGATATACGATGCGCTGACGTCACATTCGATGAATCTGGATAATGTGTTTACGCAGTCTGCGCTGCTGTTGATGTCTTTTTCTTCCCTTCATGTCTTGTTTGTTTCGAAAATAGTGAAAAAACTGGATGGTTTATATGCGAAGATGCAGTATTACCATTTCAGTTATCTGATACAGTATTCTCTTTTGATATGGGGCATTGCCATACTGGCAATCAGCAATAATCAACTGATCATGAATACGATCGGGACAGCATCCCGTCATACAGGCGTACCGCTTTCCTCTTTTTTGCTGGTCGGCTTAGTGGTTGCGCCGCTTCCATCTGTCAGTGATGGACTGATTCTGCTGGGAGAAGCCATAGGCGCGTATATACTGCCGTTTTTCTTCAATAGTTCCGAAGCATATAATGCGCCGTCGCAGCTGATTCTGCGGTTAGGATTGATTTTTGCGTATGTATTTTTCTTTCTGCGAAATGAAGATGAATACTATACCAATCAAAGTTTGCAAGAACATCAGGATTCATTGAATCGTGCGAATGTGATTACGAGTTTGTTTCTTGATACGTTTGATTCCGTTTATTCTGTCGATATGAAGCGGGATGAATTTGAAATCTACCGTATTAATTCCGAAGGACAGAAGAAATTCGTTGCACTGCGTTCTTTTAGTATATTCATGGATTCTTATATACGGGAATATGTAATGCCTGATGACCATTATGTATTGCAGAGAGCGCTGGATTATTCGTATATTCAGGAACAGTTTAAAAACGGAAGACGCGTTATTATCGCACAGTTTCGTGATATTTCAAGTGGAAAGCCACGTTATCAGGAAATGCAGATCGTGAGTGCATTGGATGGCAGTACGCCGGATCAAATTGCTGTTAGTTTTACTGACCGTGATGAATCGTTCCGTACAGAACTGGAGCGAAAGCAGGCATTGCAGCACGCATTGGAAGTCGCAAATCAGGATGCGCTGACGAGAGTGAAGAGCCGTGTGGCATTTGCGGAGGCACAGCGGCGTGCAGATGATGACATTCGGGTACACAAGCAGGGGAAATTTGCGGTAGTCATTTGTGATGTCAACGGATTGAAGGAAGCGAATGACCATTATGGGCATGAAGCCGGTGACCAGTTGTTGATTGCTTGCAGTTCGACGATTTGCCGAATGTTTGCGCACAGTCCTGTATATCGAATTGGCGGAGATGAATTTGCGGTAATTCTGACGGCAGGGGATTATCGGGAGCGGTTGCGGATCATGAATGACATAGAGATTTACTTGGAGACAGCGGAAGCGAAGGAGAAGAAGATCTCGTTTGCATGGGGAATGTCGGAATATATGCCGGAAAGTGACCATGAATTTCAGGATGTATTTGCGCGTGCAGATGCACTGATGTATGCAAAGAAGCGTGAAATGAAGCAGATACGAGCGATGAACGGCATAAAGAGTGAAGCACGCGCTTAATGATGCGGCTGATATTGAGGAGTCCGGAGGGAATTGATTCCCCCATACAATGCCCGATTGAAAGACAAAGAGGCAAGAGAAATGGTTGAAACCGTTCTCTTGCCTCTCTTTATTTATGTCGGGTACGACACGAGGGGAAACCCCTTCCTGATGAAAGAGGACGAAAAAGGGTGTTTCGCGCTCTGCGATTTTTTGAAAAAATCGAGTAAAACTTTAATTTCGCTTCGCGTGCATAGCCAGATCGTTACGGAAAAAATTTCTCTTTGGATTCCTCAATATATGCGCTTTATGATCGAATTAGTCAAAACTCGTTATCAGCTTTGCAATGTATTGCAGCAGTAACGTGATGTCATCTGCATTGATACTGTCATCACTGTTGCAGTCTGCATTCAAAATGCCCTGATCATTCAACTTGATCGTCGGATCTTCCGAAACGAATCTCGAAAGAACAATGACATCATTGATATTGATATCTCCGTCAACATCGACATCACCAAGCGTTGCAGTCAGTTCTTCTTCCGAACCGCCCTGTTCATACTCCGCCGCAAATGTCACCCAAAGCTCCACTGCATCACTGTCTTCTGCATACGTAGGAGATGCCGTGTTCTGCGAAGCAAGCTCTTTCTCGCTCAGCGCTTTATTGTATACACGTACTGCCGCGAATTCTGCACTGGACTTTCTTCCTGTGTCAGGGCAGGCACCAATCATCAGATTGTATGCTGTGTGGTTGACACCTTCTGTCGTGCCAACTTCATTCTCTGCAAGCATTTTGCCATCAGCATAAATACGAAGCATATTCGAACCTGCATCGTATATGCCTGCAACCTGATGCTGTTTGCCGATCCAGCCACTCTTCATGGAGGAAGGCATCTCATAGTACAGACTGCGCCATGTACCGCCAGCATAGACGAAGAAATCAAGCGTGCCCGGTCTTGTGCGGAGTGCGAAACCAGAGTCGCCCTTGCCCACGAACATATTGAAATCGGGGTCAGCGGTCGGCGTCACAACTGCTTCCACAGTGAACGAATTCTTGCCCTCAATCGCATAGCCAAGCGAATTGTTGCTGGGAACGGATACAGAACCGGTCATGACAGTTTCATTGCCGACTGTCTTGAGGGATGCGGACGAGGTGACAGGAATCGCAATGCCATTCTTGCTCTTGTCCATGATGACCGTGTTGGTGTTGCGGAACGGTTTTGCAGCAGAGGTCAGCTTTTGTGCATTGGCATCTGCCGCCACAGGAATGATGGTGAATTCCCATTCATAAACGCGGCTGCTGGGCAGACGGTACGCTTCCAGTGTGGACTGACCGCAGGTGGCGCTGCCTGTACCAAGAGAGCCGTAGTTGATGTTCAGGAATGTTTCAGCGCGAGGATTGAGTTCATAGGGGTGATTGACTGCGCCAAGGTCTTGCGGTGTGAAATGAAGCGCACTGGCTTCTACGGTGTTCTTTGCGGCGATGAGTACGCCGCCATTGCCTGTTTCACTCTGGACAGCCATCCATTTGACATCGGACAGTGTGCCGCAGTCATCGACTTTCATGTACGGATAGAACTGTTCAAAGACGGTGCTGTTCCAGACACCCTGTCTGCCGTTGGTTTTGCGGTCATTGAAGGTTTCGACAGGGCCGTTGCCGTACCACGAAACTTTTTCCATACCTGCGGGCAGTGTCATGGTCGAACCAACACGAATGAAGTTGCCCATTCCCGATTTGGTCGCATCTACGGACATTTTCACGGAAATCTGACCATCAGCGTGGAGGGTATAAATGATGGTTTCGGTTGCGTTTTTCGCATTCGGGAAGACCAGATTCACGGAAATTTCCTGTTCCTGGTCAGAAATTTTCTTGGCGGTGATGCTGTTGACTTTTGTGCCGGTGGTTGCACCCTGCCAGCTCGTGTCGAATAACTTCTGATTTGCGTTGCCGCCGTCATTTTCGACATAGCAGCGCCAGAAATTCGGTGCAGGGCCATTGGTGATGATGGTTTCGCCCTTGTAGACGTAATTGCTGAGGATACCTGTGGATTTGTTGATGCTGAAGGAGAAGTCTGCGCCCGAAACGTCATAGCTGCTGCTGCCGTCCTTGACGCTGAGTTCGTTCTTGCTGACAGCAGGTGCCGCGAGCGGTGCGGCTGCGGGAACTTCAAACTGTTCGTAGGAAATTTCCGTACCGACAGGAATCAGACGTTTGCCGTTCTTTTCGCAGACGGAAATATTCAGGTAGAATTCATCGCCTGCGGAGATTTTTGCGGGCAGTTCATAGGGAACGGAAATCGTGCCTTTGCCGCGGGGAGCAACATCGGTATTCAGTATGGTTCCGCTGTCACAGACAATACCATTGCGAAGCAATTCCCACTTGACATCAAAGTCGCTGAGGTTCACGAAATCATTTTCATTGAAAACGTTGATTTTGCGTGCGGAAATTTCATCTGCGGAAGCGGTGAACCAGAAATTCTGATACTGATACTTGACTTCCATGAGTTCAGGCTGCGGGTCGCGGTCAGGGCTGACCAGACCATTCTGACAGAAGCTGTTGTCATTGGGTTTGTCGCCCCAGTCGCCGCCGTATGCGAAATATTTGCCTGCACTGCGGTCAGCGTAGAGGTTCTTGTGCGCATTGTCGTAGGAGTAGTAGTCGAATTTACTGCTGGTGGTTTTGCCGAGTTTGGCGGTGTTGAAGTCCATCCAGAGAAGTACGGAGGAATCCGATGCGCCGATGGTGGGGGAACTGCCGCCCTGTGCGCTGATTTCCGTTGCAGAAAGCGCCTTGGAGTAGATTCTTGCATAAGCGATCTGTCCTGCAAAAGTTCTGCCCGTGTCACCATCATAACCAATGCCGACCGACTGCGAACCTGCCGCGATGGTATCGGGAACGGTTGTTGCATTGACCTGTTTGCCGTCAATGTAAATGGCAATGGAACCCTTGTTATAAACGCCGGCGACCTGATGCCAGTTGCCGACCCAGTTGGACGGGAAGTCGCAGGAAACGGAATTCCATGCAGAGCCGTCATAGACGAAGAATTCGAGTCCCGCGCCCTGACTCTTGGTTTTCAGCGCTACCTGATGGTCGCCTTTGGAGAGGAGAACGCTGTTGCCTGCGGTAGAGGAGGGCTTGACTTTTGCTTCAAAGGTGAATGCTTTGCCGGAACCGGACAGGACATCGAATTTCGCGTTGCTGTCCATGTTGACATAGCCGCTGAGGATGCCGTCACTGATGGAGCCGTTGCATTTGCCGGTTGCACCTGTGGAATCGGTGATGACGGTTGCGGAAGCGCCGCCGGGAATCGGCGTGGCTCTTGACTGGTCAGCCCAGTCCCAGATGAAGCCGCCGAGCATATTGTCGGCACTGCGGATGGGATCCATGTATTCTTTCAGTGCGCCGACCGAGTTGCCCATGGCGTGGTCGAATTCGCACATGACATACGGCATTTTGCCGTTGCCTGCTTTCGACCAGAGTCCGCCCGAACCGGGATACATATTACTGCTCATGTCTACGCCCATGGCATCGCCCTGACCTTCGCTGTGGACGGGACGGGTGCTGTCATTGCGCTTGAAGAACCAGATCATGTCGCGGAACAAGCCGTTGGAAGTGTTCGGGTCGCCGGTATAGACCATTTCGTTACCGATCGACCACATGATGATAGCGGGGTTGTTTTTCAGGCGTTCGAATGTAGTCTTGGTACGGTCAAGACCAAGCTCATAGAACAATCCCTTGGAATTATTATCGCTCATGAGGGCGTGTGCTTCCATGTTGGTTTCCGCCATCATGTACATACCATATTTATTGCAGAGCCAATAGAGGTAGCTGTCGTTGCTGTAATGGGAAGTACGAATCGCGTTGATGTTGTTTTCCTGCATCAAACGGATGTCTTCTTCCATTGCCTGCTGTGTGCAGGCTTTGCCGTAGAAGGGGTCGGTGTCGTGGCGGTTGACACCTTTCAGCATCAGGCGTTTGCCGTTGATGGTCATGGGCTTCCATTGGGAAGTTGTGACCTTGTAGCTGCCATCGACTGCGGTGCTGGTGAAGCTGACCTCACGGAAGCCAAGTTGTGTCGATACGTTTTCGACCACATTGCCTGCGCCGTCTTTGAGTGTCAGAACCAGCGCGTAGATGTTTGGTGTTTCAGCAGACCAGAGTTTCGGTGCGGTGACAGCTTTGCTGAGGGTGAATGTGCCTGTTTTGTTGGAAGCGATGGAATCCACGGCAATGCTTGTACCGCTGGTGAGGTTTTTGCCTGCTTCATCGAGGACAGCAACATCAATGCTCCAACCGCTTTGTGCAGAGGTGGAGAGGTTGCGGACATCGACAGCAAGTTTCAGGGTGGCATTGACGTAATTATCATCCAGGTCGGTTTCGACTTTGTAGTTGTTGATTTGCACAAGCGGTGCGCTGGTCAGGAAGACATCGCGGAAGATACCGCCGTCATAAATCATGTCCTGCCCTTCAAACCAAGTGCCGTCACAGAACTTATGCACTTTGACGGCGAGGGTATTTTCGCCGCTTTTGAGGTAATCGGTGACATCAAAGCGATGCGGGCTGAAGGTATCTTCGCTGTATCCGACTTCTTTGCCGTTGACGTAAACATAGTAAGCAGATTCCACGCCGTCAAATTCGAGATAAATGCGGCGGTTATCTGCGGTCATAGCGGAATCTACCGTGAATTTTTTGCGGTACAAGCCGACGGGGTTATAATTGGTTGCGGCTTCGGGGCATTTGACGTAGTCATAATCGCTCTGCCAAGGCATCACCACATTGGCATAGATGGGAAAGTCAAATCCCTGACAAGTCCAGCTGCAGGGGAGCGTGACGGATTTCCAGCCGTTGGCGGCACTGGGAACGTAGTCCTCATTGACGCAGCCTGCGCTCAGGAGTTTTTGTGCTTCGCTGTCATTCTGGACGACTGTCAAGTCCCATGATTCTTTTGAACCTGTGAGTTTTTGCATAAAGGTGGAATTTTCGCGGGCATTGTAGTCCCAGACGGCTGCTGCGGCACTTTCGACGTCCTGATAGGGGATGGCGTTGATGGAGTGTTCTTCGCGGTTAATACCGAAGACATCCTCGCCCGTGACATTGTTGCCGAAGGCATCGGTGTAGTCTTTGCCTGTCCATTCTTTGTGTGTGAATTTTTTGGCATTGACGTTGATTTGCACCGCAGATTTCAAACCATCTGCGGAGGTGCCGCCTGCTGCGAAGCAGAGGTTGCTGTCCAACGGGAGTGAGGACGCAAGCATCAGCAAGGCAGAGGTTGTGGCAAGCATTTTTTTGACCTTGTTCATTGTAAACCCTCCTAAAATGAATCCCATAGTGTGCAGCTTGGTTATCTTTTAGGCAGCACCGCACAAAGCACGCCTGACGGCTTGGCGGTACATCTGCTTGCATCTTTTCCCCCATCTTGCACAGAAATTCTTTGCCGGGCGTCAGCCCGGCGGCATCATTTCTGTACAATCTGACTGCGTAGCTGTACCACCGGCTCTGTGCGGTGTTGCCTTTAATCTATCAATGATGTCATCGTATAACTGCACATATTATAGTATAACATATAATTCTGTCTGAAACAATGGAGGATATGCATATTTTATGGACAATGCGAAATGAAATCTTGACAGAACACACAAATCGTAAGAAAAATTTAAACATTGCACGCGAAGCGAAATGAAAGTTTTACTCGATTTTTTACAAAAAATCGCAGAGTCCAGAGGCAGCGCCCCTGAACTCCTCATGATTGGGCGCAGAATGCGCCTTTTTTCCATAAAAAGAACCGGATAACTCGTACGAGCCATCCGGTTAGGAAGGAAAGAGGTTACCAGCAATGTTAATCAGCGAACTTGAAATGCTGCGGCATCCCGTTTCGCATCGTGGGCAATACCTCGCCCTGAATCAACGGCAAAAAGTATGAAATCGCTTCATCACAAATCTGATTGCCCGCAGTTGCAATCCATTCCTTCGGGAAGGAACGTGTGACATTCGCAACCTCTATCGCCGCTGCGTCCCCATATGTGACGCGGTATGGTGTATCGGATTCGCGCTGTATCGTTGCAACGCGTCCGTTTTTGTTCTGCATCGCAAGCTGTACCGCATAACGCCCAACCTGTTCTGCCTCCGTAAGGTCACATTCCGATGCCAGATGCGCAGAACATCTCTGCATCACATTCAGCTCGATGGAACGTACCTTTACGCCAATTGCACTGCGCACCTGCGTTTCCAGCAGCTTGCCAATGCCCGAAAGATATGCATGACCAAATTCATCCGTTGCACCCGAACGGAATAATCCTGCATCCGTCGGCGTTACACCTTCCGATACAGCACATACGACCATCTTCGTTTTCGCAAGCTGTGCCTTGACATCTTCCAGAAATTTCGCAATCGTGAATTCTGCTTCCGGCAGATAAATCAACTGCGGCGCAGTCTCATCATTCGCACGCAGTACACAGGTCGATGCGGTCAGCCATCCGGCATCACGCCCCATGACCTCTACAATTGCAACAGACGGTACATTATATACACAGGAATCACGAATGATTTCCTGCATCGACATCGCTACATATTTTGCAGCCGAACCAAAACCGGGCGTGTGATCCATGCAGACCAGATCGTTGTCAATGGTCTTTGGCACGCCGATCACTTTGATCGGACTGTTCACATCCTGCATCCATTGGCTGAGTTTTGCGACTGTATCCATGGAATCATTGCCGCCAATATAAAAGAAGGTGTCAATATTCCACTTTTCCAGAATCGTCTGTATTTTCTGATACATTTCAGGTGCATCTTCTGCATTTGGCAGCCGGACACGGCAGGAACCAAGTGCGGTAGACGGTGTTTTCCGCAGCAAAGCAAGATTTTCAGGATCGCTGAGCGTTTTGTCCAAATCTACAAGCCGTTCTTCCAGCAGTCCCTGAATGCCGTTCTGTACGCCGAAAATATGTATTTCGCGGCTTCCGTCACACTGTGTTCTCATTGCGCTTAATCCGGAATAAATCCCTCCCAAAGATGCGTTGATTGCGCAAGTTGGTCCTCCCGATTGTGCAATGGCAAAATTCATAGCAGCAAAAGCCCCTCTCAAATATTCGTATTTTGGCGTTATCCTGTGCAGGAAACTATCTTCAGTATAACTGAAACATTCCAAAAAGTCAAGCACGGTGTTTGGAATTCGGCGCTTTGGATAAGGCATTTTCGGTTTTTTTGGATGAAACAGACGATATGACAATGTTTTTGGTAGAATATTGCTTCTTTCGCAATTCTGTCCGAATAAACAAATTTGTGAAAAGTGCCTATTTACGTATGCAGAAGAAGAATTGTACAGGAATGGATACAATATGACAGTTCTAATTGCCGTGCTATATGAAATACAGTAATATCAGGCGAAATAAAAAAGCATTCAGGATACAAAAAAACAGTTGCATTTCTCTGGAAAATGCGGTATAATAGATTCTGTGAATTGGGATATTCCACCCACTTTCCAAAAATCCTATTATTGAGGAGATTGTATTATGGAATTGAAAAATGCTTATCTGAAATCTGTCATCGAACAGGTTGAGAAGCGCAATCCGAACGAGCCTGAGTTCCTTCAGACTGTCACCGAAGTGCTCGCAAGCATCGAGCCTGTTATCGAACAGCGCCCTGACCTTGTTGAGGCTGGTGTCATTGACAGAATGGTTGAGCCTGAGCGCCAGATCTTCTTCCGCGTTCCGTGGGTTGATGACAACGGCAAACTTCAGGTAAACCGCGGTTTCCGTGTGCAGTTCAACTCTGCAATCGGTCCGTACAAGGGCGGCCTGCGTTTTGCAAAGAACGTAAATGCTTCCATCATGAAGTTCCTGGGCTTCGAGCAGACCTTCAAGAACTCTCTCACCTCTCTGCCTATGGGCGGCGGCAAGGGCGGTTCCGATTTCGATCCGCAGGGCAAGTCTGATGCAGAAGTTATGCGTTTCTGCCAGAGCTTCATGACCGAGCTGTTCCGTCACATCGGTCCTGACACTGACGTTCCTGCCGGTGATATCGGTGTCGGCGCCCGTGAGATCGGCTACCTCTTTGGTCAGTACAAGAGACTCCGGAATGAGTTTACCGGCGTTCTGACCGGTAAGGGCATTCCGTTCGGCGGTTCTCTGATCCGTCCGGAAGCAACCGGTTTCGGTGCAGTTTACTATACTGTCAATATGCTGAACTACTTCAAGGATGACATCAAGGGCAAGACCTTCGCAATCTCCGGCTTCGGCAACGTTGCTTGGGGTACTGTTCTGAAGGTCAACGAACTGGGCGGCAAGGTTGTCACCATTTCCGGTCCTGATGGCTATATCTACGATGAAGACGGCATCAACACCGAAGAAAAGATCAACTATATGCTTGAGATGCGTGCATCCTGCCGTAACCGCGTTCAGGATTATGCTGACAAGTTCGGCGTACCGTTCTTCGCAGGCGAGAAGCCTTGGGGCGTAAAGGCAGACATCATGATGCCTTGCGCAACCCAGAACGAAGTTGGTATGGAAGAAGCAAAGAAGATGGTCGCAAACGGCTTGAAGTACTATGTTGAAGTCGCTAATATGCCGACCACCAACGAAGCAATCACCTTCCTGAAGGAAAACGGTGTCATCGTTGCGCCTTCCAAGGCAGTTAACGCAGGCGGCGTATCCGTTTCCGGTCTGGAAATGTCTCAGAACTCCATGCGTTACAGCTGGACTGCTGAGGAAGTTGACGAGAAGCTGAAGATGATCATGAAGAACATCTTCAATGCATCTGTTGAAGCTTCCAACAAGTACGGTCTGGGCGACGATCTGGTTGCTGGTGCAAACATTGCAGGCTTCCTGAAGGTTGCTGAAGCAATGAAGGCACAGGGCTGTGTCTGATTCGGACATCCGAAACAGAAACGTATTGTAAATGAAGAACACCCGTGTACGGAAACGTATGCGGGTGTTTTTTGTGCGGTGTTGCCTTGACAGAAAAACGGCATTTGTGTATTGAATTATGCGGTGATTCATGGTATAATGGAACAGGATACATTTTGACAGTCCGGAAAGGAGGATGCCCGTGGATATTAATGAACTGATTCGCTCTCTGCACAACAATCCGAAGGTGCAGGCAAAAAGCGGCGGCGTTTACCGCGATGAACCCATCATTCGCACTGCAGCACAAATGGCGCAGGTCGTTCCGCCGCGCATCCGACAAATGCGGACGCTGACAGGCACGATGGAGAACGGTGTGCGTTCGCTGGAAAGCCTGTTTTATCAGCAGGCAGTATTTATGCGCGATTTTACGGACAATTTTCCGTCACATTCCGAATTCGTGCGATATTATCCGACCTATCAGACGCTGACAGATGTGCAATTGCGGGAATATTTCACATGGCGTGCGCAGGTGCGGGAAGGAAACATCTGCAAAACCGCCGCACCATTTGCTTTTTTGTATCTCTATGAATTGCTTCATCTGATAGGGGTATCTTCTGCGCAGGAGGGCTACGAAGCACTTTCGGCATTCTATCGCCGCTATTTGCCGCTGGAACCTGATATCGGCAGATATGTGCCGCAGTGGATGGAAGATTTTGCAGTGTACTATCATCTCCCGCCGCAGTTACGCTCCGCTGAGGATGCAATGCTGGAAACACTTGCAGATACGAACAATGTATCACCGCATGAACGGGTGCTTGCCATGAATGCCTTTTCCCGCTATGCCATTGTCTTTTCTGCATTTTATAAAAAGTATACCGACCTGACGGAACAGGTGCTTTGCATGGCATTTGACCGCCTGACTGCTGATACGGATAATGCGCTGTCCATGTTTTTTGGCGCCCGAACGGTCAAAACATATCAGCCGTTTGCGTATGCGGTGTTTTATGACCATCTGCACCGCAAAGAGTATGTCTATGCGCCGAGTGCTGTGCGAGAGTACCGCTGCATCAACGGTCATTGGACGCAAAGCAGCTATGTCCTCAAAAATCGGAAATCGCAAAAAATATCGGAACTTCTGCGCAGTGTTGATGCACAGCTGCGCATACGGATGCAGTTTCCACACAAGCTGAAAATCGAAAACGCCGATGCCGATTTGCAAAAAGTCATCGAAGGCTGCATTTCCGAAGTGTTGGCAGCACAGCAGAAAGCCGCTGCACCGCAGGTTTCATTGGATCTGTCAAAATTGCAGGGCATTCGCAGTGCCGCCGCAGAAACCTGCGATAAACTGATCTCTGACGAAGAACGTTCGGAACTGGCAGCGGAAAATGCCGCAAAAACGCCTGCATCTGCACCATTGCCGCAGAACGCACTGCCGCCGCTTTCGGAAAATGCACTTGCGCTTCTGCGCATTTTGCTTTATGGCGGTGACTCATCCGTGATTTTGCATCAGGCGGGTGTCCTGCCTGCCGTGCTTGCCGATGAGATCAATGAAGCGTTTTATGATGATATCGGGGACAGCGTGCTGGATGATAACGGCAGCGAAATGACGCTGTTTGACGATTACATAGACGAACTGAAAGAAAAAATACCGAAGGACTGAACATATGAAAATTCCAAAGAGAATTGCCAATACCCTGATGAATGCCCTCAAAGGCGGCGTTGTGCCGCGCATCGGTCTGCCGTATATCACTGTGGGGCGTGACATGGAAATCAATGCCTTGCTGCACGATATCGGCATTATCGCGGAGGGCGGCGCGTCTTTCCGTTTTCTGGTCGGAAAATACGGCAGCGGCAAAAGCTTCCTGCTGCAAACTATCCGTAATTATGCAATGGACAAAGGCTTTGTGGTCTGCGATGCCGACTTGTCACCGGAACGCCGTCTGCACGGCAGCAAAGGGCAGGGGATTGCGACCTATCGGGAACTGATTCAGAATCTATCTACGAAAACCCGTCCTGAGGGCGGTGCGCTGACGCTGATTCTCGACCGCTGGATCAGTGGGATTCAGACGGAAGTTGCTGCGCAGGAGGGATTCTCTCCCGAACAGCCCGCTTTTCAGAAAGCGGTCGAACAGAAAATCTATGCGGTCATCGGCACGCTGAACGAACTGGTACACGGCTTTGACTTTGCGCGGCTTTTGCAGCTTTATTATCAGGCATCGCTGGTTTCCGATGAAACCGCAAAAGGCAAGATCGTCAAGTGGTTTCGCGGTGAGTATACCACGAAAACCGAAGCCAAAAACGAACTCGGCATCAACATCATCATTTCTGATGATGACTGGTATGACTATCTGAAATTATTTGCGTTCTTTTTCCGGCAGGCAGGCTATCAGGGAATGCTGATTCTGATTGATGAACTGGTCAATATTTACAAGATTCCCAATACAGTTTCGCGTCAGGCAAACTACGAAAAAATTCTCACGATGTATAATGATACGCTGCAGGGCAAGGCAAAATATCTCGGCATCATCATGTCCGGAACACCGCAGTGTATGGAGGATTCCCACCGCGGCGTATACAGTTACGAAGCCCTGCGTTCCCGACTGGCACAGGGGAAATTCGGCAGCGAACCGGTGAAAGATATGCTTGCACCTGTCATTCCCTTGCAGCCGCTGACCTATGAAGAATTGTTGGTACTGGTGGAGAAGCTTGCAGATATTCATGCGGGATTGTACGAATATACGCAAATTCTGACGCAGGAGGACTTGATTGCGTTCATACAGATCGAATTCGGCAGAATCGGTGCGGATGTCAATCTGACACCGCGCGAAGTGATTCGTGACTTCATTGAACTGCTGAACATCACATTCCAGAATCCGCAGATCTCCGTGAAAGAACTGCTTTCCTCCGATGCATTCACCTTTGCGAAAACGCAATTGCAAAGTGATGATGCGATTGACCCGCAGTTTGCGGAATTTGAGGTTTAAGCGGCGGTATGGGTACTTTTGAGCGCTATGCACCTTTTGTGCAGGACTTTATCTATCGGAATAACTGGGAAAATCTGCGTGCCATTCAAGTTGCGGCGGCAGAAGCCGTGTTCGATACCGATGACCATGTACTGCTGTCCGCCTCAACGGCATCGGGCAAGACAGAAGCAGCCTTTTTCCCGATTCTGACATTATTTTCCGAGAACCCGCCCGCTTCTGTCGGCGCCATTTACATCGGGCCGCTGAAAGCCCTGATCAACGACCAGTTTCAGCGGTTGAACGAACTATGCGCAGAAGCACAGATTCCCGTCTGGCACTGGCATGGCGATGTATCGCAGACGCATAAAAATAAATTGCTGAAAAATCCAAGTGGTATCCTGCAAATTACACCTGAATCACTGGAAGCGCTCCTGCTGCATAAACACGCGGCAATTTCCCGTTTGTTCTGCGATTTGCGGTTTGTGGTCATTGACGAAGTGCATTCGCTCATGCGCGGTGACCGCGGCGGACAGACGCTTTGCCTGATTGAACGGCTTTCGAAAATGGCAGGTGTCGAACCGCGTCGAATCGGACTTTCCGCGACCATTGGCGATTTAGAGCAAACAGGCGCATTTCTGGCATCCGGAACACATCGCCGCACGGTCATTCCGCAATTTGAACAGCCTAAAGCAAAGTGGCGGCTGTCCATGGAACATTTTTACATTCAGGGTCCGCAGGCATCGGAAGGCATGGAGCCGCTTCCTGCCGCAGAACCGCTTGCCCGTCCGACTGATACTGCACCCGAAAAAGCAGATGCAGGCATCGGCTACATTTTTGAACATACCCGCGGGAAGAAATGTCTGGTCTTTGTCAATTCCCGCGAGGAATGCGAAGCGGTCACGACCTCTCTGCGCGGCTATTGCGAAGCAAAGCATGAACCCGACCGTTTTCTCATCCATCATGGCAATTTGTCGGCATCGTTCCGTGAAACCGCAGAAGCGGTCATGAAAGACGAAACGCAGTTTCAGACCACGGTCACGACAGCTACGCTGGAACTTGGCATCGACATCGGCAGACTGGAACGTGCCTTTCAGATTGACGCACCGTTCATGGTATCCTCATTTTTACAGCGGCTTGGCAGAACAGGCAGACGAAATCTGCCGCCTGAAATGTGGTTTGTCATGCGGGAAGAACAGCCTGAAGCCCGTGCGATGCTGCCGTCCACAATTCCGTGGAAGCTGTTGCAGGGTATCGCGCTAGTGCAGCTTTATCTGGAAGAAAAGTGGGTAGAACCGCCGAATTTCAGGCGGCTTCCGTTCTCACTTCTTTATCATCAAACCATGAGTACATTGGCATCCTGCGGCGAAATGACTGCTGCGGCGTTGGCATCGCGTGTGCTGACACTGCAATATTTTCATCGCATCAGCAAAGAAGATTATGCTGTATTGCTGCGGCATCTGATTGCGATACAGCATATTCAGCGAACCGAAGAAGGTGGACTGATTGTCGGCATAGCAGGGGAGCGTGTGATACAGTCCTTCAAATTTTATGCGGTTTTTCAGGAGAATGTCGAATATACCGTGCGGAGTGATTCACAGGAAATCGGCACAATCGTACAGCCGCCGCCTGCGGGAGAAAAAATTGCGATTGCAGGTCATGTGTGGGTCGTAGATGAAGTTGACCACAAGCGGCACATGGTTTACTGCACGAAGGTCAAGGGAAAGGTGCCGGCGTATTTTGGGGAATGTCCTGGGGACATACAGACGAAGATACTGGAGCGGATGCGGCAGGTGTTACAGGAAGAAAAGAGTTATCCGTATCTGATGCAGAATGCGGCGGCACGTTTGGCGCTGGCGCGGCATACTGCACACAATTCAGGTGCGGTCACAGAGCCGTTGATTTGTCTGGGTGGGAATATGTGGGCATTATTTCCGTGGCTTGGGAGTTATGCGTTTCTGGCGATGGAGCGATTTTTGAAAATCAAGTGTGGGGAGTGTTTGGGGCTGCGGGGGTTACAGCCGTCACGACCATATTTTATGACATTTCAGATGAAGGCAGATGCGCAGACATTTTTTCAGGTATTATGGGAAATGGCGGAGCAACCTTTAGAGCCGATGGAGTTGGTATATCCGAATGAGGTGCCGTTGTTTGAGAAATATGATGAATATGTGCCTGTAGAGCTTGTGAAGAAGGGGTTTGCGTATGGGATTCTGGAGATAGAGGAGATGCTGGCGCGGATAAGGAGTTGGCGCAAAGACAAAGTATCTCCGTAACAATCTGGCTATGCACGCGAAGCGAAATGAAAGTTTTACTCGATTTTTTTCAAAAAATCGCGAAGTGCAGAGGCAGCGCCCCTGGTCGCGCGCCGCAGAGCGCACTACACCTTTTTTCGTCCTGACGAATCAGGAATGGGTTCCCCCATGCAGTCAGTGAATGGTAGACTTTATGTTAGGAGTTGTTTTGCACATTCCTCTGCAAGACGTTTATTCCTCAGCAGAACTGGAGCGGAAACCACAGGAGAGGGGAAGAAGCTCCCAACAAAGTTGGTCGCATTCTCCCCCTCTCCTAAGGTTTCCCTCCACACTTCCCCTTCCTTATCTCACCCTCACTGATCTGGCTCGCTGTTTTGTTCTGGGTGATGGCGTTGTATCTGAACCGTATGGCTGTGCACGCGAAGCGAAATGAAAGTTTTACTCGATTTTTTTCAAAAAATCGCAGAGTCCAGAGGCAGAGCCTTTGGTCGCGCTCCGCAGAGCGCGAAACACCTTTTTTCGTCCTGACGAATCAGGAGGGGGTATGGGGGAACCCTATTAAGGGGTTCCCCCATGCAGTCAGTGAATGGTAGACTTTATGTTAGGAGTTGTTTTGCACATTCCTCTGCAAGACGTTTATTCCTCAGCAGAACTGGAGCGGAAACCACAGGAGACGGGAAGAAGCTCCCAACAAACTTGGTCGCATTCTCCCCCTCTCCTAAGGTTTCCCTCCAGACTTCCCCTTCCTTATCTCACCCTCTTTTATTCGGCACTATCCTTTTATCAGGAGAATCTTATTATTGAGGATTCCAAAGGAAATCCTTTGGACGCAAAATATTTATCCATTCTTATGTGATTTTTTGAAAGAAGGCTTTTTTATGTATTCCCAAACCCGAAAGAATCGGACTGCTGCACTGCTTGCAGCGCTGGTCACATTGACCGCTGCAGGTTGTGCAAATGAAGAATCTGCATCGTCCGCTGTCCGTGAAGTACAGGATTCGTTTTCCGAAGCATCGACCGCAGCGGCAAATTCCACCGTTATTTCCGAAAGCAGTTCGGTTTCTGACGCGAATGCAGAAACCATTACCATTGTTGACCACGCAGACCGTACAGTGACGCTCCCACGCGAAATCAATCGCATTGCCGTGGCAAACATCTATCCGCTTCCCTCTGTGCTGAGTGTCTTTTTTGACAGCGGTGAAAAAATCGTGGGAATGCCGAAGCAAAGCATGACCGCCGCACAAAACAGTCTGCTGGGAGAACTCTATCCCGAAATGCTTGGTGCAGAAACCGCATTTATTGACGGTGTCAATGTCAATTATGAGGAACTGCTTGCACTTGCTCCTGATGTGGTATTTTACAGTGCAGACGAAACGGCTGATGTGGAGGCACTGGAACGGACAGGTATTCCGTGTGTGGCGATTTCGGCAAGCAAATGGGATTATGATGCCATTGTGACGCTGGACGGATGGCTTTCTCTGCTGGGACAGATTTTCCCTGAGAATGAAAAAAGTCAGGTTTGCAGTGAATACAGCAAGCGTATTTATGACGAAGTGCAGAAGCGTACTTCCGCTTTGAAGGATGAAGAACGAGTTGATGCAATGTTCCTGTTCCAGTACAGTGATGCAAATATTACGACATCGGGAAAGAAATTTTTCGGGCAATATTGGGCAGATGCAATTGGTGCGCGGAATGTGGGGGCAGAGCTTGCTGATGCAAAGTCTGCGGCAGTTGGAATGGAACAGGTGTATGCATGGAATCCTGATTTGATTTTCGTGACGAATTATACGACTGCTGTGCCGGATGATTTGTATGAAAACCGCATTGGAAGTTATGATTGGAGTGCAGTGGCGGCAGTGCAGGAAAAGCGGGTTTACAAGATGCCTTTGGGGATGTACCGCAGTTATACGGTTGGCATTGATACGCCGATAACGCTTTTATGGCTAGCAAAGACTGCGTATCCGCAGCTTTTTGAAGATATGGATGTGACGGCGGAAACGCAGAAATATTATGAGGAAGTATTTGGCATCACGCTGACGGAGGAACAGGCGAATCGAATATTTGCGCCGTCCGCATCGGCTAGTGCATATTGAGAATGGGAATTGAACGCGCAACCGCGCCAAATCATGAGGATTTCAGAGGGAGAAATTCTCCGTAACGATCTGGCTATGCACGCGAAGCGAAATGAAAGTTTTACTCGATTTTTTAAAAAAACGCAGAGTCCGGGGGGAATCAATTCCCTCTGGACTCCTCATGATGGGGTGCGGGATGCGCTTTTATTCCTCTGCATCAATCGCTTCGTATGTGAGCGTGTCTAATTGCAAACGTCCAAACACTTTCTCATCCCCATAACGCTTTAATAATATGTATTGATACCGCTTGCGTATATCCAGCGTCACCAGCTTTTTTCCATAGGCTTCTACAGCCTCTTTTGCGCCTTCTTCCTTCTCAATCGTGATCTGTATCATCATTTTGTCAGGCGCATCTGCCTGAAACCGCATCCGACAAAACGGCGCATTCTTTTCTTCACATTCTGCGATGGTTTCTTGCATCTGCTGTTCCATCCATCCCAGATAATTCTCCTCAAATGTGGAAATTTTCGATTCATGATATGCAATGGTTGTGCCGTCTGCCTGTACCGCAGAGGAAACACTGCTGACTTTATATGTGAATCCGCTTGCACGGTCACGAAATATGTAGCTGATATAGGTATTTCCTTTTTCAGTATCCACAAGGTTTGCCGGGCCATAATGTATCTTAACATATTCACGCATTTTCGGTTCGGACGTCAGCGTGGTGTGTTCGGGCGTGATGCTGTACTTCTTGTAAAAGGCAATGCCGGCAGCAGCCACGACCAGCAAGCCAAGAATCGGGTGTCTCATGATGGTTCATTCTCCTTTGTAGAAATGGCGAAAGCGGCGGCACGTTTTTGACGGCGGATATCTACCAACACATCAATCAGTACACCATCCGCAGTGTATTCTTCCGAAAATACAGTGCCTTCTTCATGTAAAAGCTGTAAAAAACTGCCTTCTGCATACGGAATGCAAAGCTGCATCCGTTTTGCGGTTTCAGGCAGACGCTTTGCAATGGTTTCTAGCAGAAGCTCCAGTCCGGTGCCGTCTTTGGCACTCGTCCAGACTTGTTCCTCTGTGGAAATGCCGATGTGTTCACAGGAATCGGCTTTGTTCATAACGCGAATCTGCGGTATTTCTGCACAGCCAAGTTCGGCAAGCAGGGAAGTGGTCACGTCGATCCGTACCTGATAATCCTCCTGCGTGCAGTCCAGCACATGGAGAATCAGGTCTGCATCAGCAGTTTCACGCAATGTCGAGCGAAATGCCTCTACAAGATGATGCGGCAGACGGCGAATCAGTCCGACCGTATCGGACAGCAAAACACGCCTTCCATCCGGCAAATCAAGCCCGCGTGCCGTGACATCGAGTGTGGCGAACAATTTGTCTTCTGCCAGAACGCCTGCATTGGTCAGCGCATTGAACAGCGTGGATTTGCCTGCGTTGGTGTAACCGACAATGGCAACGGTGAGAATGCCGTCTTTTTTGCGGCGTTTTCCGATGAACTGCATATGCTTTTCCATTTCGGCAAGTTCATTCTTGAGGGATTGGATACGGCTGCGGATGTGACGGCGGTCTGTTTCGAGTTTTGTTTCACCAGGGCCGCGTGTGCCGATGCCGCCGCCTAATCGGGAGAGCGCATTGCCCATACCTGTAAGGCGGGAAAGGCGGTACTGGTACTGTGCAAGTGCCACCTGAACCTGTCCTTCTCTGGTGCGGGCGCGTCCCGCAAAGATGTCAAGAATGAGCATGGTGCGGTCAATGACCTTGCGTTCCAGACGGTCAGAGAGGTTGCGAATCTGCATTCCCGTGAGTTCAAGGTCGAAAATGACCAGATCGACGTTTTCGGTTTCGAGAATGCCGAACAGTTCGTCGAGTTTGCCTGTGCCGATGCAGGTTGCGGCATCGGGGGCAGGACGTGCCTGCATGGTCGCGTAGACGGGTTCACAGCCTGCGGTGTCGGCGAGTTCTGCGAGCTCCTTGAGGGATTCGAGTGCATCATATTCGCCTGTATCAATGCCGACGAGGGCAGCGCGGGGTTTTTCGGCTTCTTGTGCGGATGAGTACATGGTGCGGCATACCTCCATATGCGGCAAAAATGTGGTTCAGCGGGCGATTGCTTTTTCGAGCTGCTGCTTTAAATATTCATATCGCTGTTGTTTTTCGGCTTTGGCGAAATGGACATCGCGGAACTGTTCGGGGTTATCGGAATAGTTGAGGACGGTATCATGAAACTGTTCTGAGGTGAGGTCAAAGACGCAGTCACCGACGACGTTGTAGCAGTGAAAATTGCCATCGGGCAGAGGAATGCCGCGGACGATGCCGCCGAAGATATCCTGCGCAAGAAAAGCGGTGATGGAGCATTGTCCGCAGGTTTTATTTTCGGGTGACCATTTTTCACGGATGCGCGGCGCACAGGTATCGGCGCACCAGATGTCTGATAGGAAATCGTAGAGCATACGAGGATTCTGGATAGAGAGATAAGGTGGGTGGATGGCAGGAACATTTGCAGTTTCCCAGCCGTAGAAGTGATATTCCATAGGTGACCTCCTGAAAAAGGGTAGCTGATTCAATTTGAGCAATGTATAATAACAGTATTATAATGCATTTGGGGTGAAATGTCAAGGCTGCGGGAGTATATAGTATTGCGGTTGTGGTATTGCGTGTGATGATATCGGTGGTGTATTTTATCTTTGCAGGTGTGCTGATGTTTATTATATATTTATGGATGAAAGGTGGGCTGTTGAAATAGCATTACGCTGCGAAATGAAGCAGCTATGCACGCGAAGCGAAATTAAAGTTTTACTCGATTTTTTTCAAAAAATCGCAGAGTCCAGAGGCAGAGCCTTTGGTCGCGCTCCGCAGAGCGCGAAACACCCCTGTTTCCTTACAACGAATCAGGAGGGGGTATGGGGGAAACCCTATTAAGGGGTTCCCCCATACATTTCCTGACAAAGAGATAATGAGGCAGAAGAAACGTGAAAAGATACGCTTCTTCTGCCTTTTTTGTGTATGATTTGTGTGTATAGCCGCTTTTATTAGGTACTGTATGGGGGAACCCCTTAATAGGGT
>JAZUJW010000091.1:0-9924 GCA_045642925.1 Oscillospiraceae bacterium
AAATTCCTTGCTGGGCGTCAGCCCAGCGGCGTCATTTCTGTACAATCTGACGAAAAATCTGACTGCGTATCTGTACCACCATCTTTGTGCGGTATTGCCTTTAATTTCGCTTCGCGTGCATAGCCGGATCGTTACGGAGAAACTTTGCCTCTCCGGTTCAGACTTCGTCCCAGTTTGCGCTGCCGTTCAGCATCTTATAAGAATAATAACGCAGAATCTTAACTGCATCGTTCTGGTTGATGCTGCTGCTGTTATCTGTGTCAGCTGCCTTTACCGCAGCATGTACATACGGTGTGCTAAGCAGCGAAAACAGCTCATCTTCCGATGCCTGAAGCAAACTGCCCGCATAGTAACGCAATACTGCCGTTGCATCCTTCGTATCGACCGCACCGTCACAGTTTACATCACCGCGTATTGCATCAGGCTCAACAACAAACTCTGCGCCTTCGAATGCAAGCTCAACCGAACCGGTCGCGGAGGTCGCAAAGCAGTGGTATTCTTTCTGACCAACTTCATTGGTATCAAAGCCTTCCTTGCAGCCAAGCTTATATACGCCCGGTTCTGTTCCCTTCGGAATCTTCACGTCAAACGAAAGCAGTGCGTAGGTATTGTCTACTGCTGTTGCGTTCGGATACGGGAAAAGGTACTGGTCTGTTGCGTTGTCATAGTCATTGTAGAACATTGCAACGTTGCAGGGCGCTCCCGATGCATCCGTATTTTCGTAAACGGTGTAGGACTTCTCGGTGTCTTTGCAGTAGTCGATCATGCAGGGATCTGCGAAGCCGCCGTTTTCAATGACCAGCGGAGATGCGGATTCCAGTGTGATTTTGAAGGTGTTCATGCCGGTATAGTTGTCGATGAATACATTGCCTTTCACAACAACATCACCGGATGCCAGATCGCTGGCGAAAACATACTGCTTCTCCAGTGCGGTGCGGAAGGTATTGGGGGCTGCTTCTGCGCTTGCGCTCAGAGCAAGTGTGCTGAATGTCATGGCGATGGCAGCAAGTGCTGCGGTTACTTTTGTCATTTTCATAGATTTCATAAGTTTCCTTTCTGCTTCATAAGCTGTTTTCAGGGAGGTGAGGCAGATGCCTCAGAAACGGATGCGCAGGGTGACTGTCCATTACGGCAGCATCCCTTTGGAACAATTATTGGAGCCGTTCCGCTTAGTGCAGTCTTGCACCGGCGGGAATTGCGTCATCAGCGAACAGGACTTTGCAGCTTCCGTCGGGGAGGTCAGCGGCACAGATCATGCCGTTGCTCTCGACACCGCAGAGCTTCACGGGCTTGAGGTTGGCGACCAGAAGCACTTTTTTCCCGATTAGATCTTCCGGTGCATACCATTTTGCAATGCCCGAAACGACTTGTCGCTGTGCAATGCCGTCAAATACTTGCAGGCAAAGCAGCTTGGAGGATTTCTTTACCTTTTCACAGGATACGACTTTTGCCACGCGGATATCGGACTGTGCAAAGGTTTCGATGCCGATTTCTTCCGCGAAGGGTTCTGTTTTGGCAGCTTCTGCCTGCTGTGCAGCTTTTGCGGCTGCTTCCTGAATGGCTTGCAGCTCCTTCATCAACTCTGCCGCATTGACACGCACGAACAAAGGCTTTGCTTCTCCGACTGCTGCGCCATACTGTACCATGCCGTCAAATTTTGTGAAGGTGTCGAACACGGATATTTCGTCACCCTGTGCGATCTGCGGCGTATGGGCAAGGATTTTTTCGGAGGTCGCGGGCATGAACGGGGCGATCAGACCGCCGATAATGCGGATGCCCGAAAGCAGATTGTAGAGGACTTTTGCAAGTCTTGCTTTGGTTTCAGGCGATTTTGCGAGTGTCCATGGTGCGGTTTCGTCAATGTATTTATTGCAGCGGCGTGCAAGCTCCATGACAGTTTCAATTGCGTCACTGACACGGAATGCATCAAGAAGCTTTGCCATTTTCGGTGCGGTTTCCTCTGCGAGTTTTGCAAGTTCTGCATCGCATTCCGCATCGGGGGCGGAGGAGATGAGGTCTGCATCGGGAATGATGCCGCCGAAATACTGGTTGACCATTGCCACGGTGCGGTTGACAAGGTTGCCGAGGGTGTTGGCGAGGTCGGAATTGAAACGCTCGATCATGGTTTCGTAGGTGATCGAACCATCGGATGCGAAGGGCATCTCGGAGAGGAGGTAGTAGCGCACGGCATCTACACCGAAGCGATCGACCAGCTCGTCCGCATAAATGACATTGCCGCGGGATTTACTCATCTTGTCGTTGCCGAAGAGCATCCACGGATGACCGAAAATCTGTTTCGGCAGCGGCGCATCCAGCATATGGAGCATGATGATCCAGTAAATGCTGTGGAAGCGGACGATGTCCTTGCCGATGATGTGGACATTGGCAGGCCAATATTTTTTGTAGAGGTCGCCGTGATTGCCGTTTGCATCATAGCCGAGTGCGGTGATGTAGTTGGAGAGTGCGTCGATCCAGATGTAGATGACGTGGTTGTCATCGAACGGCACAGGAATGCCCCACTTGACGCTGGTACGGCAAACGCACAGTCCTTCCAGTCCCGGCTTGATGAAGTTGTTGAGCATTTCATTTTTGCGGGATTCCGGGTAAATGAAATCCGGATGGCTTTCGATATATTCTTCCAGCCATTTCTGGTATTTGGAAAGCTTCAGGAAGTATGCTTCTTCCTTTGCGTCACGGACTTCTCTGCCGCAGTCGGGACATTTGCCGTCCACAAGCTGGGACTCTGTCCAGAAGCTTTCGCAGGGCGTGCAGTATTTGCCGACATATTCGCCCTTGTAGATATCTCCCTGGTCATAAAGACGCTGGAAGATGCCCTGAACGGCTTTGACGTGTTCTTCATCAGTCGTGCGGATGAATTTATCGTAAGAAGTTCCCAGCAGGTCGCAGATATCGCGGATCTCACCTGCGATCTTGTCAACGTGCTGCTGCGGGGTGATGCCTGTTTCTTTGGCGATCTCTTCGATTTTCTGACCGTGCTCATCGGTGCCTGTCAGGAAAAATACATCATAGCCCTGCATTCTGCGGAAGCGGGCGAGTGCATCCGTCATGACGATTTCATACGTGTTGCCGATGTGCGGCTTGCGGGACGTATAGGCGATTGCCGTAGTCAGATAATAAGGTTGCTTGTTCATTGGGATCATTCCTCCATCCACGGATTGCTCCGTGTAAACTATATTGCTATTATTATAGCATAGAAATGCAGATACGTCAAGGAAAAATTTCACGCAAATGGTAATTTTTACTAAGATTTCGGGGAGCTTCTGACGCAAAAATGTATGGGTGGAAAGCTTCCGCATTGCCTATCCCGTCTGCGGATGCAAATTGACTGGAAAATGCAGGTGAATGCCTTCCAAAATCCGCCAAAATCGCAAGAAACACGGCGTGTCTATTGACAAACGCCGCAAAGCGTGTTATAATACCCTCTATGTTGAAAAGTGTCGGACGGACAGATTCTATGCACCGAAAGCCTTTGCGTTTGCATCGCTTTCGGCATTTTCTTGCCTGTTTCGCATCACTGACAGAAAGGAGGAACATCCCATGAAGGTTTCCTACCTTCCCGCTGTCCGTGTGGACTTTACCGCGCAGGACGGCAGACCGGATAAAACGGTATATCGTCCGTTTGCCGCGCTTTCTTTTGAGGAACTGACGGCACATACCGACCGCGCAGAATGCGGCGCATTTCTGGAACTTGGCGAGCGGTATTATTTTGGTACGGGTGTGTCGCAGGATTATGCGAAAGCCATCGAATATCTGACAAAAGCCGCAGAGCTTGGCGCACAGGATGCCGAATATCTGATCGCGGAATGCTATCGCTGCGGATACGGTGTGCAGAAAAATTACGAAACGTACTTTGACTGGATCTTCCGTGCGGCAGAGCATGGTTCGTGGATGGCAATGTTCAATGTTGCCGCTGCCTACAATGAAGGCAAAAAGGTCTATGACGGTTTCGGCGTGGATGTTGACCTTTCACAGGCACTTGCATGGATGCTGGAAGCAGAAGCTTCCATCCGCTGCTACTGGGACTTTTATAATGACCCTGCCTGCGTGGATATGCTGCCCATCAAACGGCGATTGCTGAAAGCATATGTCCGTGCGGCAATGCAGCTTTCGGAGCATTATGCAAACGGCATGGGCACAGCACGCGACAGAAGCCGCGCTTTCTACTGGCTGAACCGTGCAAAACGGTTTGTCGGAAAGGCAACAGGGCTTCGGGAGATCCCGATGATCGACAATGCCATTGCAAAAATGAAAGAACGCATGGACGGCGATGCCGGCAAACGCTGACGCGCCTGAAGATATATTTCCCGTATTTGAATAGGAGGCATTTACTTGGTTCGCAATAATTTGCGCAACATCGCTATCATTGCGCACGTTGACCACGGCAAGACGACGCTGGTTGACGAGATGCTCAAGCAAAGCGGTGCATTCCGTGAGAATCAGTCGGTCGCTGAACGTGTCATGGACTCCAATGATCTGGAACGTGAACGCGGCATTACGATTCTCGCAAAGAACACTTCCATTATGTACAACGGTGTGAAAATCAACATCATTGACACACCGGGACACGCAGACTTCTCCGGCGAGGTGGAGCGTGTACTCAACATGGTGGACGGCGTATTGCTGCTGGTCGATGCGGCAGAAGGCCCGATGCCGCAGACACGTTTCGTACTTTCCAAGGCGCTCGAAATGGGCAAGAAGATCATCGTGGTCGTCAACAAGATCGACCGTCCGGATGCAAGACTGGACGAGATTGGCGATGAAGTGCTGGAACTCCTGCTGGATCTGGATGCCAACGAGGAACAGCTCGAAAGCCCTGTACTGTTCTGTTCCGGCAGAGCCGGTACGGCTTCCCTCAGTCAGTATGAAACAGGCACAGACCTCAAACCGCTGTTTGAAACCATCCTCAATTACATTGATCCGCCGACGGGCAATGAAACAGGCCCGCTGCAAATGCTGATCTCCTCCATTGACTACAATGAGTATGTCGGCAGAATCGGTATCGGCAGAATCATCCGCGGTACTGCAACGGTCGGACAGCAGGTACAGGTCGGCAATATCCATAATGATGAAAAACCGAAGGCAGCAAAGCTGGTAACGCTCCTGCAAATCGAACAGCTCCAGCGTGTGTCCACACAGACCGCAACGGTCGGCGACATTGTCTGGATTTCGGGTATTGATGATATCAACATCGGTGACACGATTTGTGCTTCCGGCAGCTATGACCCTGTGGACTTCACAAAAATCAGTGAGCCGACTGTCGAAATGAACTTCTGCGTCAATGACAGCCCGTTTGCAGGACAGGAAGGCAAATTTGTCACTTCCCGTCAGCTTCGTGAGCGTCTGTACAAGGAATTGCTGCGCGATGTATCTTTGCGTGTCAACGATACGGACAGCACAGACCAGTTCCGTGTCGCAGGCAGAGGCGAAATGCATCTGTCCATTCTGATTGAAAATATGCGCCGTGAAGGCTATGAACTTGCAGTATCTCCGTGCCATGTACTTTACAAGGAGGAGAACGGCAAGCGCTATGAGCCGATCGAGCGTCTGGCAATTGATGTTCCTGAGGATTGCGTTGGTGCGGTCATGGAAAAGCTGGGCGGCAGAAAAGCCGAATTGCAGGAAATGCATCCGCAGGGCAACAGAATGCGTCTGGAATTTTTGATTCCGTCACGCGGTCTGTTTGGCTACAAGAGCGAATTTCTCACGGATACCAAGGGCGAAGGCATCATGTCCGCAGTCTTTGAGAAGTACGAGCCGTTCAAGGGCGAGATCCCGCGCAGAAGCGTTGGTTCTCTGATTTCCTATGAGACGGGCGAAGCCGTGACCTACGGTCTGTACAATGCACAGGAGCGCGGCAACCTCTTTATTCCCGCAGGTACGCCTGTATACGAAGGCATGGTTGTCGGTGAATCTCCGAAGTCCGAAGATATCGTGGTTAACGTTTGCAAGCGCAAGCACCTCACCAATACCCGTGCAAGCGGCAGCGATGATGCACTGCGTCTGATTCCGCCGAAAACACTGAGTCTGGAAGACTGTCTGGAATTTCTGGCAGAGGACGAGCTGCTGGAAGTTACCCCGAAGAGCCTGCGCATCCGCAAGGAAATCCTGGACAACAACCAGCGCATGAAAGTCAAGTTCAGAAAGTGAGTTCTGATGGGAATGCGCTCTGCATAGAATGCCAATGAAAACGGAGGCGTATCATATGCAGAAAATCCCGGAAAATTCTGATTATTACATGGAACGGACAATCAAACTGGAGGAAAAGAACTGTATGCTTCAAATGCCGAAGCGGAGTCAGGACGCAGCGGAGAATGCAGCATATCAGCTTCATCGGCTGCTGCGGGAAACGGTCGATTTTTCCCAAAGATGGCAGAAAACTGACGATAATGTGAAGGCATTGTGAAATATACACAAAAACGCCTCGCATTTTTCAGCACGAATTTCTGATGAAATTTTTTCCCCCTGCTTGACTTGTGCAAAGAAATGTGATAAAATAAACAATAGTTAATCTAGGAGAGAAGAATCATCCTAGATAACATAAAAATACGGTACTTGCGTCTGAGCATGATGCGGGTACACGAAAAATAAGAAAGGATTGAAAGACATGAACACTATGTATTTCAAAAAAGCTAGCGCTGTTCTTTGCGGCGCAGCAATCATGCTCGGTGTTGGCGCTACGGTTTCCGCAGACAACACAAAGACTGCCCAGATCATTGGCGAATCCAAGACCGTGACACTCGATGACTTGAAGGCAAATAATTACGAGGTTACTTGGGATCTGTCGATTGTTGACAACCCTGGCTACGTTGGTATCGGCCTGGGCATTTCTGTTCCCAGCGATTTGACCATTGTTCGCGATCCTGATGATGAAACCTCCGCTAAGTTCGATGGCGGCGATGGAGCAAAGGGTCTGGTTCAGATCGCAGTTCTCGGCACCAAGGAGAACAAGATTGCTTGGACAACCGCAGGCAGCAAGAACGTCACCAAAGATGCCACCATCGCTTCCTTCTACTTCAAGGTTCCTGAGACCGTTAAGGCTGGCGACAAGTTCCCGATCACACTCGAACTTTCCAGCTTCACCGACAAAGACTACAAGGAACTTCCTGCTACTGCAGTCAATGGCTACATCATGATTGAGGGTGGTGCTACTACTACTACTACTACCACGACAACCACAACCACGACCACTACGACCACTACGACCACGACCACCACTGCTACCACCACTACCAGCACCAGCACTTCTACCACCACTACCAGCACCAGCACTTCTACTACCACTACCAGCACCAGCACTTCTACTACGAAGACCACCACTACTACTACGAAGACCACCACGACTACGACTGCAACCACCACTAAGGCTGGCGGCAACGGCACCACCACCACTAAGGCTGGCGGCACCAAGACTGGCGACGCAGGTGTTGCACTCGCAATCGCAGGCTTGCTGGCAGCTACCGGTACTGCAATCGTTCTTCGCAAGAAGGAAGACTAATTTCTAAGACATCTGTCTGAAGAAATTCAGTAACGTACTCACAGAAACGGCACACATATGTGTGCCGTTTCTTTTTTGTTATACAGAAGAAAAGAGTGCACAGAGGAAATGGAAAGCGCATCCCGCACCCAATCATGAGGATACCAAAGGGAATCAATTCCCTCTGGACTCCTCGTGATGGGGCGCAGGATGCGCTTGCAATTCCCCTTGGAATCCTCAATAAATAGCTGAAATGTTTACTTCGTCAGCTTTACTGCCGCCCAGCCCGCACTCTGCTGAATATTCTCCACCTTCAATCCAGCTTCCTGCATCGCTGCAATCACTTCATCCAATCGCTCATCAATGATGCCCGACAGCAATAACGTCGCGCCATCCCGCATATACCGCAGGAATAACTCCCGCATCGCAATCAGAATATCTGATACAATATTCGCACAGACAACATCATATCCTTCACCCAATGATGCCGCAAGTGCTTCATCTTCCAGAATGTTGCCGCAGTATGTGTGGTATCTGTCAGCCGAAATGCCGTTTCTCTTAGCATTTTCCAGCGCCGAATCTGCCGCATTTTGCTCAATGTCAATTGCACGCACTTCTCCTGCGCCCAAAAGCATCGCTCCAATCGACAAAATACCACTGCCGCAGCCAATGTCCAGCACCTTGCAGCCGTCCGTCACGCAGCTTTCCAGCAATCCAAGACAAAGACGTGTCGTGTCATGCTGACCGGTACCGAAACTGGAACCGGGATCAATATGCAGCGCCGTCCGTCCAGCGGGCACTTCTGCGTCAACCCATGTCGGCGTGACCCAAAGACGTTCTCCGACACAAAGCGGCTGAAAATACTGCTTCCAGTTGTTTGCCCAGTCCTCCTCGCGAATGCCCTTGGCAGTCATGTTCAGCGAACCGTACATTTCAACATTTTCACCTTCGCGCATCGTTTTCAGGAACGTGCGCAGAGATGCCATTTGTTCTGCGCCCTGCGCATTTTCGGGTACATACACGATCACAGTCGGCACACCGCCTGTCAATTGTTCCATCAAGCCTTCTTCAAGATAATCCCAGTGACCGACTTTTCCGGCCATGAGGTCATCAAAATCGGCAGGGTCTTCAATGGCAAAGCCCTTGAACCCGATGTCCGTCAGTAAGGCACACAGCGCGTCAATTCCGGCGTTTGCTGTTTCAATGCGTACTTCCGTCCAATTCACTGTGCGTTCTCCTCTCCGAGTGCGAGAACAGCGTCAACGGCAGGCTGGAGCCAATCGCCTTCGAACAGTTCGACCATGCCTTTGTCGCAGGCACCTGCCAGCTTCGGGTTCATCGGAATGCGTCCGAGAATGGGCAGGTTGTGTGCTTTGGCGACTTCTTCGAGATTGCTTTCGCCAAAGACACTGATGCGCTTGCCGCAGTCAGGGCATTCAACGTAGCTCATGTTCTCAACAATGCCGAGAATCGGGATGTTCATAGCCTCAGCCATGCGTACAGCCTTCTCGACGATCATAGAGACGAGTTCCTGCGGGGTAGTGACAATAATGATACCGTCCACAGGGATGCTCTGGAAGACCGTCAGGGGCACGTCACCGGTTCCTGGGGGCATATCGACAAAGAGAAAGTCATCATCGCCCCAGACAACGTCAGTCCAGAACTGCTTGACAGCGCCGGCAATGACAGGGCCGCGCCAGATGACGGGGTCGTTGGGATTATCGAGCAAGAGATTGACACTCATCATGTCAATGCCGAGCTGAGATTGAACAGGATAGATGCCTGCGTCATCTGCTTCGGCACGCTTGCCGTTTGCACCGAACATTTTGGGAACAGAGGGGCCGGTGATATCGGCGTCAAGAATACCGACAGTAGCGCCGGAGCGTTTGACAGAAACGGCAGTGAGGGCGGTCACGAGGGACTTGCCGACGCCGCCTTTGCCGCTGACGACACCAATGACCTTGCCGATACGGCTGAGGGCGTTAGGGGCTTCGTGGAGATCCTGCGGCTGTTTGCTAGCGCAATTGGCGGTGCAGGAGGAACAATCGTGGGTACATTCGCTCATTAGAAAATCTTCCTTTCATATTTAGGCGCAAAAAATACGCTGTTGTTACCGTAATAGTATACCACAATATTTAAGATATGTCAACGCAGGGAAAATTGAATACATGGGCTATTATATTGAGGATTCCAAAGGGAATGTATCCATGAATATCCGGCTATGCCTGCGAAGCGAAACACTCCTATTTCCTTGGAAGAGGAGAAGGGAATCACTTTTGAGATTAAGGCAACACCGCACAAAGCACGCCTTACGGCTTGGCGGCACATCTACTTGCAGATTTTCCGCCATCTTGCACAGAAATTCTTTGCTGGGCGTCAGCCCGGCGGCATCATTTCTGTACAATCTGACGAAAAATCTGACTGCGTAT
>JAZUJW010000092.1:0-17479 GCA_045642925.1 Oscillospiraceae bacterium
TTTCCGCCATCTTGCACAGAAATTCTTTGCTGGGCGTCAGCCCAGCGGCATCATTTCTGTACAATCTGACGAAAAATCTGACTGGTCAAACTCGTTTGACCATACGTATCCTGCACCACCAGCTCTGTGCGGTGTTGCCTAAAGTTTTTTAGTATAAAATGTTTGTATTCCTCTTGACAAATGTTGCGATATATAGTAAAATAGAAATAGAAATTTAGTACTTTCTGACAATACATACTGTACAATAGATACAAATGTATACAGATAGTCGTTTGAATATGTAAAGATAGGTTCGTTTGAATCTATGGAGGACGCAGCAATATGACGGACAAAGAATTACACAAGCTGAAGCGTTCCGAATTATTGGAACTGCTGATTTATATGCGGGATGAACTCGACAGGTTGGAAGCAGAAAACGAAAAATTGAGGAATCAGAAAGGTGGTATCTCGGACGACCATGCGCTTCTGCAACAGATCTGGGAATCGGTTTGTCAAAAGAAACAGAACCAGCCGTCCCGTTCAAAGAAGTCGAAAAGAGGCGCAAAATGAAGAAAAAACCAAAATTTCAGCCTGACAGAAAAAATCTTCCGACAAAAGCACAGCTTGAAGAAGAACTTTCAATCGTTCGATATCGCATGAATTTCAGAAAAGTGCTTGCCAATACCATTTCATGGCTGATTGTTGCAGCAGCAGTTGCAGTATTGGTTTCGATGCTGTTTTTACCCGTGCTTCGCGTAACAGGTTCCAGCATGACGCCCACGCTGCAAAATGATGAACTGATTGTATGCTCAAAACGAAGCAATTTCAAAACGGGAGATATTGTTGCATTTTATTTCAATAATAAGATTCTGCTGAAACGTGTGATCGGTGTATCAGGCGATGTCATTGACATTGCGCATGACGGTACGGTGTATCTGAATGGAACCGCACTGGATGAGCCGTATGTCAGTGAACTTGCATTCGGAGAATGTGACATTGAACTTCCATATCAGGTGCCCGATACACGCGTGTTTGTGATGGGCGACCACAGAGATGTATCCATTGACAGCCGTTCTTTGACGGTTGGATGTATTGCAAACGAATATATCATTGGAAAAGTATTTTTACGTGTTTGGCCAATTTCTGAATTTGGCGGAGTTTACAACTAATCTATTATTCAACTATCATCGCAGAACAAATCGCAGGAGGTGACGACAATGGGAAGAAAATTGTTTCAAAAACTTATTTTTGACTATCTTCACAACCATGAAAAACACAGACGTTATTTTGCTTTTGTAGTAGCATTGAGTCTATTTGTCTTTATGATGGTACCGCTGTTTTTAACAAAACCGGCAGTCAGTCAGACAAACGGCGGAAATGGTACGTTAACAGGCGGGATTTGGGACGAAGTGTTGACAAATGCTTACGGTGATGATGGCAACATCATTGATGGTGTTACCTACAGCCCGAAAGAAATGCAGCTGATGACGCTTTTGTTTGGTCAGTGTGATAATATTGGATGGCTTCAAGGAGCAACAACACTGGACGAAGCACTGAATGCTGCGAAAGAACAGTATTTACTTGGATTTGCAAATGATTTCTGTGCGTTCATAGAAAATGACTTTTCCGCTTCCGAGGCAGATGCCGAAGGCAGAATTGCAGTTGGCGGTAATTTAAGTTTTACCAATAGCTGGAACTATCAGGCAGGAAGCGGCGACTATGCAACCATGCAGTCGTTGAATACCATGTCGGATTATTCCTATCGTCCCGGATTTGCACAAATCATTTGCGGCGGAAAACTCAGCAGAATCAATCCGCTTTCCACAGGCCGCGGTCATTCTGGCGGTGATGAAGGCAGACATTCCGTCAATACGCCCGGTACAAGCAGTTATACGGTCTATTATGATCTGGAAGATGATCTGTTCAAACGAATGTTGGTTGGCAATATTGCAGATTCTGAGCATCTTTCGGATGAAGGCGATATGATTCCGTACAGCTCTGAACCGGATCACGGTCATGACTTTCCCGGCAACTGCGGCGCAGGCTGTCAGCATGATTACATGAAATCTATCAACGAACTGGCACAGATGTATCAGTATGACGGCATCAAGTCGCTGATTGCCAGAACATTTGTGGACATTCGTTCCCGTTCCAACAGTCTTTCGCTGATGGATGGCGTTGCGGTTTCGAACAACAGCGGACAGTTGATTCTGCGTGCGCCGGCCGACAGCGGAGTGGCAGGCGGTTCGATCATATTTAATATTGGTGATGAATGGAAAGGATACGGCAATATTCAATTTCAGGATATTCCGGAGAATACTTACGTTATCGTCAACTGCGGTGATGAAGATGTTAACATAACAGGTGCATCAACTGTATTTAACGGCAGAACGATTTCCAATACGGGCGATGTATCTTCGAACAACAATGAATACTCCACCAAAATTCTCTACAATTTCTATAATGCAACACACGTTGAACTTTCCGGCAACTTCAATGGAACGATTCTGGCACCGAATGCCGATATCACATCACCCTCAAACTGTACAGGTCACCTTTCGGGCGCTTTGATTGCAAAATCGTTTACAGGCGGTCTGGAATTTGGTTACAGACCGTACAGAGGCCCCGGCGACATGGTCGGTCTAACTTCCGGTTATTATATTCCGATTGACAAGTTTGTAACGGACACCAACCCGCCGAAACATCTTTCCGGTGCAACATTTGCCGCACTGGATATCAGCAACTATAATTCTGTGGAAGAGGCTTCCTTTATATCCTACGATGAATTTAATGCTTTGCCTGTTCATATGAAATGGCAAAGCAGTGCGGGCACAGATTATATTTCCTTCTTTTCCAAAGTGGATTTCACAGGAAAAACCTATTATGAAATGACGAATTCACGCGCTGCGGAATTGAATGGCAAACTGATTACCGCTGCCGATGGCAGTTCTATACTGCAATTCAAACAAATGTATGTGATACATGAAGCACTGGGTGCGGCAGGCTTCTTTACCACATCGCGTCAATATGGAATTGGTATCTATGAAAATCTGCTGAGTTGGGATTCCATGAACGGAAAAACATATCCCAATCATGTTTCTGTCGATGTGAAGATTGCTCAGATCTATGATGATATGGTCAATGTAGATGGCGAAGGAAATGATACCCTTGCTGAATGGACGATTGACATTCAGGATGGTACTGATGGTTCCAATCAGAAAATCCGTTGGATCACCATTTACGATGCAGATGGAAATCTGATTCAGAAGTTTAAACTTCTGGCAGATGCCTCCGGCAAGAACGTACAGGGGATTTATCTGGTCGATGGAGCCGATAATGAGAATGCTGTATTCACAGACGAGTCGGGCAATGCAATAGTACCTGTTGGCGAAGAATTTTCCGTCGGTGATCAAAGATTCTATTTCAACTCTGAATCCATGATGGTGATGCCGTTGGCAAGCAGAAACTGCACTTTCTATAATGCACCTTCGCCGCTGTTTCAGAAGGTCGATGATCTTGGTCATCTTGTCGCTGGCGCTACTTTAGTACTTCAGCGTTATGAGAATGATGAATGGATAGATAAGATGCCATACGATACATCCATGGCAAATCCATTTATGATCAACTTCAATGAACTGATTCAAATGGGACGACTTGGGTATGGTGATACACTGAGATTGACTGAAACGGTAGTGCCTGACGGACACACCAAAGCCGAAGATCTCTATTTCATTGTTCCACTCCGAGATAAGCCGACACAAATGGAATACTGGATCAGCGAAAATGGAGAGCATCAGATTATGGATTTGTCAGCAGAGCATTCACTCCGAATTGTGGACGATCGTATTCTGGGCGCGAAGCTGTATATTTCCAAAGTGTCCAAAAGCGGAACACCATTGGATAACGCAAAGTTTTCGCTGTATGCTGATAATGGTAAGCTGATTTGTTCGGGGCTGGACGGCAATGCAAATATCTTTGAAAATAGTACGTTCAAGGCACTTCGTAATTCTTATGCGCAGAATGGTTATTTGAAGCCGGGCACTTATTACCTCACAGAAGATGTGACGCCGACCGATTCCGTCTATAAGAATCCTGGCAAGATTTATTTCTCGGTTGTTGCAACGGATACCAGTTATGAGGTGCACAGCGGTATTGCAAACAAGTGCGCTATGGGCTTTGAGGGCAATGGCTCAAATATCGGACATTTGAGTCTGTACAACGCACAGATGAACGGCGATTCCGCTGCCCCTACCATTTCAAAAATCACACGGTTTAAAATGTATCTCGGCTCTGCCAATACGCTTCAGATCTATACCAGTTCGTATAATCATGATGGCGGCAATAAAATCAACGGAAAGAGTCCGGACGAAACCTGCATATCCACAACATATAACGGTTCACCAGTCAAAGCATATGAAATGACATTCAGTACGCCTGTGGACTGGAATAAATGCGAGATCCAGAACTGGGGCTCTGCACTGGATGTGCGGTATGCTGAGGTGGAAACCGAAAGTGGTGTCACTTATGTCTATTCGACAAAACAGGAAGAAGTGAAAGCAGACGCTTATGCAAACCAGAATCCAATGCTTTCTGTGTCCGAACCTGACGCGAGTTATCCGCCTATTACGACGCTGTCTGTGACGAATGAACCGATGGGCGGCTCGACAGATGTATCTGTGAAGAAAGTATGGAGCGGTGACGAAGGCATAGAGTCTGTTCGTCCGGAAAGTATTACTGTACAGCTTTATCGCACGACTTCGGAATTGGCTGATCCGAAAACAGAGCTTCGGGATTCTGATAAAATGCCGTCTGAGCTTTATACGGTTGAGCTGAATCGTTCCAATATCTGGAAGTATACATGGAACGATCTTCCTGCAAAAGATGAACATAATAACAGATACTATTATTATGTAAAAGAGCTGGAAGTACCGAAAGGATATGCGGACTCCTATTCGGTAGACGGTGAAGGTACCCTGACCATCACGAACACCATGCAGACCATTACGCTGAAAGCCAAAAAGCTTTGGAATACAGATAATGGAAGAGCGAACGATTATATTCCGGCATCTGTTGTGGTACGTCTGCAATGGCAAGTCGGGGAAGAAAACGGACAGCCCATCTGGGAAGATGTGCCAAATCGTTCCATCACACTGCGTAAAGACAAGAACTGGTCGGGTGAATTCAGAAATCTACCTGTGGGGAAGGTCTATCGTATGGTCGAACCGAACTGTCCTGTCGGTTGGAAAATTGGTACAGGTTCTACGCCGATCGACACCGGCAGCGATAGTAGTACGAATACCTTTGAAATCACGAATGTTCCCGACTATGGCAGTGTGATCTTGCTGAAAAACTGGTGGAATGATGATCCGCTGAAAAGACCTGACAGTGTCAGAGTAGCACTTCGACGGGCAGTGAAAAAACTATGGCCCGAAAATCAGAGTGCGGAAGAAGTCCAGCAGGACTATGCAAGACTGATGCAGTATGGCTTGTATTTCTATGACGGTCTGATGTGCGGCGAAGGCGTTGACGAAGCAAGCGCGTATAACTGGCGCAATGACTGTCATACGAACGATACCTACACAGATCCTCTGACCGGTGAAACAGTATCGGTTGCAGGCGGTTTCCATGATGCCGGCGACAATGTCATGTACGGATTGCCCGCAGGATATACCGCTTCGAATCTGGGATGGAGTTTGTATGAGTATCGTCCGGATTACGATACACTGGGGCAAACAGCGCATTCCAAGCTGATTACCGATTATTACGCCAATTTCTTCATGAAGTGTGCGATTCTGGATGAAAACGGCAATGTCGCAAAATTGTTGGTTCAGAAAGGCAATCCTGAAAGTGACCACAAATATTGGGGCATTCCCGAAGGACAGGCATCTGGACGTGAAGAAAATGAACTTTACTGGGTGACTAACACAGGAGGGGACATTGCGGCGGAATATGCAGCAGCACTTGCCCTCAGTTATCTCAATTTCCACAGTACGTCGGATGAACCGGAACGATATGAGGCATATCTGGAAATGGCAAAGAAACTCTATCAATTTGCCAAGACCAATAACACCGCGTACTACAGCAGTGCCAATGCGGAAAGTTATCTCTCCGATTCGGTGGAGGATGATCTTGCGTGGGCGGCTTGCTGGCTGGCACTGGCATCACAGGCGGCAGGAAACACCGGCGACTATACCATTTACAAGAGTGAAGCGACAAATTACCTGAATTCTGCTTCGTCTGCAAGTGACTATTGCTGGAATCATGTGCAGCTTGGTGCGCAGTGTGTCAATGCGGCATATCTTGGCGGAAGCTGGAATACCGCGAAAGCATTTGTGTCTAACTATTGCAATGGTACGGATTACCTTTGTCTTGACGATAAGGGCTGTTCACGCTATAATACCGGTGTGCAGACCATTGCGCTGGCAGTTGCAAACCATGCAGGAAATGCAGGTCTGGACGAAACGCAAATCAACAAAATTACAGCATGGTGCAAATCGCAGATGGCATTCATTCTCGGTGACAACGACTATGAAATCTGTTTCATCACGAATTTTGCTGATAATGCCGTATTCAAACCGCATTATGGTGCAGGCAGCGGTCAGATATTTGAGATGCAGACCGCAAATGATACGTCCATCATTGACGGCTACGACAAGGACAGAAACCGTTTGCTTGGCGGTTTGATCAGCGGGCCAATCGGAAATAAGAAAGCCTATGGAGAGTATGATCCCAAGAAGACATACTATCTTGATAAGCGTTCGGATACGCTGCTGAATGATATTGCTTCCGATTTCAACGCAAACCTGATGGGTGCCGCAGCGGGACTGTATCACTTCTTCCAGACAGGTGAACCTTACGAGATTCCGGGCTTTTCTACGCAGTATCTGCCGTCCACAGGCAGCAGCAGCGCCCCGTCCAGAAATCTTACCCGTTCGGTTGCACCGCCTTCGCTTCACAGCTTTACTGCGGCGGCAGGAGGGCTTTCGGTCGTTCCCGACAGAACGGTTGTGCTAAAAGGCAAAACTGCGTGGATGACCGTTACAGGAGATCAAGGAGATCTAGAACTCATACAAGGTTCTGGTACATGGAAGAAAAGTAGTACTTATCAACAATGGTATCTCACTCCAACAGGAAGTGGAATAAATACCTATAAAGTCCGTGATAAGACTAGCGGAGAAGAAGCAACATTTGTACTTAATTTACTTGATGCAACTTTTGCTGCTATTCCACAAGCTACCACAATTAATGAAGGAGAATCAGTTAATGTACTTGTACCAGGAGTCAGTACAGGTTCATCAGTATCTTGCAAAAATGGAAAAGGTTCTGTAAAGTACATAGGTTCTATCGATACAGCGCATACATCTGATTATTATGTTCAATTCACTCCTAATTTTACAGGCACACAAGATATTGTTTTGACTGACGCTACGAATGGTGATGCAGCGGCTTTTTCGCTGACCGTAATATCAAATTCTTCCGCTTCGCTTGCAATCACGCCCCAAGCTGACTATGTGGCAATAAATAAAACTCTGGTTTTAGATGTAGTTGGAAGAAAAGGCAGTTTGGAATGTATCAGTGGAAACGGAATAGTGCGGTATTATAGTGATGATCATTACCACTATGAACCTGCTGCCGGAATTTCTGGCTATCAGACTGTCGTAGTCCGTGATACGAAATCAGGACAGCAAGCATCGTTTACCGTTTTTGTTGTGAATCCAGACATTAAACTGGAAATCACGCCTGAGAAGAAGAAAGATTTGGTAGGGAACCAAGTAAAGCTGAATATCTCCTCTGATGTCTATGGCGAGCTGAAATGTACGGCGCCATCCTGTGGCTCCATTACGAAACAAGGCTCTGATTGGTATTTCTCTTCATCAGAGGTGATGAACGGAACAGTCACTTGCAAAGATGACGCAGGACAAACCGGTACGTTTGACATCGAGATCCTGCCATCAAAGTTTGATGTTTCAGCAGACTTGCCTGCGCCGTATTGCGTCTATGAAGAAATACCGCTCACCATTAACGGTGCAACAGAACCCATCAGTTGGAATGAGACCACGGGAACATTCAGGTATGATAGTGGTGAGGGCAAGTGGTATTTCACGCCAGAAGAAGTCGGTTTTGCATCCTTGAAAGGTACGGACGCCGAAACAAGAAAGTGTGATATAACACTGGAAATCGTTCCTTTCCAATTCATGCAGACACAGCAGTTGATTCAGGAAGGTACCACTGCGACGTTCAAGGTCAACGGCAAAGCAGATCGCTGGGAACTGGATTGTGATTCCTCCATTGCGACCGTGCAGCCTTCTGACGATGGCACAAGTGCAGTGATTACCATTTTGCAGCATAGCAGTGATCCGATTGAATTGACGGTAACCCATAAGGGCGACGCAATTACTTATCTGTTCTATGGCACAGCCGATGACATCATCGTACTCAATGATCCGATCTATGTGCGTGCAGCCGGCAGCGGTGTAAAGATCGAAACCAATCTTCCGGATGGTCTGACCTTCTCCGTGAATGAAAGCAGCATCGCCAAAATCGAAAACGGATATGCGTATGGTCTTGCAGTCGGTACTACAGGCTTTACCGTTAACCGTGCATCCTCGTATGATACCGGTTCCATCGTTGTCATTGGTGACCTGACACTGAGTGGCAGAAACCTTATGAACATCGGTGAAAAATTCACGATTACCGCGGAAAATGTACTTGGGACAGTGACATTCAGTTCCAGTGACAGCAGTATCGTTTCCATCAACCCCAAAACGGGAAAAGCAGAAGCACACAGCTTCGGTATAGTTACAATCACGGCTGTGGATTCGGACGGTGCAAAAGCAACGTATGAAATCAACGTACAACAGGTTTCTGTAGATCCCGGCATTCCGACGAATAGTGAATTTGTCGGCTATTATACTCTGACCGCCGCGAATGGCTGGAAACTGCAAGTGGATAGCCTACCGTTTACAAACCCTGATGGTGATACATATTTTTATTACATTGAAGAAGTGGACGAAAATGGAAACGCAATCGCTTCCATTCAGGGCAATGATGCAAAATACATTCCGATTCTGTATCAACATGGAATGCAGCTTGCAAGCAACGGTGCAGCGCTTACGCAGCTATCCGTTTCAAATGAAATGACGGATTTGAGTGTTCTTCTGCCTGCAACCGGTGGAAAGGGCAGGCGAACATTCTATCAGATTGGAGGTGCAGTCATGCTAGCTACAGCCGTCGGCTATACTTCGTATAAACGTCGGTTACGCCGAAGAAAACTATGACAGTATTTCGATTTCAATGGATGAACAAACAATTCTGAACCAGTCGCGCTGCCTATATTATCTGCGACAGCCTACGACACAACACAATGAAAAGGAGAATGACTATGAAACATTTGAGTATTTTAAGAATCACAGCAGCATTGGCGTTGGCAGCTTGTACGATTGCGCCTTTGGCATCGTCAACGTGCTATGCGGCAGCAACAGCCGGGAAAGTCACAATTACAAATGAAGTGTCTTCGGAAAATGGAAAAGCACATACCTATGACGTTTATCAGATTTTTTCTGGTGAAGTATTATCCGATGGAAAGCTTTCGAAAATCCAATTTGCGGGAGATGATTTTTCAGCATTCTTGACAGCATTGCAAGCTGATGAGACCAATGTCGCAACAAATACCACACTTGGCAGCCTCTTTACGAACGCAAAGGATGTATTGACTGTAGCGAAAGTTTTGGAAGGCTTTGAGAAAGATTCTGTGAAAGCCAAGGCTTTTGCTGAGTTTGTCGTGAACAATTTTAATGTTTTTGCTCAAGAGCAATCAAACGAATTCTCTTTGAATGAAGATGGCTACTATGTCATTGTTGACACTCCGACGGACTCTAATGACCACTATGATTTTGCATTGACCAGGTACCTGCTGCTTACATATGATGCTTCTGCGGGTGCGGAAATTGCTGCAAAGTCTGCGGTGCCAAGTGTTGTGAAAAAAGTCAAGGAAGATACTTCTTACACCGGCACATATACTCAGACACAGGGTTCAAATACCTATTCATCTCTGGAAGGCTTTAATGATACTGCCGACCACAGCATTGGCGATACCGTTCCGTTTGAACTGATTGGTACACTGCCTTCCAACATTGACGAGTTCGATCAGTATCAGTACATCTTCCACGATCAGAATAATACCGCGTTTTCAAATCCTACTAGCATCGAGGTGAAAATTCAAACCGGCAACACGGTTTATACAGTAGATAAGACTGCATATTCCACAACGCCCCCAACCGGTTCAACCGATACTCTCACGGTAGATTTTGATAATATCCTTTCTGCCACTTATACTCCTACGGGTAGTACTTCAACGAAGATTCCGATTGACGCATCCAGTATTGTCATTGTGGATTATGATACTGTTCTGAATGCGTCGGCAGTGCTGAACCGCCCCGGACAAGAAGGCAGTGTTTATCTGGAATATTCGAATAACCCGAATGTAGTGGCTTCCGGAACAGGCTACAATGCAGATACCACATCCTATACCCCGGTCGATAAAGTCATCGTGTTCACTTATGGTATTGATGTTAAGAAAGTGGATGATAATGGAAAAGACCTGACAGGTGCGCAGTTTGCCCTCTATATTGAGAAAGACGGCACACAGTATTACGCTAAGACCAATGAAAGTATAATTGTCGATTGGATTCCCGGTTCATTCGGAACTGATGGAACTTTTTCTCCGTCTACCGATAAGAAATCGCTTTACGGCAAGAGCGTTACTGATGATGATATGGCTACATTGACAAACAGTACGGAATTCCAGTTCGTGGGTTTGGATGCAGGTACTTACTACTTGCAGGAAGTGAAAGCTCCGAATGGATATCAGTCCATTGACCCGCAGAAAGTGATTATTGCGGCAGAAACAAGTAATTCACAGATTGATGACACTATTGATGGTACGGAACTGGCATCACTCGAATTGACTTCTCCTGTTTCATATTCTTGCAACGACTTGTCACAAAATGCTAAAAATCCCTGTCTGTTGTTTACGGTCCAAAACAGTCTGAGTTTTCTCCTGCCTGCAACCGGTGGTATCGGTACGAAACTCTTCGTAATTTCGGGATGCAGTATGGTCTTGGTCGCAGGTCTGTACCTGATTACCAAAAAGAGAGCGAAGAATATGTCTTAATGGTCTATCAATCTGATTCAATGTATCCTCCTCTCCCTTCGGGGAGAGGAGATTTTGAAAGGCACCCAGGGAGATTATGATGAAGAAAAAAAATGATGTGATTGTTACTGTAATATTTGTCACGATGTTCTTCGTGGGCCTTTGTATCATGCTTTATCCGATCGTCAGCAATTGGTGGAACAAAGTGCATCAGGCAAAAGCCGTAGCATCTTATCAGGAATCCGTTTCCGTGATGGATGTCAGCAAGAATGACGAAATATGGGAAAAAGCAAGACAATACAACGAAAGACTGAATCAGGTATTTGATCCGTTTCGCAATTTTACAGAAGTTTCAGGATATTATGATACACTGGATATTTCCGGCACAGGCGTTATGGGATATGTTTCCGTGCCATCCATTCACATTGAACTGCCGATCTATCACGGTACCTCTGACAGCGTCCTGCAAATTGCCGCTGGACATATTCAGGGTTCATCGCTTCCGATTGGCGGTGAAAATACGCATTCAGTCATTTCAGGGCATAGAGGGCTGCCTTCCGCAAAACTGTTTTCCGATTTGGACAAGATGGTAGAAGGGGATTTGTTTACAGTCAATATTCTTAACGAAGTATTGACCTATGAGGTGGACAAGATTTCCATTATTTTGCCAAACGAAATCGAGCATCTTGCCATTCGCCCTGAGGAGGACTGCATCACACTGATGACCTGCACACCCTATGGCATCAATTCGCACAGACTTCTGATACGCGGAAAGCGAGTGGATACGAAGGTACAGCGTGATGTTACCGTTACCAGTGATGCCGTACAGGTGGATTCGATGAATGTGTTCCCCGTGATATTCGTGCTGCTGCTTGGTTTTTTGGCGGTGATCTGGAGCATTACCGATAAGCGCGGCAGAAACAGAATGGTCAACAAAGGCATGATTCATGAGCTGCATCGGTGAAATACAAGGCCGAATCAGCTTCTTGGAAAAGGATTCCGCTCATATCGTAGTGCTATGACAGCAAGCCATAAAACAGAAGCAGGCAAATGCTTTATTAAGCATTTGCCTGCTTTTTGTTTGGTTCCACACCGTAGTCAGATTTTATTATGATGATGCAAAATATCAATTCATTATAAATCGAAACGTCAGGCTGATTGCGCCGTCTGTTATGATTTCTGTTGTGTCTTGCTTTGTGCATTCCATTTCAACATCCAACGTGATGGTCAGCGTTACGACATTTGTCTGTGGATCAAGCTGATAATGAACAGAACCCGAACGCATTTCTGTGCCTGTGCAGGTTACTGCCCCATCTCCGATGATACCGGAATCTGAATGACTGACGAACAGATCTGTTGAACATTCACTTATCATCGCAGTGAAATCAGTCGGATCATTGACCGTTTCCCCGAAGTATCCGCTAACAGTAAATCCACTGCAATCCCATGTGCCCAGCCGTTCATCTGAAAATGGATTATCAGATTCAGTTTCATAGTATGCATCAGCAATACTGAGTGTAAACGCGCCAGAATCGTTCAGCGTGAAATGACCGTTCAGATTTTCAACATATACCATGCCATATGTTCCGCTTCCGGTCACATTCACATCCAGTTCCGGCAAATCGGCTGAACCGATCTGTATTTCAACCGCTTCGGAGGATGCGGTTCTGCATTCAGGATACTCGTCCTTTGCGTCGATCATCTCACAGACTGTAATACGAAGGTCGTTTTGCGTATTTACATCAAGCTGCAACGCAGCAAACGGAATCAGAATCGCCGTATTCCATTCAGAAAACGGAACGGCGCGTGTCAGAATTTCTGTTCCGTTCAGTGTAATGCATAGCAGAAATTGATCGGTCAGACCTTTTGCACCTTCCGGACTTTGTGCGCTTTGCAGATTGATTCGGATTGTTTCAATATCGCTGTCAATTTCAACAACGGGTTTTTGCGGCGCAGGAATGAAATGGAGCGTATAACCGCTTGCACCGAGATTTCCGCCGTCCTGTCGTTCACGGAAATACATGACCTGCTGATCTGTTGTGAGAACCAGACCTTTTGCAGATTCCGTACCAACGATCGTATCCGGCAGCATAAAAGTTGTATGCGGCAGCAATTCTCCAAAATTCTGATCCCGAACCAGCACTGCCGACCAAGCACCTGTTTCCGCACCTTTCAGTCCGACCAATGTGCAGGAATAATCTGCATTCTTGATGGCCGAATGCATAGATGGACGGTTTTCAAAAATACGCAGCTTTTTCATGAGCGACGGGAAATAACCGTTTCCATCACCTGTTCTGCCGAAAAGATCACGCGCCTGCGTAATCGCTTCTTTGGAAATGGACTGCTGAAATGCTTTCCAGTATGTGTTGAGTTCATTCTCGCCTGAATCCATATGCAGTCCGAATGCTTTGATGAACGTATTTGTCAGACTGCCTGCCGCTTCATATGCTTTCAGCATTTTCCAGCCGGAATATTGCACCTTTTTGTGTTCAGACAGATATTCCCAGAAAAGGGACAACGAATAGCCTTGATTGATCACATATGACTGCGATTCAGATGTTGTACAGGAATGATTTTCAAAAGCAAGTTTATATGTTTCATAAGTCTGGCTGATGACTTCGCTGTAGCTTTTGATATATCCCGATTCGGAAAAATACGCTCCTGCACGATGCTCCACACACATCGCAGACAATTCCGAAAATTTGAGATGAGCGCTGTTGTGGGACGAAAAGACTTTATTCTGAATCAGGTGATACATCTCATGCGTCAGCGTGATCAGCATTCTGTCTGCGGATGTATCGGATACAAGCTGTTCGTAGATATCATCAACAGATGTTTCTTTCGGGACACGAGTAATCTGACCGAGATGGTCACGTTTGATCTGGATATAGGAGGAAATCCAGACCGGAGTCACAGCCGAGCCTTCATCCTGAACGCCTTCCGAAAAAATCACGGACGGCTTGTATCCAAGATACGGACACTCCTCATGAAATCTCAGATAATTCTGTGCTTTTTCAAAATAGGAAGCCAATAGCAGTACATCCGCCGGAATTCCGTTTTCAATTTCGATATATTCCAGATATTCAGAATCTGATTGCAGTTGCAGCGCAAACAATTCCGCTGCTTTGCGGCTGACAGCGCGGTTATATGCCCAACTGCCCGCAGTCCAGGGAATCCATGAATCCTCGATTGCAATTTCAGCTTCTTTTCTGGCAGCATCCCTTGCCGCATCCTCGATTTCTTTCATACGCTGTCTGCGTGCATCCCTGACCTCAGCGTCCTCTGCATCCGAATAAACGACTGTGCAGTAATTCGTATTGTACTGTTTCAGCGATTCTGCTTTTTCCCGTTCCGTCCAGCAGTCACGCTCCTTGATTTCGGGATCAATCCGTTGTTTTTTTGCATAGTACATTGCACCTCCAAGAAGCGGAACACCGATTAGAACAATCAGGCTGTTCTGGTCGCTTTCCCAGCGCAATATATCGCCGCTGTGTTCAACCGCATATTCAAATGCATTTCCATTTTCATCCAGACGGACTGCCATGAACGCAAAACAGTCATCCTCAGTGATTTGCAGTGCACTGAGGTCATACTCCGTTACATAATTTCCGGGCAAATGTTCATCCGGTGACAGCCCTGCTTCGATCTGCCATCCGTCCAGCAGAATGCCGCCGCATTCAGATGCAAATGCCATCATGCGCTCGCCCTGCGCATCTGTCGGCTCGCTGATTGCCAACTGCCCGTCATAAAACAGTGCATTCTCGTCTGCGGACACAGTCAGCCATTCGAACGGCTGCATGGTAAATGCTGCACTGTTTCCCTTCGACGGAATCTGCCATTCCGCTGTCGGTTCTTCGGAAAGCAATGTATCCTCAGTGTCCGATTCGGCAGGCAACGGTTTGATATATATACTGACATCCTGTCTGCTGATCGTTTCAAGAAGTACGGCAGCATCTTTCAGATCAATGACACCATCCTGATTGAGATCTGCTGCACGCAAGGCGGTTTCCGTGAAGCGGATGCTGTCATCTTCAGCCACCAACCGCAGAAACAATACCACGTCAGCAATCGAGAGCCGTTCATCCTGATTCATATCTCCGTACAGCAGTTCCGTATCAAACGGCAATGTTGTGGTGGTCGGGAAGGATTCGGTCGTGGTTGTTGTCACGATGGTTTCTGATGGCGGAACAACGAGATAATATGCATCATTGACCGGTATCATATCCGACGAATGACCGTATATCTGGCAGGGCATTCCGTTCAGGTATACTTCCACATCGTCCGAAAATCGAAAGCCATTTTTGGCTGTGATACAAAAATCATAGTGGTATTGTCCGCCTGACTGAAACAGAGTCAGACAATTCTCCTCTGTCAGTCCCATTTCCGCATTGAGCTGCGCATTGCTTGTGATAAACCGTTCCGGGTGTAAATCATCGCACCAGCGTTCATAAAAGATCTCGTATCTGAGCGGTTCTCCAGCCTGTGCAGTAAAACACGGGGTATCTCCGTCCCGAAAACTGAGGGTTGCCTCGTTTATGAAAACAGATGAGATCTCCTGCTGATCCTGTGATACAGGAATGACAGGCGGAATAAAATCGCAGCGAATCGTCAGGAATTCTCCCTCGTTCTCTATGAAAATAATATACTGTGATCTGTCAATCAGAGTATTCTCATAATACAATGAAAAATCATCCGAGAAATAATAGCCGTCATCGGCTTGCAGGGCAATCGCATAGCAATATGCTTCGCCGACAGGCACATCCGGTATCGGATATCCGGTGCTTTTGGTTGATAATGCATTTTCATCGGTCATACAGAACCATCCCTCATCGACAATACTTGCATACAGCAAAGCATCACCGGTCAGATATGTCGTATATGCAGGTGTTTCACCGATTATCAGAGATGTGCTGACATTTTCGAATGATACAATGCTGATTGGAATCATTGTTTCGGCAAATGCAGGAACAGATATACCCTCAGCGATGCAGGAAAGCGCTAGTCCGGCAGCAGTCAAACGGTTTCTGATATGTAACATAAGATTCCCTCCTTTTTGTATTTCATACAATAATTTGTGCACAGCACCTAGTTTATATCAATATGTATTTAGAATATTATATCATATAATTCATATTATGTCAAGTATAATCCAATATCAACCCATAGCGCCCGCCATGTAATCTGCTTCGGCATCGTTCGGCAAGGTGTATCAATGATTCTGATTGACCTTTTGGGTAAAATCTGATATACTATAGTTATAAGATAGTATGATAGTATTTGAGGTGTGTTTTATGTATGATTTCAGAAATAAGGTCGCTGTCATAACAGGCGGTGCAAATGGGATCGGAAAATGTATTGTCGAAGAATTTCAGAAGCAGGGGGCAGCGATCTGCTGTATTGATAAGGCTGACGGAGAGCACTATGTCGGCGATATTTCCGACAAGGCTGTACTGGATTCTTTTGTAAAAAGTGTTATCACGAAGCATGGGCATATCGACTATCTGATCAACAATGCCTTGCCGCTTATGAAAGGAATCAACGAGTGCAGCTATGAAGAATTTCAATATGCTATGGCAGTTGGTGTGACTGCCCCATTTTATCTTTCAAAGCTTTTTATGCCGTACTTCAATGAAGGCGGTTCGATTATCAATATCTCGTCCTCACGGGATCGGATGAGTCAACCACAAACAGAGAGTTATACCGCTGCAAAGGGCGGCATCGCGGCACTCACGCACGCGCTTGCGGTGAGTCTTGCCGGAAAAGTACGAGTCAATTCCATCTCACCAGGGTGGATTGATACAAGCTATCAGATTTATGAGGGCGCGGATGCTTTTCAGCAGCCTTGCGGCCGCGTTGGAAATCCGCTTGATATTGCCAATATGGTATTGTATCTTTGCTCAGACAAGGCAGGATTTATCACTGGTGAAAATATCTGTATTGATGGCGGTATGACCAAGTTGATGATTTATCATGGCGATCATGGATGGTCTTTGTCGGAGTAGATCAACTTTGACTCCATCGAATTCAAAAAAGCACAAAAAAAAGAACGGCAAAAACCGTTCTTTTTTGTTACTGCTTGATATTATTTTTTACTGTTTCAAACGAATATAGCTTTTCGTTAAAACATTCCTTTTGCGTATCAACCGCTAACAGAATCATATAATTCTCCTAGGGCAACACCGCACAAAGCACGCCTTACGGCTTGGTGGCACATCTACTTGCAGATTTTCCGCCATCTTGCACAGAAATTCTTTGCTGGGCGTCAGCCCAGCGGCATCATTTCTGTACAATCTGACGAAAAATCTGACTGGTCAAACTCGTTTGACCATACGTATCCTGCACCACCAG
>JAZUJW010000093.1:0-68018 GCA_045642925.1 Oscillospiraceae bacterium
GACCAGTCAGATTTTTCGTCAGATTGTACAGAAATGATGCCGCTGGGCTGACGCCCGGCAAAGAATTTCTGTGCAAGATGGCGGAAAATCTGCAAGTAGATGTGCCACCAAGCCGTTAGGCGTGCTTTGTGCGGTGTTGCCCTAGGAAAACTGCCCGAAGATCTGAGCACCAAAATGCTTGAAAAATACTCTGCCGAGCAGAAAGAGCTTTCCGCTTTTTGTAATGCTTGAGATTACTGGACACGCAGTCCAAAACTATCGATGAACGGCTGGATCCGTTTCAGGATGCGTTCACTGCCGCCTTGGGTTTTGGATTCAATATTGACAGGAATGACAGGGTCATGTAAAGATGCCCGCATCAGAAGCCATCCCTGTTCTTCGTCATCCTCGAAAGATACCCGTATGCCCTCATAGTTCGGTGTGACAATATGGAACAGCGGTTCTTTTTCAGAAAACGTCCTGAATGCATTCAAAATCGTCTGACTGTAGGATCTGAAATCCGGTGCATCCGCAATGGAATACCGTTTTTCAATGGCTTCAGCCGGTTGCTTCAAGTCTGCGATCAAAGAGGAGAGTTCTTTCCCTTGTGCTTTCATCAGTGCTAGACGGCAGATGATCATGATGCTGAGATATGCGCCGTCATCGGAAAAGAAATTTTCTCTGAATGCACCGTGTCCCGAAGTTTCAATCGCAAGCGGGCAGTCGATGCCTTCTTTGTTCAGCGCAATTGCTTTGTCGATCACGTTTTTGTAGCCTCTCTTGAAGCGGAGATGCTTCATTTCAAGCGTACCTTCGAGAAATTCGGTCAATTCATCGGAAGTAACCGAATCTGTGACGATCACAGAATGCGGCGCTTCTTCCTTGACAATGACAGCGAGCAGGGCAATGAGAGTATTGCGGTTGACTTCTGTGCCATCAGAAAAAACAACAGCACCGCGGTCACCATCGCAGTCAAAAATCACGCCGAGGTCTGCTTGGGCATTCAATACCGCATCTTTGACGGCATCCATTGCCGCAGCATTTTCTGGATTGGGAATATGATTTGGAAATATGCCGTCAGGTTCAAGAAAGACACTGCCTGTTGTGTCTGCACCGAGTGCTTCGAGGATGCGGTCAGCAAAGAATCCCGCTGCACCGTTGCCTGCATCCACAACAATATGCAGTCCTTTCAGTGGATGTTCATAGTCTTCAGAATGCACTTTCTGCTTGATGATGCTGCACATATTCTCTGCATAAAGGGAAATCAGGTCGAATGATTCGCGGATACCGATTCGGGTATATGGTTGTTTTGCCATGACCAGTCCGTCTTCCGTTGCTGTTCCGAATGCATTGGCAATTTCAGAGGCGCGTTTCAGGACATCCGTCAGTTCATCATGTTCCAAACCGCCCTCTTTCGTAAAAAATTTCATACCGTTGCGATGAAAGGGCAGGTGACTCGCTGTAATCATAATTGCTGCATCAAAGTCGCTTCCTTTCAGGACGGTCGACTGGAACATCGCAGGCGTAGAAACCATGCCGCAGTCATAAACCGCCGCTTCGCCGAGTCCGACCGCCGCACCATTCAGCAATTCTGTTCCGGTCAGACGGCTGTCACGCCCGATTCCGATGCGAAGCTGTGATGGCGATTTGCCAAGTTTGTCAGAAAGAAAACCAATGAAAGCGGCTGCAATAAAACCTGCAATATCGGGTGTGAGCGTACGCTTTTCATTTCCATGCGCGATTGCCGCACCACGCACATCATTTCCGTTTTGCAGGGTATCAAAGATTCGATGGAACATATTTAACCTCCGTATTAATCAAAAGAAAATCTACAACGATATTCTAGCACAATCAACCTCTGATTTCTAGTAAAAGATTGCTGAAAAATGTTGGAAATTGCCAGATATTGTCAATTGCATCCTGATTGTTAAAAAAGCGTTTCGAATGAACATATTGTCTTTGCGCGTTCATTCACATGAATATGTGAATATGATGTATTGAAATATGCATTGGAATGTGATATAATTGTATCAAATATACTTCATAAATATCATGAATGCAGCTTTACAATTCTTCACAATAACATAGAAAGGCAATCATATGAAACAAATTGCAGTCGAAGCAAAAACAGAGAATCTGCCACAGGTCTTGCAAATGGTAGAAGATACGCTCAGCAAGTATATGTGTTCTGAAAAATGCAAAATGCAGATTCAGATCGCAGTCGAAGAAATTTTTGTCAACGTGGCAAGTTATGCCTATCAGACCGATGAAAAACCGCTGACGGTACAATGTGAAATGATGGAACACCCCCTTGCTTTATCTATCGTTTTTATGGATGCAGGCATTCCGTATAATCCTTTGGAGAAAGCGGCACCTTGTTTGGACGCATCTGTCGAGGAACGGCAAATTGGCGGCTTGGGCATTTTCATGGTCAGGCAGATGATGGATGAAATGACATACGAATACAAAGACGGCATGAATATTCTTCGCATTCGGAAACTGATATCGAAAGAAGGGTGACGATATGACAATCAAAAACGGACGACAAAAGCTTGCAATCATTGGACTGGTATTCATCACGTTTCTTTCTGCAATACAGTATGTCTTTTTACAAAATGTTCCTGATACTGTTCCGACCTTCGCTTTTCTATGCATTACAAATGTAATCGGCATATTATTGCTTGGTGTTCTGAAATTCGGTACGATACGGCATATCCATCGCAGTACACTCAAAAAGGGTGCTTTTCTTGCACTGGAACTGACCGGCTTCAATTTTTTCCTATTGCTTGGCTCTCGCGGAATGGAACCCGTCATGATCGCAAGTGTCGCAAGTTTATATTTTGTGTTTATCACGCCCATGCTGCGGCTTTTGAAGAAGAAAGTGAATTTCTTCTCCAGCGTGGCAACCGTTATTGCGATCATCGCTTTGTTCTTATTGTTCGGTGCTGATTGGAGTACGCTGTTTTCTTCCTATCAGGTGATTTATCTGGTCATTGCCGATTTATTCTTTGCGGCATATGTTGTCAGCGTGCCGATCCTATGCGAACAGGAAGAAACGGCAACATTATCCTTTTCGCAAATGCTATGGAGTGCGGTATTCGGTCTGATCGGCTGGTTCATTGAATGCGGCGTAAACCATACTCCGCTGACGCTTCCCACAGAACGAAAATTCTGGGTCAGTGCATTTTTCATCGGCTGTTTCATCCGTGTCGCTTACGGCGTGATTCAGATTTCAGCACAGAAATACGTATCTGCGCTCAAAACATCATTGATATTCTCCTCAGAGATCATGATTACGCTGCTGACGAACCCGATCATGGTGACACTGTTCCATTCGACACATACACCCATCACCCTTTTTCAGATCATTGGCTGTGTCCTTTTTATCATTGCGATGCTGATGATTGATGAAAATGTGATGAAGCGCATGGGGTATGATGATTTGGATACTCTGAATGAAACAGGCGCAGATGGCGCTGTCAAAAAGAAAACCTCTGTATCCAAAAAAATGATTGTCACAACAATGACGTTTTCAATGGTCACATTGATTCTTTCCATTGCGATTTGTCTGGTTTCCATTCAGATCATCCGTAATTCAGCCGTTGATAATTCTAAGAAACTGGGTGCGGATGCGTCAGCATCCAGCATGACTGCCATTATGCAGGAACTTGAAAACAGCATGACAAATCTCGCAGCGGATAAGACCTTGCTTGCCGAACAGAAATTAGCGGCTTATTCCGATGCAGCGATTTACGCAGCCTCTTATGCCGAAACGCTCTGGGCAGACAAGCATTCATATCCTGCAAAAGAAGTGGATATCCCGCATAAGGAAAATGCAGGCAAATGGACAATGCAGCGAACACTTGCAGGGGAGGAGATCGCTTATGCAGATGTACGCGCAGAGTGTCAGCTTCTTGGCAATATGGAGGATGCTTTTGCGCCGATTATTCAGCAGCATGAAAACATTGCAACGATTTACATTGGCACGGAAAATGGACTCATGGTCAGCTACGATCCTTCTTCGGAGATCGGTGATACAGGCGGAGAGGCATATTACGAATTTCGGGATGCGCAGTGGTATCAGATGGGCAAAAATGCTGCGCAGTATGCCATGACAGACGCTTATCTGGATTCTTATGGCCGCGGACTGACCATTACCTGTGCAGTCCCTTGTTATGATGCGGAGGGGAATTTTTTCGGCTGTATCGGAATTGATATTTTAATGAGCGAACTGAATGCTGCCATGGTGAATGATGGAATCATCGAACCATCCCGTGCCATGTTGATGGACGGGGAAGGAAATCTGATTGCGGGCAGAAGTGAGAACCTTTCCGCCGAACACTTGCGAAATATCCGTGATGCAGAAAGCAACGCCTGCCTACGCCTTGCAGCAGATGAGATCATGACGCAGCGGAACGGCATTTATAAAAGCGGCACAGATGAAAGTGCAGTATATATTGCATATGCTACGATTGCAGAACTGGATTGGACAGTTTGTATTACAACGCCTGTTTCATCTGTTGTCAAGCCTGCCGTGCTGATCAAAGACAGCATTGATGAAAATACCCACCATGTTGTGGAAGTGATCGTCAAGAGTATTTTGACGGTGCTGCAAAGTTATCTTGTTGTCAGTGCGCTGATTTTGTTGCTGGTGACCATGCTTGTCGGAAAAGTATCGAAGAAAATCGCGCATCCGCTGAAGGTATTAGAACAGGATGTACGACAAATCAGTTCAGGGCATCTCGAACAGAGAACGGTCGTATCAACAAATGATGAAATCGGAAGTCTTGCTGCATCATTTAACCAAATGACAGATTCATTACAGCAATATATCCGTGACCTGAAAGAAATGACCGTGAAAGAGGAACGTCTTGCTATGGAATTGTCGGTCGCCCGTGAAATTCAGGCGAGTATGCTCCCGAAAGATTTTCAGATATATGGCACGCATCATGAATTTTCGCTCTATGCATCCATGATGCCTGCGAAGGCAGTCGGCGGCGACTTTTATGATTTCTTCATGACCGATGCCACACATCTTGTATTGGTCATGGCAGATGTATCCGGAAAAGGTGTACCTGCGGCGCTTTTCATGGCAAAAGCCAAGACTGCCCTGAAAATGCGTGCAATGACAGGCGGTACGCCGTCAGAGATTCTCACAGATTTGAATACACAGATGTGTGAAGGCAATGAAGGTGATATGTTTGTGACCGTCTGGCTGGCAATGATTGATTTGCAGACGGGAAGGGGAGTCGCAGCAAATGCCGGACATGAACATCCTGTTCTGCGCAGAGCGAATGGTCAGTATGAACTGGTTCGTTATCGCCATTCTATTATGATCGGTGCAATGGAAGAAATGCAGTATCAGCAGCATTTCTTTGAACTGCACACAGGGGACAGTCTGTTTGTCTATACGGATGGTGTTACGGAGGCAACGACGACCGAAGAAAATGTATGGTTTGGAACTGACCGTCTTTTGGAAGCGCTGAACTGCGAGCCAAATGCATCACCGCAAGATGCCATACAGAATGTGTCAGCGGCAATTGAAGCATTTTCCGCAGGTACAGAACAATTTGATGACATTACAATGTTGTGTCTGACGTATCATGGCACAGAAGATACAAAAATAGCTGGAGAAGCATTTTCATCATCTGACGATGCGTGAAGACCGCAATACGGCGCATTCCATTATGAATGCGCCGCTTTTCTCTTTCAGACAGATTCCCTTTCTTTTTGAAACCGAATATCATGGTGGATCAGGTTTGTGAATGGTTTAGAATTAACAAATAAGTCATTGACATTTTGCAATATATGGTTTATAATCTTGTTAAATAGCAATAGCGTTTTATACAATATTTACAGATAGGAGGAAGGCAGTCATTTTGATACTGCTGATGATATCATGAAAAAATCAATTCGAATCAAAATACATAGATTGCTATTCTTCAGCTTGATTGTGATGTCGTTTTGTATGGTTGCGTTCAATCTGGTTTTGATTTTTCGCACAACAGTTGACCATTCTACGATCATGCTTCAGAAAACCTGTGATTCTCAGGCATCAGAATTGAATAATCAATTTAAGCTTGTGGAACAGTCTGTCAAAAACTTGTATTTACTCTCCGAACAGTTTCGCCCTTCACTTTCCGAATTGAAAGATGAAAATGTTGCCGCGCAATATGTAGAAAAGTTTCAGGAAATAGCGATTGCGTCTGCTTACAACACCGATGGTGCATTGGCAATCTATTATCGAATGAATCCTGAAATTTCCAACAGCGGCAAAACAGGTTTCTTCTGGGTGAAGTCACCCGAAACGCACGAATTTGAGGAAAATGAAGCAACAGATATCAGTGCATACGACGAGAATGATATAGAACACGTCGGTTGGTATTATCTTCCGATCATGGCTAGGAAAGCGATTTGGATGGAACCATATTACAATGCAAATATCGGCGTTGAAATGATATCTTATGTCACACCGATTTATGATGTGGAAGGTCTGGTCGGTGTGGTCGGAATTGACGTTGATTTCAATAGTTTAATAGAATCCGCAGAAAATATTCATATCTATGAAAGCTGCGGTGCTGTATTATGCAGTCTGAATGATAAAAAAGTATACTTCAATCAATCAGCTCTGCTTGGAGATACGATCCCGACTGATATTTTCAATGAAATGGACGTGATGACGCATCCAAAAAAGCTATTGTCAACCAAAATTAATAAAAACAACTATTCATATTATTTTGTCACATTAAATAACGACATGAAATACTTGATCTATGCTGAGAAGAATGAGATATTCAATCAGGCAAGAGTCACAATTTTCATCAGTTTATTGATTTTTTCTGTGGTGCTGTTCGTGACAATGCTGATTGCCTTTCGTCTGGGCATGAAAATTGTGAATCCAATTGGTCAGATTATTGAAGCAACGAAGAAATATGCGCAGGGGGATTGGAGTGTCAAGGTGCAATGTGATACGAATGATGAATTACAGCTTCTGACCGAGAATATCTCAATTATGGCAGATAAAACGCAATCGTATATCCGATTGATTCAGGATATGGCAAAGAAAGATACGCTGACAGGCCTCCGCAATAAAAATGCTTATCTGCTATATGTCAAAAAAATTGAGAATGAACATATTAAGGAAAAAAGAAGATTTGCTGTCGTTGTATTTGATATCAATAATCTGAAAAAAGTCAATGATACGCTTGGACACGAAAAAGGCGATGAACTCATCATTGCTGCCAGCAAGGCAATCTGCATCGCTTTTGCACACAGCCCTGTTTTCAGAATCGGTGGCGATGAATTGGTTGCGATCATTGACGGCGGCGATTATGACGATAAGGACACAATTGTTGCAGATTTTCGTCAGAAAATGAAAGAAGCAAGTGATGTCGGTGACATCATGCGCGTTTGCGTTTCTTCAGGGATGGCAGTATTTGGCAAAGATGGTTCAACATATGATGAAATCTTTGAAATTGCTGACCAGCGAATGTATCAGAACAAAATTGAATTAAAAAAGGGCGAAGCGCCAAGATAAGTATTTATGGAGCATAGAAAGGCATTGATTATGGAATATCTGGACATCGTCAACGAGAACGGACAACCGACAGGAGAAATCGTAGAGCGCGGAAAAGCACATACCGATGGAATTATGCACCGCACCTCACACGTATGGGTGCTTCGGAAACGGGATGAGCATATTGAACTCCTTCTGCAAAAGCGATGTGACACAAAGGATTCTTTTCCCGGCTGCTATGATATTTCCAGTGCGGGACATATTCCCGCAGGTGTCGATTACGTACCATCGGCGATACGGGAACTGAAGGAAGAACTGGGCATTGATGCGTCAGAAAAGGAACTGATTCACTGCGGCGATCGCTTTGTGGTGTGGGATGATGTGTTTCATGGGAAACCGTTCCATGACCGTCAGTATTCCAGAGTATTTGCTCTTTGGTGTGACAGCGGCGAAACAGAATTTCAGTTACAGAAAGAAGAAGTTTCTGCTGTGAAATGGATGGAATTGGACGAAGTGATTTCTGCTGTACAGGAAAATACCATTCCGCATTGCATTGTTCTAGCGGAACTATTGATGGTCAAGCAGGCGATAGAAAAAGACATTCCTGAAAAATGATAGAAAATCCTTGCAATTTCTTGATAGCTGTGTTATACTGATAGAGTATATAATAGTAGGAGGATAACACAATGGATTTCATTCAAACCATTTTTCAAAGTCTGACAGGACTTGTTCTATCGAATGCTGCCGCAGTATTTCTTTTCTCTTGGGGTATTTTTTCTCTGATCCTGCGAAAAAACAGTACAGAGGACGCTGAAAAACAAAAGTATTTTCGGTCGTTCCTCTTTTCATGGATCGGGTATGCTATATTGACTGCAACGGTCTCAATCGCCTGTAATACTTTCTTTTCCATTCTGGTGATTCAGGTTTTGCTGATTGGGTGCATTTTTCTGCCCTTGTCCATCTTTTGCAATATCATGAAAAAAAAGCGCAGTGATGATGAAAAGAAGAAACTTTTCTGGAAGCGGCTCAGTATCCTGTTCCTGATTTTGTTTATTGTTGCCATTCTCTGCATTATCGCCTTCCTGATTATGCTGGCAATCGGGTTACAACATATGTAATCAGATATACGGCAAATGCTTCATGCAGCACCGCCTGTAAATAATCAGACGGTGCTTTTCTGTATGCTTTCCATATCTGCGTCATACAAAAAATTTTTTTGCAAGTGTCCAAAAACAGCCTCGACATTCCGTATTCTCTAATATAAGCTTATTTGCGGCACAACCGCATCATGAAGGGCGCTCCTAATGGATGAACAACGGCTCATTGATACACTGAAACAACGGGATAAAACTGCCATGCAGGAACGTCTGCACGTCTACGGTTCTACCATAAAATCTGCTGTATATCCGCCCACTTGGCTGATGCAGGCGTTTGTAAGTCCTTGCGGATTTCTGCCGCTATCGGCTTTTTGTAGTGAAATGGGGAAAATTCGCGTTGAAGATGAGAGAAAACAGCGTTTCCGGAAGCGTATGAGTATTTTGTTCCTGATTCTGTTCTGTGTCGTATTTGTAGTGATGTTTTGCTTTATCTATTCATTTCGCCGAGAGATTCGATATATGTGATTCACGGAGGTAATCATGAAAGAAAAAACATTTTGGCGGTGGCTGATTCTCATTTGTGTCGTAGGGATCCTGTCCCTGATTGGGATTCTTTGTTACACCTTCTATTTGCATGACAATGTCTCGATTATCGCCTATATTGCCAATGAGAGGAGCTGACAGCATGATACCGAAACGAACAGCCATTCTGATACTGACAGCAGTATTCTGCTTCTTTGCGTTCTTTGATATGATGTGCTTTGAATTATTTACGAAGCGCTGTATCTGCGATTACAGTCCCGAAATGCAGGCACGTTCTGTGGAATTGTCCGTCTATTTGCCTTTCGAGGAATCGACAAAGGCTGCATCTTTGGAGCATCCTGCGTCATTACAGTTATCAAACGGAGATTTGCCGATTTTGGACAGTGCCGCCGCATTATATCCCATCAATGCGGCATTTGTCAAAGCGGTGTATCCGGAAGGAAGCTGTTCCTATGACGGCATTTCGCAGTTTTTACCTGAAAGCAGTCTGCAAATGAATAATACACCCACTGCCTACAAGAAAATTGTCGATGGTGACACAGATATTGCGCTGCTTGCCGAACCTTCTGAGGCACAAAAACAGTATGCTGCGGAAAAGGGCGTGACATTGGAATTTCTGCCGATTGGCAAAGAAGCATTCGTCTTTTTGGTCAATGCAAATAACCCCGTGGAAAATCTGAATGTTGCGGACGTGCAGGCAATATACAGCGGTGAAGTCACAAACTGGTCTGCATTCGGCGGAAAAAACGAACATATAGCCGCATTGCAGCGCAATGAGGGCAGCGGCAGTCAGTCGGCAATCATCCGATTCATGGATGGAAAGCCGATACATAAGGATTATCTGACTTTTCTGGGCAGCGCAATTGGCTTTTCATTTCGATTCTACGTTGATGGCATGGTGGCAGACAGCGGCGTAAAGATGCTTTCGCTGAATGGTATTTATCCCAGCAAAGAGAACGTCAGCAACGAAACCTATCCCATCGTCAATCATTTCTATGCAGTGTACCGTGCGGATAATACAAATCCGAATGTAAAGAAGCTTCTCGACTGGATGTGCACGACGGAAGCGCAGGATTTGGTGGAGTTGTCGGGTTATTCCCGCGCATATGAATAAAATGAAGCGGCTGTGTTCGGTATCATGAACACAGCCGCTTCGGTTTATGGATCAGAATTTCTACCTTGATAAAAATGTCTGCAAATCAGGCAGAACAGCATTGGCAGTCTGTACGCCGATATCGTATACTTCCTGCATTTGCTGAGCATCGTGCGTCATATGACTGACAGACAGAGACTTGGACGGGCGAATCACAAATGCATTTCCGTTCTGTTCCTGTTCGGTAACATATTCTGTTTGCCGATTGTACATGATATGCCGTTGTTCCATTGCTTCAATGAAAGCAGGGTAGCGTGCATATTTTGCACGAACCAACGGCATCATCTGATTCGGCTGCTTTCGGTAATCGGCAGGGCGTGTCAGAATCACGACATTTTTTCGGAAACCCTGTGCTTCATGATACGCCAGCGGAATGGAATCCGAAATGCCGCCATCAAGCATTTTCAAGCCGTCAATGGAAACGATACGAGAAACCAGAGGCATCGAAGCCGAAGCACGATACCATTCCATTTCTTTGGAGTGGATGGTCTTAGACTTGTGATAGATTGGCTTTCCGGTTACAACATCTGTGCAGACGATGGTAAAATTCATTGGATTCTGCGCAAAGGCAGCAACGTCCATCCGGTCAAGTTGTTCAGGCAGTGTGTGGTAGCAAAATTCTGCGCCGAACATATCACCTGTCAGCAATAATGAAGAAACACTGCAAAAACGCCAATCTTCGGCAAACCGTTTGCAATATCGAAGTGGCCTGCCGATTTGCCGGCTCTTGAAATTACATCCGAATGTGGCACCTGCTGATACACCAACACAGCTTGCAAAGGAAATATTGTGATGCATCAGAACATCTATGATGCCGGAAGTAAACAAGCCGCGCATAGCACCGCCTTCCAGAACAAGACCGATTTGTGACATGATGGGGGAGTCCTTTCGTTATTTTTTCCAGGTAGCAGGAGAGAACAGCATCAGAATCGGGAACAGTTCCAGTCTGCCTGCGAGCATATTGAAAATGAGCACGCATTTTGCCGGTGTGGAATAGACACCGAAATTCGCCATAGGGCCGACTTCGTTGAGACCCGGGCCGATGTTGTTGAGTGTTGTGACAGTTGCGGAGAAATTGGTTGTAAAATCATGACCATCCAATGAAAGCAGGATCATCGAAATTGCAAAAATCAGGAAGAAACAGCTCATATAGACATTCACGGAACGAACCACTTCATCTTCGACCTGATGTCCGTCAATTTTGATTTTCTTGACCTGTTTCGGGTGAATGAGAAGCTCAAATTCCTTCGCCATATTCTTTCCAAGAATAATAAAACGGGAAACCTTAATACCGCCGCCCGTGCTGCCTGCGCTCGCACCAATAAACATCAGCAGAAGAATGACAGTACGGGAAAGTTCAGGCCACTGATTGAAATCGGCAGTCGCAAATCCAGTCGAAGAAATCAAGGAAGCAACCGTAAATGCGCTGTGGTGCAAGGATTCACCGTAACCGCTGAACAGTGGTCTTGCATTCAGTGTCAGAATTACGATGGCTGTAATGATAATGCCGAAAAACACACGAAATTCCAAGTTAAAAGCGTCCTTGAATTTCTTGTGCAGAATCAGGAAATAAGACGTGAAGTTGACCGCAAACAAAATCATGAATACGGTGATGACATTCTGTGTGTATGCCGAAAATTCGGTCAGTCCACTGTTGCAGAAGGAGAAACCTCCCGTACCTGCGGTCGCAAACGCTGTATTCAGTGCTTCAAAAACATTCATATCGCCGAACAGAAGCAGAATGAATTCTGCAAGCGTCATGCCGAAATAGATCTCGTAGAGAAGCAGTGCTGTGGTTTTGACACGGGGGACGAGTTTGCTGACGGAAGGCCCCGGACTTTCCGCTTTCATGATATACATATTCTTGCCGCCGGAAATCGGAACAAATGCCATAATCAGTACCAGAACGCCCATACCGCCGACCCAGTGCGTAAAACTGCGCCACATGAGCATACATTTCGGCAGTTCTCCTACAGAAGCGAGCACACTTGCGCCTGTTGTGGTGAAACCGGATACTGATTCAAAAAGAGCATCAATAAAGGAAGGGATACTGTGCGAAAGATAAAGCGGAAGCGCACCGAATACACTCAGCACGATCCAGCCCATTGCAACGATCAGATAACCTTCTCTGGCAAACATCGTAGTTTTGTCCGTTTTGAGGAGTTTTGCAGCAGCAAAGCCGATGCCTACACAAAACAGTGCTATGACAATGAAAATCAGGATGGATTTTTCGCCGTAGACGGCACCTGTGATGATGGGAACGGTCATAAAGATGCCTTCAAAAAACAACAGTACACTGAGCACATAGCCAATCATTCTGTAATTCATGCTTTTCGCCTTTCGTTTACCGCAAAATATCAGTGATATCGTTGAGTGCAAGTTGTGTTGTGACGATGACCACGGCATCTCCACGTTCGATCGTGTCGTTACCACGCGGGAGAATGACTTTTTTATCACGTAAAATCGCAGCTACAAGAACATTCTCCTTGAATTTCAGATTCATCAGCGGAATGCCGATGATTTCAGGCTCATCTTCCCGAAGAACAAATTCAGCCGCTTCCACTTTGCCCTTGATCATTTGAGTCAGGGTTTCGACATTGCATCCGATGGTGTTGCTCATTGCACGCACATAACGCACAATGGAATCGGAAGTGATATTTTTCGGGTAAATAATGGAATCCAGATCCAGATGCTTGATGACTGTTTCGAAATCAATGCGGTTGACCTTTGTGACAAGCTTGCCGTTCGTCATAGAGCGTGCAAACAGCGAAAGCAGGATATTTTCTTCATCCAGATTGGTCAGTGCAACAAATGCGCCCGTAGTAGAAATGCCTTCCTGAAGAAGAACATCTTTGTCTGCTGCATCGCCATTGATCACGGATGCACTTTGCAGTGTCTGTGACAGTTCCTCACAGCGTTCGGCACTTTTCTCGATGATCTTGACGGGGATCCCCGCACGGTCAAGCATATCGCAGAGATAATGTGCGATGTCGCCGCCGCCGACGATCATGACATCCTTGACAGGCGTTGCTTTGTAATTGATTTTCTTGAAGAATGCATAAGCATTTTTCGGTGCGGCAATGATGGAAATGACATCCTTCTCCATGAACATAAAATCGCCGTTTGCAATGTAGGCATCGTCATCGCGTTCAATCGTGCAGACAAGGACATCACAGTGGAGTTTGGTGGTGATTTCCTTGACGGAGCATCCGACCAGCGGTGAGTTTTCCGGCAGACGGAATTTCAGCAGTTCGACTTTTCCCTTTGCAAAGGTATCGATCTTCATGGCTGAAGGGAATTGCAGGACACGGGCAATTTCTGCTGCGGCTGCCTGTTCGGGGTTAATGACCATGGCAAGACCGAGTTCTTCCTGCAAATACGATGCTTCCACGCTGTACTGCGGACTGCGCACGCGTGCAATGGTGTGACAGTTGCCGGCTTTTTTGGCGATCAGACAACACAAAAGATTGCGTTCATCCGAGCCTGTGACCGCAATCAGCAGATCCGCATTTTCGATTCCTGCATCTTTGAGCGCGGAAAGCGTTGCGCCGTTTCCGACAACGCCCATGCAGTCATAACGGTCAGTGGTTTCAGTGACTTTCGCAGGGGAGATATCCACAACGGTAATGTTATGGTCTTCAGTGCCGAGCTGTTCGGCAAGCGCCTGACCGACCTTGCCACAGCCTACTATAATAATGTTCATACGCAGAAATGTGGAAGATGCAAGCAAAACAGCTTGCAGTCCGCCTCCTTTTCGTGATTCATAGATGTACAGCAGGGGATTGCTTGTGCATGACTGTACTCTTACTAATATACACTATTTTGCTCAAAAAGTCAACTGTTGCACAAGGAAACAAGCTGTATCAGTCATGCCGTTCTTCCGTATTTCGGTACATTTCGCAGAATCTTGCCGAGAAAGAAGGTTCTACACCTGCGTGATAAAGGTGTCCTGTATCTCCGAAGGCATTCATGCGAAAAGATGCAATCCCTTCGCGCCGTTCTTCGGAAATCAGCGTGGTCATGGAGGTGGGAAGCGCACAGAAGCCATGCCAGAGTACCATCGGAGAAATGCCGAGCAGATGGGAAAGCATTACACATTCCACACCGAAATGACAGAAAAATACTATGGTATCCATATTGGGATGTACGGCGCGGTAATAATTACCTTCGCGGAGATAGCCGTGCCGTGCAAGAATGTCGTCAAGCCCGTTCCAGACACGTTTTGCTTCCTCGAAAACGTGTGCTTCCTGCATGACGGTTTCCTGATGCCAGTGATCTTTGTCATAGAATGCCGGCGTATTTGTCCAGTCGGCGGGCAGCCAGTCCCATGGAATGCGTTCTTCGCCAGTATGGATATCGCGGATCGGCGCATGGAATTCGCGCAGCCAGTCGTGGGTTTCGGCAGTGTGGTGCATAGCATTCAGCGTATAAGAAGCAGTTTCCTGCGCACGTCCCAGCGGTGATACGTAGAATGCAGTGATATTCATTTGCGAAACGCGGTCGGCAATGCACTGCGCTTCCATTTTTCCCTGCTGTGTCAGGGAATCGTGTTCGTAATCGGGATCGCCATGGCGGATAATAATGATTTTCATATGAATTCGTCCTTCTTTCTCTATTTGAAAACAACTGCACTCCCTGCGGAAACAGGGAGTGCAAAATAGGCTGCAATCCGTTTAATTAATATGGTGCAGACATGGTTTCTGCTTTTGCAACCGCTTCTTCGAGTGTCAATCCGTAGAAATCGGAGGCGCGGAATAGTCGTCCTGAACGCTTGTCGTTGATGAATGCACCGACAATGACACCGGGAATGGCGCTTTCCGGCGCATTGGGAGCATTTGGCCCTCCAAGGTCTGTTCTGCACCAACCGGGATCGGTTAGATTGATCGTGACATCGGTACCATTGAGTTTCGAACCAAGGTCAATGGAAACTTTGTCAAGGGCGGCTTTGCTTGCAGAGTAGCCTGCCTGTTCAGGCTCAAGCGCAATGCCGCTGGTCGTATTGACGATTCTGCCAAAGCCGCGTTCAATCATTTTGGGCAGGAAATGATAGCAGATCATCATTGGAGAGATGGTATTGATCTGGAAGCTGACCGCATAATCTTCAGGCGGTGTGGTGAGATATTCTGTGCGGTAAGCAATCTGCACACCTGCGTTGTTGAGGATAATATCCACGGGAATACCGCTGGCGTCAATCGCGGCAAGCGCGTTCTGTACGGCAGAAGCATCGGAGAGTTCTGCGGCAACACTTGCGCAGGAAAGATGCAGTTCTTCCATTTTTTGCATCATTGCGTCGTTGTGCTGATGAGAACGACTCCAGAAAATGAGATTGAAACCGCGCTTCATGAGTTCCTGTACGGCAAGATTTCCGATGCCGCGGCTTGCGCCTGTGACCAGTGCCCATTTGTTTGCAGAAGCATTCGGATTCAGCTTCAGAATACATTCATTGGCTTGAAAACTCATAGAAAAAACCTCCATTGAAATAGTAACAGATGGACGGTGTTGCCTTAAACCGTCTGTAAATTCATTATAGCACATTTGCATCCGAAAATCTATCATGAATTGGCAAAGAGATTGTAATTTTCTCTTTTTTGTATTCTGCGAAAAAATCAAAGGAATTGATTGACATTTTTTCGATTCTGTGGTACAATAATATATAATTGCTTGAGGTATAAATAGAAAGGGCTCAAGTAAGAAAGAGAGAGAAATAGAGATATATGGCATTTTATGCCAACGGAGGTTACCATGAAATTTGCTGACGGCTTCTGGCTGAACCGTCGCGGTTACACAGTAGACTATGCGGTACAGCCATATGACGTTCAGGTCAGAGGGGGCGCAGTTCATGTTTTTGCGTCTTCTTCGGCTATCTACAATCGAGCAATGTCATTGGGAGGCGTAACACTCGAGATCATCTATTCCTCAACCCTTGAAAACACCATTAAAGTGCAGATCATCCACCACAAAGGTGCGGCGGATCCTGCGCCAAAGTTTGCACTTCATGAAGATGCGGCATTTTTGCCCGATATCAAGGAAACCACAGACGAAGTGGTTCTGACATCCGGCAAAACATCGGTCTGCATCCGGAAGGGCATGGAATGGGATGTTTCCTTTACCTATGACGGAAAGCACCTGACAAGCGGCGGGTGGCGTTCGGCAAGCTATATTCAGGAAAGTGCCGCCACAACTGCCAATCGCCTGCAATCTCATCAGGATGACACATTTTGGAGTATTCCTGCTGATCCTCGTTCTACCTATGTGCGGGAACAGCTGAATTTGAGTGTCGGAGAGTATCTCTACGGCTTCGGCGAAAAATTTACGCCCTTTGTCAAGAATGGTCAGACAGTGGATATCTGGAATGCGGACGGCGGTACTTGTTCTGAACAAAGTTACAAGTGCATCCCGTTCTATTTGAGTTCCCGCGGTTATGGCGTATTGACCAATCATACAGGTTATGTCAGTTACGAAGTGGCATCGGACACGGTGTCCAAAGTCAGCATGACCGTATTTGGTGAATCGCTGGAATATTTTCTGATCGGCGGCGCGGACTGCGCGGACGTACTGTCCCGCTATACCGCATTGACAGGCAGACCTGCACTGCCGCCTGCGAAAACGATGGGACTATGGCTTTCCACTTCTTTTACGACGGATTATGATGAACAGACCGTCACTTCCTTTTTGGATGGGATGGAACAGCGTAATATCCCACTGCAAATGTTCCATTTCGATTGCTTTTGGATGAAGGGCAACACATGGACATCTTTTCAATGGGATGAATCGCAGTTTCCAAATCCGAAAGCCATGCTGCAAAAACTGAAAGCCCGCTATCATGTCGGCATCTGTGTGTGGATCAATCCCTATATTGCACAGCAATCCGTGCTTTTCGAGGAAGGATTGGCGAACGGCTATTTTCTTCATACGAAAGACGGCGGTATTTTCCAGACAGATATGTGGCAGTCAGGCATGGCAATTGTAGATTTCACCAATCCAGCCGCGTGTCAATGGTTTGCTGAACACATCAGACAGCTCTGTGCAGATGGTGTGACCGCCATCAAGACAGATTTTGGGGAACGGATCCCGACCAATGTAGTTTATTACGATGGTTCCGATCCGATTGCAATGCACAATTACTACACATATTTATATAATAAAGTTGTATTTGAGGCATTGGAATCCTGTGTCGGCAAAGACAATGCGTGCCTGTTTGCACGAAGCGCCACGGTTGGCGGACAGCAATTCCCGGTACATTGGGGCGGCGACTGTGCCGCAACCTATTCTGCGATGGCGGAAACACTGCGCGGCGGATTATCACTCTGCGCATCGGGATTCGGCTTTTTCAGTCATGACATCGGCGGCTTTGAACAGACAGCATCTTCTGATGTCTATAAGCGCTGGTGTGCGTTCGGATTGATGAGTACACACAGTCGATTGCATGGTTCGCATTCCTATCGTGTACCGTGGGCATATGAAGAAGATGAAGCGGATCATCCTGAAAATGCTTGTGCAGTTCTGCGATTTTTTACGCAATTAAAGGGAAAGCTGATGCCATATCTTTGGGCGGAAGCAAATCACACACACGAAACGGGTGTTCCGATGATGCGGGCAATGGTGATTGATTTTGCGGATGATCCTGCTTGTCTGACACTTGACCGTCAGTATATGCTTGGAGAACATCTGCTTTGTGCGCCGGTATTTCAGGAGAATGGCGAAGTGGAGTTCTATCTGCCAAAAGGCGAATGGTTTGACCTGCTTGGCGAATGGAATGCCCCACTGCTCGTCGGTGGACAATGGATGCGCAGAAAATGCAATTACCTGCAAATGCCGCTTTATGTCAAGCCTAACACCATTCTTGGACTCGGAGATTTTCAATCAGATGTGGTGTATGATTATCTTGAAAACACGACCTTTTTGCTTTGTGGTTTATCGGATGGGATCATAGCTTCCTGTGATATCTATGCAGCAGAGGGCGGAAAAACATTTCATATCACTGCTGTGCGGCAGGGCAATATGATTACCGTTTCTTACCCCCAAACAGATCATTCATTTCAGTTTGCTGTGGCGGGTACAGATATACAGCTCCATGCGGATCCAAATGGAAAAACAGTCATTTTTCTGCATGAATGCAACTAATTCAGTAAAGGAGAATTTTCATGGCAAAAAAAGCTTTTGAATACATCTGGTGTGAACGCAAGCGTACCATTTTCGGCTTGCCGTGGACATTTACCAAGTATTTTCTCACCAAATCGAAGTTCATAACCCGCGAAGGCCTATTCAGTCTTGCGGAGGATGAATTTGACCTTTATAAGGTCACGGATAAAAAATTGGTATTGCCGTTCTGGCAAAGACTGTTCGGATGCGGTACGATCGTCATTTATGTACGTGATACCGACACACCGACAAAGGAAATCAAGTTCATCAAGCATCCGCGTGAAGTGCTGGCTCTGTTTGACGAACAGATCGACGCTGAGCGTGACCGTTACAGCACACGCGGCAGAGATCTATATGGCGGTGCCCACCATGCACATCATTGTCAGCATGACATTGATGGTGACGGTGTGGACGACGATTATTCGGATGCAGAATAAACATCTCCTATGGATGTTTATCTCTTTATGTAAATCAGAAATCAGAAAGGAATGTCGCATACAATGCTTGAGTTTTTAATCGAAAAGGAGTCTGCGTGGGAACGCCTGAAGGCGGAAACCAGACCGATCTATCTTTACGGAATGGGAGATGGTGCGGTTCGAATTCTGTCTGCAATGCGTACTTACGGCATTACTGTTGCAGGCATTTTTGCGAGTGATGAGTTTGTCCGCGGGCATGATTTTGCCGGTTACCATGTGCAGAAGCTTTCCGAGGTGGAAGCGCAGTGCGATGATTTTGTTATCGTGCTTGCATTTGCTGTATGTCAGCCAGCCATGGTGGAGCGTTTACAGGATCTTGCCGAAAAGCATACAATGGTCGTGCCTGATGTCCCTGTTGTTGGCGGTGGACTTTTTACCAGAGAGTATTGCGAAGAACACGCCGCAGAGATCCAGGAAGTCTATGATATGCTGGCAGACGAGCATTCTCGCCGTGTGTATGCGAATATTCTGAATTTTAAAATCAGCGGAAAAGTCGGTTATCTGATGGCAACCGTTGATACCCGTGATGATATCTGGAATCAGGTCATTTGCCCGACAAATCACGAAAGCTTTGTGGATCTGGGTGCGTATAATGGCGACAGCATCCGCGAATTGCTGGATTATACGCATGGCAAATATCATCGTATCCTTGCGATGGAGCCTGACCGCAAAAACTATAAGAAACTTGCAAAATTTGTTGGTGATACGCCGTCCGTCAAATGCTATCAGTGTGCGGCATGGTGCGTTGATACAGAACTTCCTTTTGCATCGAAGGCAGGACGGCAGTCTGCCATTTCACCCGATGGTGCAGTCATTCCTGCACGTTCTGTGGACAATTTGCTGGCAGGACATCCCGTCACGCTGCTGAAGATGGATGTCGAAGGTGCAGAGCGCGAAGCAATTTGGGGCGCAAGCCGTTCGATTGCCCGCTTTGGCCCGAAACTGATGATCTCACTGTATCATCGCAATGAGGATATGTTCGAACTGCCTTTGCTGGTGAAGCGCATTAATCCACGCTATAAACTGTATATTCGTCATCAGCTTTATATTCCCGCATGGGAAACCAATTTATACGCAATTTGTGATGCACCGAACGGTTTTGGTGCAGGCACGGAGGGCTGAAAACCTACGGAGCATTCCAAAATACGGTTTGCTCCGTATTTTTATTTGGAATGGAGGGCGAAATGGCATTTTCGGAACTGATGAAAAACTTTGAGCGTGCGCGAAGTTATCTGCGGGATTTTTATGTCTACGGCTATAAAAACCGTATGGACTATACCAAAAAAAGTCCCCGCTGTTATGATGACGAAAAACGACGTATGGAAAACATATTAGGGGAGTATGTTGGTGTGCGCACAACTGCGGAAGGCAAAACGGTTTTTCTTTCCTTTGACAGCCGCAGTACACAAACCAATCCGCTGTTTCGTCTTTGGAAAACCTGTAGCTTTACCGATGGCGACATGACACTGCACTTCTGGCTGATGGATATTTTGACCGATGACGGCACCTGTCTGACGCTTTCAGAAATTGCAGACCGCCTGACAGAATACAGTGCGCAGTTTCGCAGCCCGCGGGAATTCGATATTTCAACCATTCGAAAAAAATTGCGTGAATATGAAGCATTGGGCATTATCCGATCCGAAAAGAACGGAAAGACTATGTTTTATCGGAGAGGGGAATCCGTGCCGCAATGGGATGCAGGTGCGGTGCAATTTTTCTCGGAAACGGCACCATGCGGTGTGATCGGCTCTTTTTTACTGGACAGACCATGCTATCAGGACGCTGTTCTTCCCTTCCGCTTCAAGCATCATTATATCACGCAAACAATGGATAGTGAGATATTATGTTTGTTGCTGGATGCCATTCACGCAGAATGCATGGTCACGCTGGATCTATATTCTCGCCAAAAAGAACTTACATTCCATAGTGACGTACTTCCTCTGGAAATCGACATCAGCCTGCAAAATGGCAGACAGTATTTGATGGCGTATTACCCGAAGCAGGACAAAATATTTTCTTATCGACTGGATTCGATTTCAGGTGTTGTAAGAGGGGAGAAACACGCCGATTTTACAAAATATCGGAATATGCTGAAAAATATGCATTCCCATATGTGGGGTGTTTCCGCACCGAAAGAAAATGCGGAAACATATCAGGTTTCATTTACCATTTGTACAGCGGAAAATGAGAAATACATTCCACAAAGACTCCTACGGGAACGCCGCATCGGAACTGTCACACAACTGGATGAAACGCACTGGCAGTTTACGGCGGAAGTCTACGATCCTTTGGAACTACTCCCATGGATACGGACTTTCCTTTGCCGCATTTCCGATTTTTCCTGTACTGACGAAAGATTTCAGGCACGCTGGGAAGCGGATATGCAGCAGATGTTCGTCATTTACGGCATCGGAGAGGAGGAAAACCATGCTGTTCCATGAACTGTACGGGACGTATTATCACACTGTGGCAGAGATTCTCAATGCAGCACAAGAAACTGTTCTGACGGAACGCGAAATTCGAGAAATCATCAAACGAAATGCCTTTTCGGAAAGCAACCTACGTATTCTTCCTGCTTTAATGAAGCAAGAGTGGCAGCTTCTGACGAAAAATTTCGAGACACCGCTTCGACATCCTGCCGCACAGCCGATGACTTTGCTGGAAAAGCGTTGGCTGAATGCGATTGCCGCAGATCCGCGCTGCAAATTATTTTCCCTTCCCATTCCGACGTTTGCTGATGTTCCGCCATTGTTTACGGCAGATGACGTGTATGTGTTTGACCGTTATCTTGACGGTGATCCGTATGAAGATGCTCACTATATTGAAGTGTTCCGAACGATACTGCAAGCAATCAGAACGAAAACGCCGTTGCATATTACAATGTTGTCGCGTGCAGAAGAAGTGCATTCTATGTGCGTGATGCCGCATCATCTGGAATATTCGGAACGGGATGACAAATTCCGTTTGATTGCAGTCGGGCGTTCAAAATTTACGATTATCAATCTGAATCGGATACAAACCTGCAACATGGAACCTAACGCTTCTGCTTTTCATGCAAAACAGCCGCAGCCGAAATATTGTACGTTAGTGCTTTCTTTACGAGATGAACGAAAAGCTTTGGAACGTGCCATGCTGCATTTCGCACATTTTGAGAAACAGGCAGTACGGGATGATGCATCCCATTATACGATTACTTTACGCTATATTGCAGAAGATGAAACGGAGTTATTGATTCGCGTCCTTTCCTTTGGGCCGATGATCGAAGTGAAAGCACCTGATGCATTCCGTGCGCAAATCCGAGAGCGCCTGCAAAGACAGTACAATTTATTACATCCTCAAGAATAAAGAAAGGCTTTGCCGTTCACATGAATTTGTGTTTCGGCAAAGCCTTTTGATATTATTTCTTCGGATATACAACAAGACTCATCTTATCGAGTTCCGCAAAGCGCTTTTCGACCAGTTCTTTTTCATATTTCGTTGGATAAGTTTCTTGCATCGGATCATTGAAATAATAATATTCCTCATCATATCCGATCAGGACAAGGCAATGTTCCATTGCAGGAAATTGGTAGAACTCCTCTGTGTAATTCTTGTTGTCTTCTATATGATACCAGCCGAGTTCTTTGAAGCTTTCGACCATATTGATCGTAGCCCAGATCAAAACGGGGTAATCATTTGCAACGTATGTTTCTGCCAAATCAGAAAGTTCTGTGCCGCTGGTATCGACTGCTTCCAGATACGAAGGCAGAAAATTGGACATCATGTCAGCAACAACAGGCGGAAAGCAGCCAAAGCCTGTGGGGTCATCCGGTGTGCCGATAAAGGCTTCGGAGGGATATGGTGCGTAGACCCTTCCATTCTTTCGCTCCGGATAAAATTGTAAGGTGTGAGAAATGATATCATCAATCGAAACATCGCGTTTGTGGTATTGCAGCAGCATCATTGCGCTGATGAGTTCGCAGCCTGTCGGCAAGACGCCAATCTGCGTCTGAAATGGGACATTATAAATCATGAATGCTTTTGGCGGAGGGGCGGTTGTAGTGGTAACAGTCGTTGTGGCTGTGGTGGGAACTGTTGTCACTTCCGTTGCGACATAGTCAGAATTGACGGGCATTTCCTGTAAAGCAGAAGGCTCATCCAAGGTTTTCTGTGGGGTACATCCACAGCAAAATATAGTGACCATCAGGCAAACAGCAATCTGCTTCAGGTTTGAATGCAAACTCATTATGGTTGCTCCTTTACTCAAACTGGCCTCTATTATAACATATAAATTCCGACAATGCAAGCGGTTTCTGCAAATTGCGTGAAATTTCCAATAAAAATGCCGCATCCCGAAGAATGCGGCATTTCTGATATGTAAAAATTAACCCAAGCGCTTTTCAAGAGCATCAAGCTGTTCGGACATTTCCTTCGGGAGCTTGCTGCCGAATTTGCCGTAAAATTCACGGATGCCGGCAACTTCCTTCTTCCAGAGGTCAATATCAACATTCAGCAGACCCTTAACGGTCTCAGTGGTGATATCTTCCAGACCTTCGACATTGATGTCTTCGGGCTTCGGCTCAAAGCCGATCGGCGTTTCAACTGCATCAGCCTTACCGTCGCAGCGGTCAATGATCCAGTCGAGAACACGCATATTGTCGCCAAAACCAGGCCAGATGAAGTTTCCGTTGTCATCGGTACGGAACCAGTTGACATTGAAGATCTTCGGAGCTTTATCGCCGAGCTTCTTGCCCATTTCGAGCCAGTGTGCCCAGTAATCGCCCATGTGGTAACCGCAGAACGGCAGCATTGCCATCGGGTCACGGCGAACAACACCGACTGCACCTGCAGCAGCAGCAGTGGTCTCGGAAGCCATGATAGAACCAACGAAGGTACCGTGTTCCCAGTTGAAGGACTGGTAAACCAGAGGTGTGGTCTGTGCACGGCGGCCGCCGAATACGATTGCAGAGATCGGAACACCCTGTGGGTTATTGAATTCAGGGCTGATGCACGGGCAGTTGATTGCGGGTGCAGTGAAGCGGCTGTTCGGATGAGCAAGCTTCTGCTTCTTGCCGTCTTCCATAACAACAGAGGTGAACTCAACGCCGTTGACCTTTGCGCCCTTCCATTCGGTTGCATCAACAGGCGGATTTTTGTCAAGACCTTCCCACCAAACAGTGTTGTCTGCATTGTTCAGAGCAACGTTGGTGAAGATGGTGTTGGACTTGGTAGAAGCCAGTGCGTTGAAGTTGGACTTTGCATTGGTACCGGGAGCTACGCCGAAGAAACCATTTTCAGGGTTGATGGCATAGAGTCTGCCGTCAGGACCGGGCTTCAGCCATGCAATGTCATCACCAACGGTGAAGACTTCATAGCCCTTTGCACGATACCCTTCAGGCGGAATGAGCATTGCGAGGTTGGTCTTGCCGCAGGCAGAGGGGAATGCAGCACAAACGTACTTGGTTTCCTGACCGGGCTTCTTCAGACCGAGGATGAGCATATGTTCAGCCATCCAGCCTTCGTTCTTGCCCTGATAAGAAGCGATACGGAGTGCGAAGCACTTCTTGCCGAGGAGGACGTTTCCGCCGTAAGCGGAGTTGATGCTCCAGATGGTGTTGTCCTCAGGGAACTGTACGATGTAGCGGTTTTCAGGATCGACATCTGCCTTGGAGTGCAGACCGCGAACAAAGTCGTCGGAAGTATCACCGAGGTTTTCGAATGCCTGTGCGCCCATACGAGTCATGATGTTCATGTTCAGAACAACATAGATGGAGTCAGTCAGCTCAACACCGACCTTTGCAAGCGGCGAACCGATCGGGCCCATGCTGTACGGAATGACATACATGGTTCTGCCCTTCATGACGTTCTTGTAAAGGGGAGTCAGCTTTGCATACATTTCTTTCGGGTCACACCAGTTGTTGGTGGGACCTGCATCTTCTTCCTTGCGGGAGCAAATAAAGGTTCTGTTTTCGACACGCGCCACATCGTTCGGACGGGTGCGGTGATACAGACAGCCGGGGAGCTTATCGTTATTGAGGCGATAGAGCTTATCAGGATGACCGTCGGGCAGTGCAGTTACTTCATCTGTGAGCTGGTCAAGCTGTTCTTTTGAGCCGTCAATCCAGACTACTTTGTCAGGATTGCAGAGAGCGACCATTTCTTCAACCCACTTGTTGACATTCGGATTCTTCGTCAATGACATTGATTTGACCTCCTAAATTCAGTGAAAATCGGAAATCTCAAAAATTTCCTTGTTATCATTATAAGACAAACGGCGTCAAATGTCAAGTGTACAGAAACAAAAAATAGGTGAAAAAATGAAAAATCTGCTTTTTTTGCAGGAAGAAACAGCGGAGAATGAGGGCAAGTATAACGAGTATCATTTAGAAATTAACGATAAACGTTAAAGATTTATTGACAAACGTAATATCCTGTGCTATAATTAAGTTATCCGGAAGATTACTGATAAAGGAAAGGATGATTGAATATGAAACAGTCTGCCAAGGCAATGAAAAAAGATGCAGGTATATGGATTTGGATGATGCGAGCCATTGAAATCTTCATCGGGATACGACTCGGTTTAGGCGTTCTTGCGTTGATTTTGATCTTGATGGGAAGCGATGTTGTCCTGAATCATTTGACACTCGGTTTATTACAGATTGACTTTGTTGCGGAATTTCATAGTTTTCAACTGGATAGAGTCACGCAATGCTTGCTTGTCATCGGGGACTTGCTGGAAACCATCTGCCTTTTTTGTATGGAACAGTATGCGATTCGGATTTTTCAATCGTTGGAAAAGGAAAGACCGTTTTCGTTTTCGAATGCCAAAAGAATGCGCCGCATCGGAGAATGTATTTTCTTTTACGGATTCAGCAATCTCTTTTCCAATTTGGTCTTACAGGTAATCGTATCTCGTCTATGCGGCGTGGGGCTTTTTAATGCGGATATCGTATCAAGCACAGAATCTTCTTCTCCTTTGAATATACCTGTATTTCTGATTGGCGGTGTGGTGTTCGTTATGGCTGAGGTATTTCGCTATGGTGCGAAACTCCAGAAGGAATCCGATGAAACGTTGTGAGGTGAGAATATGGCGATTATCTTACGGCTTGACCGCATGATGGCGGACAGAAAAATCTCACTGAACGAACTTGCCGAGAAAGTCGGCATCGCAAATGTCAATCTCTCCAAAATGAAATGCGGGAAAATCAGTGCCATTCGGTTTTCTACGCTGAATGCGATCTGTGATGTGCTGGATTGTCAGCCGGGCGATATTCTGGAATTTCAGCGGGATGAACCAAAAGACAAGTAATCAGGTGGCAAATGCTTCTTCAAGTTCAGAACGCAGACGGCGTATGATTTTCTTTTCCAGACGGGAGATGTATGACTGGGAAATGCCGATGGCATCTGCGACTTCTTTCTGTGTTTTTTCCTCTCCGCCGCGGAGTCCGAAACGCATTTCCATGATTTGCTGTTCCCGCGGTGACAAACGGGAGACTGCCTGCATCAGCATATCCCGTTCCGCTTCGTTTTCTACGCCGCGATTCACGACATCTTCTTCCGTTCCAAGTAAATCAGAAAGCAGAAGTTCGTTGCCGTCCCAATCGACATTCAGCGGTTCGTCTATGGAGATTTCACTGCGGTATTGTGCCGCTTTCCGCATATACATGAGGATTTCGTTTTCTATGCAGCGGGAAGCATAAGAGGCAAGCTTGATGTTTTTTTCTGGATGAAAGGTTTCGACTGCTTTGATCAGACCAATCGTACCAATGGAAATCAAATCTTCAATGGTGACACTTGCCGCTTCGAATTTTCGTGCAATATAGACCACAAGACGCAGATTATGGACAATCAAGGTGTTTCTGGCTTCTGCACTGCCGTCTGCAAGCGCGTCGAATGCGGCTTGTTCGGCAGTAGCATCCAGCGGGGGAGGCAGCGCATCTGTTCCATGGATATAGAAAATCTGCTGCTGAGATTCCGTTCCAAGAAACCAACGCTGAAGCTGAGAAAGACAACGTTCCAGAATTTGCATGATATTACCTCCTAAAATCGCAGACAGCAGGCAGGAATGACAGCGGGTGTCTGTTCTTCTGTGACAGCAAGCAGCACGTCAATCGGATGTGACGGCAGGGCAGGGGAATGGACAGGCGCAATTGCGGCATATTCGGGCTGAAATGCAGGCAGAAGTGTTTGTCCCGCAACTGTTTGAATGGGGAGCATTCGGAATCCTTTGTATTTCGAAAAAACTGAGAGGTCACAGGATACATCCGATGTTAGAAGTGCGCGTGGGCAGATGATGACTGGTTTTCCAGAAAATGCATCCCGCAGGGTGTTTCCTGTATCGGCAAGCGCATTCATACAGAAGTCTTTTCCGCCAATACGTAAATGCAGCAAATACGAACTTGGATTTGTAATCTGTTGCTTTGCGGAAAGCAGTACGGCAATGGCGGCGGCGGCTGTTGTACCGATTAATAGTACAAGCAAAGAGATGTGAATATAGACAAATGAGTTTACAATATAAATATGAGAGGAACGGAAAACCGAAGATACCAGAAAAATACCGCCGCTGAATATTGTGCTGACCAGAAGGATACATACAGTGCTGCGCATAAGACTGCTGAAACTTTGGAACCGAAATGCAGCCAATGCCATACATCCCGCACCGCACAGACGAATCAGCATCAGCCAGGGCAACGCAAATGGCGGCAGAAAGATCAGCAGAGAAAACAGAGAACCCAGCATGGCAGAAAGCAAACCACGCAGACGAGAGAGCGGCATATGCATGATTCTTGCAGACGCATAGAGCAAAAGTGCATTCACCCAGAGATTGGAAAGCAGTAAAACATCCAGATAGATTACCATTTGCATCACCATATACAGTATAGCATGACCTTCGTGCGAAATATGTCGAAGAAACGTCAGGACAAATCTTTTCTGCGGACTTGACTTTTTCATTCATATCGAATATAATAAAAATAGCTGCAATTGATGCAGTAATAAGATTCATACTATGGAGGACGAAACACATGGATATCAAAGCAGAAATTGAAAAATTGCTCACAAAACTGAAAAGCGATCCTGAACTGATGGAGAAATTCAAAAAAGATCCGATGGGAACGGTCAAATCGCTTCTGGGCGGCGTGATTCCCGAGGAACAGCTTGACAAGATCGTAGATGCTGTCAAGGCAAAGATCTCTACGGAGAAACTTGCAGATACTGTTCAGGGTTTGCTTGGCAAACTGGGTGGCGGTAAAGATTGATATTTGGAACCAGCGGCTTCATGAGTGTATGAAGCCGCTGGTTTTGTAATATGGCGGCATCGAAATCCCCCTGCCACGATTTTTTATATCTGAATTGCACCAAACTGTGATTAGGTGAAGTCGCATAATAGAAACAGGGGATTCTCCTTTTGGTGAATATGGGTATCGTACAGGAATCCATAGATATCATCACCACACAAAGATGGCGGCAAAATTGCAAAGAACTATGCTATCAAACTGTCAGACTTGCCTTGTGTGGTGTTCAGAGATATCCGAACGCAATGCCGCCATTATGATATCATCACAAATACTGCCGCATAAAACATTAGAATGATACTGTGAAATGATTTATGCCATACTGCACAATGCACACTTGTTTCTATTGTTTACTGCACCCATGGTTATGCGGCATCGGCTATGCTTGCAGTTTTCTCACTGAACATCCCATTCTACGACAGGAATCCTCCCCTATCCTCTGTTTTCGCTTCGCATTTTCAGGTTATTTTAAGACATAGAATATGTCTTTTTGTACTCTCTGATTGGAAAAGAATGCCTTTTTCAACAATTGGACAACGAATTTTTTGTGGAATGCTACAATTCTTCGTCATTATGCTTGCATTTTCATCAGATTTATTGTATAATAAGTACAAATAAAGTTTTTGACTGTCTTTTTTGTGAATAAGTTCCATCCATGCAATGTTAGCCGAATCCCAGCATATTTAAGCTGAAATTCCTATGGAGGTGACACTATGAATCACAATGATTTCAACCAAAACGATGAGCGCCATGCGTTTGGCAGTAACCCCTCGTGGATGACATGGAATCCTGCATCCGATTCTTCTTCTTTGGAGGAAGATGATGAGGAGATGGAAGAAGTTGTCGATGATGCAGAAAACAAATCTGTCACAAAATGGATGATTTGTTCGATTGCAGCAGGACTTGCCCTCTTTGCCGGCGGTTTGTTTATCGGCTGGAAGTTGATGAATATTCCCACGACATCTGTGCCGGAACGTGTACTGGCAGAAGAAAGTCAGACGGAAATCACCACAACCTCCACAGAGTATAACCTTTCTTTGGATGGTGTTACAGTTCGTCGTGTAACAAAGCCTTCCCCACAGGTGAAACAGACAAGTTCTACAGAAACAACTGCTGTTTCCGACAAAAAGGATTCTGCTTCTTCAACGGCAAATGCAGAAAGCAATCAGCCGACTGCAACAGAAGCGTCCCCCGTTCCGGCTTCCACAGAAGCCACCACGATTACTCAAGCCACTACGACAACTCCTGTCACCACAACTGTGACGCAGCCTGTCATTTCTGTTCCGTGGAAAACGGCTTACGCACAAGTTCTTCGCTCTTATGTTGCTGAGCATCATCCGGCTGATATGCTGTATTCTCTGTATGATTTGAATGCAGACGGTACCATGGAGCTTTTGATTTCTGAAGGCAGTGAAGAAGAATCCCGCGTACTGATTTATACATTTGATGGCAAAGAGAGCATTTTCGTCGGTTCTACAGGCAATTACGGCTGTTTGTATGTTCTGCCTGAAGAAAATACCATTTACTGCTGGGAATCCAATCAGGGATACTCCGGCGGTACAGTATTTGAGATGCTTGATAATGCTCTGTGTGAAACACTGAGTTTCCATGATAATGCAGCGAATATGGCTTCAGAAGCTATTCGTTATGACTGTAACGGCACGATTGTCACAGAAGATACGTATAATTCCGTGACCGCTGCGTTTTTTGAACTGTTTGACCGCTGCAGTGTGATCGGTAATGAACTGGAATATTCTGCTGATATTCAAGCAAATGAGATCCCCGATTAATATGATTCATTTCAGCCCTCCAATGCGAATTGGAGGGCTGTTTGTTTATCGCAGCACCGCACTTTGTAACTGGATTTTACTTATTTGTAATCATTTTTTCACTGTGCTGTTCTTGCACTATGTGATTTTCTGTGTTATAATACAGGTATACTCAATATTACAAGAAAGCAGGTGCTACTATGAAAAAGCTTCAAAAAATGCTTATGATCATGATGATGCTTGCGTCTTCTGCCAGCTTGATGACAGGATGCGGTGCAGCTTCATCAACCGCTGAAATGAACAGCAGTTCTTCCGCAGGACGTGAGAAATCAGATGCTCCCGCCGAAATTGCGCCTGAAGCCAGCAGTGGTGCTTCAGATGGAGTCGATATGAAAGATGATGCAGCAGAGGTTGAATTTTTCTCTTTGGATGCCGAGAAAGCCGTCAAAGTTGATGAACATTATCTAGAAGATGTGCTCGAAGGCGAAACAGAAGATAGTCTTGTGCCCGATACGGAAGAACCTGTTGTGACTGATGTGACAATTGAAGATGACAGTCAGGCATTTATCTTGACAGCAGGCGAATGGAATGATAACGAAAACTGGGGCTTTTTCTCCAATTTGATTTCCTCCGGAACGATTGCATTCCCCTCATTCGGATTGAATCCGCTTGGCAGAATCGCAGTATCCGTTGAACAAGATGGCGCTCCCGTGCGGAATCAGGCTGTGGCATTGCAGACAAAAGACGGTGATACCCTTTGGCAATGCTATTCTGATGCGAATGGCATGGCATACCTATTCTATCAACCTGAATATGAAGGTTCCGAGCTAGCAATTCAGGTGGAAGGCAATGCAGAGCTCTATGACTTCACAGTCCCCACTTCATCCAACGAACAGGGCGTAGTCACCTCTGCATCTCACGCAGAATTGAAGGTCACGGCTGAACAGGCACCGAAAAAGTTTGAGAAAACAGAAGTCATGTTCATTTTGGATACGACTGGCTCTATGGGTGATGAAATCGCGTATCTGCAAAAGGATTTTTCCGCCATTGCAGAAGAGACCGCAGGCGAAAATATCTCTTTTTCCGTGAATTTCTATAGAGATAATGGCGATAAATATGTGACAAAATGCAATCCGTTTACGAACGATATGAATGAGATTCAGAAAAAGCTCAATGCAGAATATGCAGACGGCGGCGGAGATGCACCGGAAGCAGTCGCAGAAATCCTCAAAGAAACCATGATGGATGCGGAATGGAGCGCAGATGCAAATAAAATCGCTTTCCTGATTTTTGATGCGCCCCCGCATGATGGAAATGAGGAAATACTTTACGAGGCAATTCGTCAGGCTGCTGCAAAGGGCATTCACCTTGTTCCGGTCGTTGCCTCGAATGCAGATCGTGAAACGGAATTGTTTGGTCGTGCCGCCGCGATTATGACGGATGCGAACTATGTATTCCTGACGGATGATTCCGGTGTTGGCGGTTCTCATCTTGAACCGATTATCGGTGACTATGATGTAGAAATGCTTCACGATATTATTGTTCGCAATATTCAGGAAACCGCACAGTAAAAATATAATGATTCAAACAGCCGCAGATTTGTAGATTCTGCGGCTGTTTTGCTTGAGTCCTCTCTGATTCATGTACTTTGCATTGATTGCGATTCTGTGCAGGATTAGGTTAAATTATGTATTTTAATCAGATACCTTGCATTTGCCGAAAATATATGCTATAATGGAATAAATTCATACAGTACAAACAAGAACATCCTTTAAGATACAATCATGCACTCATTTTTCCGTACCGCATTTTCTTTATGAATCTGCGATTCGCTTCTGTGATACAATATGACGCTGAAAGGGAGCGATTTCATGAAAACATCACAAAAACGACATTTTGGGGACCGCTATGATGCACGTTGGGTAAAAGAAGCAACTGCAATGCAAACAGTCATGGCACATATCATGCCCAATCGCACGGATTGTGAACTCTGTATCCGCGAAACTTTTGATGTCACCGATTTGCTGACTTTTTTAAAGAAGAAACACGCCGCACATCCGCAGTACAAGACCACTGTCTTTCATTGCATCGTCACGGCACTTTCGCGTATGGCGACAGAACGCCCTTTGAATAATCGTTTTGTTCAGGGCGGACGCATCTATGCGCGTAATGACATCAGCGTCAGTTATGTTTGTAAGCGGAGTTTTGCCGATGACAGCGAAGAAGCCTTGCTGACACTGACTACGCAGGAAAACGATACGCTGGATGCAGTCAGTCTGCGAATCGCCAAAGATGTAAAACACGCACGAATGCATAAGCACGCTACAGGTGGAATTGACGCGCTTCTTGAATATGTTGCACGTATGCCGCGACTATTTTTAATGGCATTTACCGGCATTATTCGCGTAATGGACTTCTGGGGTATGAATCTGAGTGCGCTGACCGAAGGCGACCCGCATTACTGCACGTTTCTTTGCAGCAATCTCGGTAGTATTGGTATGACCTCCATTTATCATCATCTGACCAATTATGGAACGAACAGCATTGTGATTGCCCTTGGTAAAATTCACAAAGAATCTGTTCTGCAAGCAGACGGCACAACACAAATTCGTGATATGCTCGACATGGGCATTACGCTCGATGAACGGATCGCGGATGGATTCTATTTCTCACGTAATACGCATTTTTTAAAGTATGTACTGGAACATCCTGAGATTTTGGATATGCCGCTTTCTCAGAAATCTGATTTTGAAGAGAAATGTCCTTTTACGCATTAAATTGTCAAAACTTCCGCTAAATTTCGAAAAGCGGAAGTTTTTATGTTTGACTATATAAGGAATCGCAAGAGAATCGCTCGTTTTTACGTATATTTTGCATTTTCTTTCTAAATTTGTTGAAATGATGCTAAATTTTGTATTGATTTTTATGAAAATATGTGATATAATATAAAATGAAAAAACTTCTGCACGATACATCACAAGAATGGAGGCGGCACATGACTATGAATATAAAAAAAACAGTATTCTGGATCTACTTTATTAATCTTCTAATGGGCATTGCTGTTGTAATTTATCTTGCATTGTCCTCCGGCATAAAAAGTAAAATGCTACAGGCAACTGAAAACAGTCTGCTGATAGATGAGGGGTGGACTACGAGTGATGGTGTGTTCATTGATGATGTTTCCAGACTGGATTGTCTGGAAAGTTCCAGCCCATGGAAGGAAAACAGCATTTTTCATGATATCCCGACAAGTTTAGAGGAGAATACATCTATCTGTTTTCGAGCAAAACATATCTATTTCAGTGTCTATGCTGACGGCAATCTGCTTTATTCTCAAATGCTTCCCAAAAACAGACTATACACCAATTCAGATGGTGCAGTGTGGGCACTTGTTCCAATCAATTCCGATTATGCCGGATCGCAGGTAGAGATCCGTTATCAGTTGTGCTATGAAAAATCGTCTGCCGGAATTGATAATGTTTTTCTTGGCTCGGAACGCGGTTTTATTCTGACGATTATTGAAGAAAAATTTGGCGCAGTATTCCTTTCCCTGTTCTTTATTCTTCTTTCCATTCTTTTCTTGATTTCCAGCATTCCGATCCATATTTCAAAAGCCAATGACCATGAATTATTGTATCTGGGCTTGATTTCCTTTGTCATCGGCGTCTTTTGCTTTGTAGAAACACAGGTTTTACAGTTATTTATCGGCAATGAAAGAATTCTGCACCTGCTGTCCTGCCTTTCTTTGCTGATGATTCCGATTCCTGTCGTGTTGTATGCAGATGAAGCTTTTGGACTGAAATACAAAATGACTTCCGCCATTTTCTGCATTATTTCGTTTTTGCTCTCATTCCTTTTGTTTATATTGAATTATCTGGATATCAGAGATTATCATGATACCCTGCCTATTATTCATGCAATGGATATTGCCGCAATTCTGATTATTTTGTATGCAATGATCCGATATTACATCATTCATTATCAGCAGGTCATGAAGTCGGTCTATTCACTGATGCGAATTGCCGGTCTGCTTGTTTTGGCAATTACAGGCTCTATTGATGTTTCGCGCTTCTATGCTGCCAAAACACAAGACCCCGCAGCTTTCATTCGCTTTGGTGTGCTCTGTTTCATCCTTTGCTTTAGTGCGGCAAGTCTTCAGAAATCCATTCAAGGCGCAGGAAATGATGCCAAAGCGGAACTGATTCGTACCCTTGCGTACCATGATGGTCTGACTGGGATCGGCAACCGCACGGCATATCAGGAACGCCTGAATGAAATCAAAAACAGCGGCGAAAAAATCGGTCTGGTCATGATGGACGTCAATAATCTGAAACTGGTCAATGATGAAAAGGGACATGATATCGGCGACCAACTGCTGAAAAAATGCGCTGAATTCATTCAGATGGCATTTAATGGGATTGATTCCGACTGCTACCGCATCGGCGGTGATGAATTTGTCGTCATTCTTCATGGTGCCGAAACTTCTCTGGATTTCCGCAGTGCAAAAACAAAGCTGATGGCACTTTGCAATGCCTATAATGCACAGCCATCCACAGAATTTAAAGTCAGTATTGCCAGCGGCTATGCCAGCCTGAATAAAAAGCTTCGTACCATTGAAGATGTCTGTAAAACCGCAGATGCAAATATGTACGAAAATAAGCGCATTATGAAACAGGAAGCTGCCAATGCAGGTCATGCAGTCGCAGAGCCGACTGAGGATGAGGAAGACGAGGATTGAAGCGAAAATGGATATAATTCGAAGACATTATGTATTTTTCGGTGATGTACAGGGCGTTGGCTTCCGATATCGTGCCTACCATGCAGCCGCTTATTATGGCATCAGCGGCTGGGTAAAAAACTGTTATGATGGTTCTGTGGAACTGGAAGCGGAAGGAACACCAAAAGAAATTGATGATATGCTGCTTGCGATAGAAAAGGGGCATTATATCCGCATCGAAGATTTTCGTGTCCGAGAAATCCCTCTCCGCAATTCCCATTCATTTGAAATACGCTGAAAAAACGGGATAGACCCTAAAGTCTATCCCGTTTGATTTATTCTTGGAAATAAGAGAATTCTTTCGGTTTTTTGCACGCTTTGCGAATCAGTACGATCATCAGAATCAGGAACAGCAACCCGCCGGCTCCGATTGCGAGATACGGCCAATATCTATGCAGCAGGAAATTATAATGGAACTTCACATAAATAGTTTCTTCCGGCATATCGAGCAAATCCCATGTCATTCGATTGCCTTCTACGATATTCGCATTACATTCGGTCGGTTCGCAGGGCAGTTCCAGCACAAAATTCATATAACCGCCTGCTTCCTTGATTGCATCGCCGGATTCTTTCAGTTGTTCAGCGCTTGCCTGCTGCTGATACATCTCCTGCTTTCTCATTTCCAGCGTATAATCGCAAAGTCCTGAGCGCGTAAACGTGACGTTCGGAATGGGAGAATCTTCAGTGCCGGCGTTCTCCAGACCTTCTTCCAGCGGTGCATCCCGCATGATGATGGTGAAACCGACATACTCACCATCAGAATAGGGATACACATGAACACCATCATTTTCCAGATTTTCCTTGTTGATTTCGTTCATCACGCCGCCCATGGCAGCGTTTGCTTCTTCGGACACCGCATATACCACGGTCACGTCCATACTGCCATCTTTCTTGACGACGGTTTCGATTGTGCTGCGTACACAGCCTGTCAGCATCACCAAGCAAAGAGTCAGTATTGCAAAAAGGGAACATATTTTTTTGAGTTTCATAGAAAACCTCCTTCAATTGCATAAATTTCTGAATACAGTATAACAGAAAAGACATATTTTGTCAAGAGGTTATCCACAAATTTCCAAAAATATATGCATGATTCCCTTGCATTGTCATCACAAAGCGCGCAATTGTTTTAGCGTATTGCAATCGGAACAGAATCATGCTATAATAAACATGGATATTATTATGAAAACAAAAGGAGCAATCGCTATGAACAATGATATTCAAGCATTCAGCCTGCTTGCACCTGAATCAGCCGACGCCTGCTTTTTGCTCAGCGATACGGCAGTCAATGACTTGTCCCTGCACCTTCTCGTTGAGCACCTTACTGCTTCAAAAGATGAACAACGGCAATTGCTGGAACTTTTGCGTACAGTCCCAACAGATGCAGCCATCATCCGTTATCGGCAGGAAATCTATGCCGACCTCAAGTCGTTCTCCGAACTTTCGGAGGAACTATACAAGATCCTCGATGAAATGCAATTCTATCTGCATGATGAACGGGGAACAGATTTCGATGAAAAAACCATATGGGAATTGGTCAATTATCTACGCGGTTTACAAAACTACGTGCATTCGATCACGGCAATGCAGGAAATTTTGCATGGGAAAACATTTGCCTCCGCAGGAATGCAAAAATTGACTTCTTATATTGATGCGATCTACAACGACAGCGGATTCGCAGAACTGACGGAAGACCTGAAACCACTCAGTGCAGGGATTGACCAGATTCATAGTTTAACGCTTGGCGTCAATCTGGATGAAAACTTGCAGCCAGTCAAAGCCGGAATCCTCTGCCTGAACAAATTTGATTTCAGAGAACGTGGATTGCTGGAGAAGTTTTTAACACATCACCGCACAAGAAATCCGTCCGATAAGGAGTTGTCGCCTTATTCTATTGTGACACATACCGAATCGATCGGAAGACCTTCTCCGCTAATGAACAATCTGACTGAAATTATTGAGCAGATGCTTCCTTCCGTCACAAAAAAACTCAAACGGGAACTGAAAAAATACACCGATTTCAGTGGCTTGGCTCTTGCAAAGCTTCGCAGTGAACTGTTGTTTTATCTGCGGTTTCTTCAGATGGAAAATCGAATTCGCAGTCTTGGAATGCCGTGCTGTGTTCCACAAATTTCGGAAGATGAAACCACTTTGACGCAATTTTACAACATCAGGCTAGCGCTTTTGCCCAATCCCACTGAAATTGTCTGCAATGATTTCCATTTCAATCGTGATAATACTGTATTGATCCTTACAGGCCCGAATCGCGGCGGAAAAACGATCCTCACACAGGCAATCGGTTTAACGATGCTGCTGTTTCAGCATGGTGTCTTTGCGCCGTGCGAAAGCGGACAAATCCGCATCTGCGATGGCATTTTCACACATTTTCCTGCGGACGAGAACCAGACAGTCACACTCGGCAGACTTGGCGAGGAAGCAGAGCGTTTCAGTCAGATCTGGCATAACGCTACCTCTGACAGTCTTTTGCTGATGAATGAATCATTCGCTTCCACCAGCCATTCCGAATCACTTTACATCGCAGAAGATGTGCTGAAATCACTCTGCTGTCTTGGCGCACGCACCTGCTTTAACACCCATATGCATGAACTGGCTGAGCATCCTGAACGGCTGCAAAGTGATTCGGCAGTCTGCGGTGCTGCAAGCGTCATCATGGGGAAACGTGATGGAAAGGATGCTTTCCACATTCGCTATGAAAAACCAAACGGCAAAAGCTACGCGCATGAGATCGCACAGAAATACGGCATTACGTTTGAACAGCTATCCAAGCGAAAAATCGGAAAACGATAATACAGGAGGTCGATGACCATGCCCCCAAGAGGAATGCGAGCAGGGCATTACATGACGGAAGAAGAAAAAGCAAATCAGCCAAAAGTGACAAAAGCGTTGCTGAAGCGGGTATTTTCTTACCTACTCCCCTACTGGAAACAATTTTTGCTCGTGCTGTTCGCCATCATGCTGACCTCGTTGTGTGGTTTGATGCCTTCTGTGCTGACAGGTAAGATCATTGATGAGGGACTGATCGGACAGGACATGACAAAGCTGGTGACATTGATTTTACTTTCTCTTGGCGTGACACTTGCTGCCAATCTCATCAGCGTGGGACAATCTTATCTGAATACATGGATCGCACAGCATATTACATATGATATGCGCAATACGATGTATCAGCATTTGCAGAAAATGTCACAGCGCTTCTTCACAACCAACAATCAAGGTGATATCATCACACGCATGACCAGCGATATTGGCGGTGTGCAACAAATCATCACCAATACCCTGACCAGCATTCTTTCCAATTCCATCACCCTGATTGCAGCATTGGTCGTAATGTTTCAGAAAAACTGGATTCTCGCAATTCTGGGTATGCTGGTCATTCCCCTGTTTATCATCCCGACACGAACTGCGGGTAAAAAAAGCTGGAACATTGCAAATCAGTCGCAGGCGTGTAATGACGAGATCAACGGCATCCTGAATGAAACACTTTCTGTCAGCGGTCAGCTTCTTGTCAAGCTGTTTGGCAGGGAAAAACAGGAATATGAAAAGTACGAAGCCGCAAACCGCCGTCTGCTGCAGCTGAATATTCGCTCCAGTATGGCTGGCAGATGGTTTCTCATGATTATCGGTTCTTTCTCCAGCATCGGGCCGCTGCTGCTGTATCTTGTCGGCGGTATCCTCATGATGAAATATGACTCGGATATTACAGTTGGTGATATCACGGTTCTGGTCGCTTTGCTCGGCAATATGTACGGCCCTGTCAATATGCTTCTGAACATTCAGGTGGACTGGATGCGCTCTATGGCACTGTTTTCGCGTATTTTCGATTACTATGATATGCCTGTGGAAGTGGAGAACGCACCTGACGCCATTACCCTGCCGACAGTGGAAGGGACAGTGGCGTTTCAGCACGTCGGTTTTCGCTATAACAAAGAACGCGACATTCTCAAGGACATCAATTTCAAGCTGGACAGCGGGAAATGTATTGCCATTGTTGGCCCGTCCGGTTCCGGCAAAAGTACGCTTGTCAATCTCTTGCCGCGCCTTTACGATGTCAATGACGGTTGTGTGACCTTTGACGGTGTGGATGTCCGCAAGCTTGATCTCGCTTTTCTGCGGAAACAAATCGGCATCGTCAGTCAGGAAACCTATTTGTTCAACGGAACGATTCGGGATAATTTGCTCTACGCAAAACCCGATGCCACGGAGGAAGAACTCATTTTCGCCTGTCAGCAGGCAAATATCTATGACTTTGTGCAGAAACAGGAGAAAGGGTTCGAAACGATGGTCGGCAACCGCGGACTGAAACTGTCAGGCGGCGAAAAGCAGCGTATTTCGATTGCAAGAGTGCTGCTGAAAAATCCCGTCATCATGATTTTCGATGAAGCGACCTCTGCCCTTGATTCCATCTCTGAACAGAAAATTCAGGATGCCATCGAACCGCTGATCGCATCCCGCACCAGCATTCTGATCGCACACCGCCTCTCAACCATACTTGCGGCGGATGAAATTCTGGTCGTGCAGGACGGCACGATCGTCGAACGCGGAACACATCAGGAATTGGTCAGCGCAGGCGGCGTCTATACACAGCTTTATGAAACACAGTTCAGTAAAGCCCTTGCAGTTGAATCATCAGCCGTATTTGACTATACCGAAGGCGAAGACTGAATACGGTAAATTTTTACAGATAAAATTTTCGCGTATCATCTCTTGACATCAGGATAAAAATATGCTATAATAGTCAGCGAAAAGACAGTGATGGAGAGAGTATTGCAGAACCTTCATTCCAAGAGAGCTGTGAATGGTGCGATACAGCAATGATTTCTGCAAGAAAAACACTTCGGAGTCTGCGGAAGAAAGCAGAGAATTATCTTTGTGACTAGAACCGCACGTTCATCCCGTTAAGATGATAATGAGTGGATTGGAAACAATCAATTTGGGTGGTATCGCGGAAGGAAACTTTCGTCCCATGAAATTGGGGCGGAAGTTTTTTTGTGTCTTTTCGCCTTTTTGAACCGTCCGCAACTGATTGTTCTGGGCATCAGGCCATTCAGTTCCGATAAATCATGTGAAGATAAGGAGTTGCTGTTCTATGGAAAGAGAAACATTGAGAAAGCTGGAATTGCTCAACCAGCTTTGCCTGACAGAAAATCAGAAGAATGAAGTACTCGCATTCTTTGGCAATCGTGAAAACGAACTTGCTGTACTGAATGCAATCAATACGGAAAACGTGGAGCGCATGGTTCACGTCATGCCGATTATGACCGTTGTTCGTGAAGATATCGCTTCGCAGCCCTTTTCCCGTGATGCGCTCCAAAGCGGTGCGCCTGAAGTGGAAGAAGGCTACTGGTGTGTTCCGCGTGTTGTGGAATAATCAAGACAGGAGGAGAATATCATGAATTTTTATACAGCAAAAGCTGACACTTCCGCTGCAAAGAAGATTGTCGCGGATGATATGATGCTGACGACCGATATGCCGACCGCAGCAGGTTCGAAAATGCTGGATGGCTATATGAGTCTGTTCGAAGCCGAAGTGCTGACACGTTTGAAGGCAGCAGGATATGCTGTCAGCGGCAAAGCAGACTGCGGCGAATTTGCAATTGACCTTGTAGGCGAAACCTCTGCACACGGTGCACTCTCCGCAGACGGCAAGCTTTGCAGCGCTTCCGCAGAAATTCTGAAATCGGAAGACGTGACCGCCGTGGTCGGACTCGATGTGAACGGTTCAATTCGCCGTGCTGCTGCACAGAATGGTCTGGTCAGCGTGAAGCCGACCTATGGCACTGTTTCCCGCTATGGTACGATTCCTGTGGCTTGTTCCGGTGAGACCGTCAGCGTTATGGCAAAGAACATTGAAAACTGCCGTGAAGTGCTGGATGCAATGGCTGGTCATGATGACAAAGACGGCACCAGTCTTTCCGAAGCAGAGTGTGAGAAACTGAAACAAGCAAGCGGTGCAGAATCTATTCGCCGTGTTGCTTTCATTAAGTCCCTGTGCGATGGCGTGGATGCGGAAACCGCAGCGAAATTTGCTGCTGCAAAAGAAAAACTGACCGCAAGCGGCGTGGAAGTCTGCGAAATCGACAACGAAGTGTTTGCGGCCGCACGCATTGCATGGAACATTCTGATGAGTGCAGAGCTTTGCAATAATGTTTCCCGCTATGACGGTGTCAAGTACGGCTACCGTACCGAAAACTACACCTGTATTGATGACCTTTACACCAATACCCGCACCGAAGCGTTCGGTGAACTGCTGAAAACTGTGATTCTTTATGGTTCTGATGCATTGTCCACCGACAACTATATGAAAGTGTATGACAAGGGACTGCGCATCCGCCGCGTGGTTGTCGAAGCCTTCCAGAAAGTGTTCGGCGAATATGATGCTGTATTGATTCCCGCTTGCTCCAAGGCTGCATACACCGAGGAAGATGTCAAAGCGGACAAATATTTCGTATTCAAAGAAAATCTCTATACTGCCCCCGCTTCCCTGACCGGTCTGCCGACCGTTGTCGCAGGGGGTGTCCAGCTGATTGGAAAGGCATTCTCTGAAAATGCCCTTTTTGAAGCTGCTAAACTCTATGTGTAAGGATGGTGCGATAGAATGAAATATGAAACGGTAATCGGTCTGGAAGTTCATGTGGAACTTGCCACCCAATCGAAAATTTTCTGTTCCTGCCACGCAAAATACGGTGCAGGCCCGAATGAACACGTTTGCCCTGCCTGCTGCGGTATGCCCGGTATGCTGCCTGTCGTCAACAAGCGTGTGGTCGATTTCGGTATGAAAGCAGGCATGATGCTGAACTGCCACATCAACCGCACCACCACCTTCGATAAAAAGAGCTACTACTATCCCGACCTCCCCTGTGCTTATCAGACCACACAGTGGTTTGCACCAGTCGCCGTCAACGGCAGTGTGGAGATCGAAACCTCCAAAGGCAAGAAGAATGTCAGAATCAAGCAGATTCATATGGAAGAAGATGCAGGAAAGCTGGTTCACGATATCAGCGAAACCACAACCTGTGTTGACTTCAACCGTACCAGCGTTCCTCTGATTGAAATTGTCAGCCAGCCTGACCTTTCCAGTGCTGAGGAAGTCGAAGCATATCTGGAACGTCTGAAAATGCTCCTGCGCTATGCAAAAGTTGCAGAATGTGCAATGGAGCACGGCACGATGCGCTGCGATGTCAACTTGTCTGTTCGTCCGGAAGGCAGCGACAAGCTCGGCGTGCGTACCGAAATGAAAAACATGAATTCCATTGACGCGATCAAGCGTGCCATCAGCTACGAAGTTGCAAGACACATTGATGCCATCGAAAACGGCACGGAAGTGCTCGTACAGGAAACCCGCCGCTGGGATGACATCAAGGGCAAGAGCTATGCGATGCGCAACAAGGAAACTGCCGGCGATTACCGCTACTTCCCTGACCCGAATGTGATGCCTGTTGTCATTGATGATGCATGGTTCGATTCCATCAAGGCTTCTCTGCCGGAATTCCCCGAAGTCAAACGCGCACGCTACACCGAAGAACTCGGTCTGAGCGACTATGATGCTGCACAGCTCACAAAGAGCATTGCAGTATGTGAATGCTTCGAAGCAGCCTATGCTGTCTGCAAGAATGCAAAGGATGCTGCAAACTGGCTCTCCTCTGAGGTCATGACCATTCTTGGTGCAAGAAAAATGACCGCAGACAGTCTGGATATCAACGGCACGGCACTCGGCGAACTGATTCAGCTTGTTTCTGATGGTAAGGTCGGTCGTGCAAACGGCAAGAAGATTCTTGCTGCTATGTTCGATGACAAGACCATCTCCCCTGCCGCTTATGCAGAAGCAAACGGCTTCATCGTTTCAAACGATACCGGCTTGCTGGAACAGGTCATCCGTGATGTACTTGCTTCCGAAGAAAAAGCAGTTGCAGACTACAAGAGCGGCAAAGAAAAGGCTCTTGCAGCGATTTTTGGCAAGTGCATGAAGGCGCTGAAAGGCAACTGCAATCCGCAGACACTCCGTGAAATGCTGATTGACAGCATCCAGAAAATGTAATATTTCCACAAGCCATTCCCATGTATTCGTATATGGGGATGGCTTTTTCTTAAATGAATTCATTATTTATTCTAATTGACATTCAGCAGAGAACGTGCTATAATATTATGGGTTATTAAGACATCGAAAGGAACATGGCAATGGTATTTAGCAGCCTTGAATTTCTAGCTTGTTTTCTGCCGTTTTGTCTGGCTTCCTATGCGCTTATTCCACGGAAGTACAAAAACGCAGTTCTATTGTTTTATAGTTTAGCTTTTTATTTTTATGGTGTAGCTGCTACACCTCTTTATTTTGCCCTGATTGTGATTTCTGTCCTGATCAACTGGATGCTGGGAAATGCTATGGCGGCATGGTCACATCAGAAAAAGACATTTTTGGCGATTGGTTTGTTATGGGATTTTGGCTGTTTATTTGTTTTTAAGTATGCCGATTTCTTTATCGGAAATATCAACCGCTTTGCCGGAACATCGGTGCCGTTCACAAATCTTGTGCTGCCGCTGGGAATCAGCTTTTTTACTTTTCAGATCGCTTCCTATCTGATTGACGTTTACCGCGGCACTGTTCAGCCCGAACAAAACCCGATCGACCTCGCAACATACATTCTTTGCTTCCCGCAGCTGATCGCAGGCCCGATTGTTCGCTTTTCGGATGTGCAGAAAGAAATTCATGAACGCACGACAACCTCAAAAGACATTGTGAATGGCGCGTGTATTTTCATCATTGGACTTGGCAAAAAGGTATTGCTGGCAAATCAGCTTGGCGGACTATGGAGCGAATTGGGCGGCATCGGTTATGAATCCGTTTCTACGTCTGCCGCATGGCTCGGCATTCTTGCCTACAGCTTACAGTTATATTTTGATTTTTCAGGCTATTCGCAAATGGCAATCGGACTAGGCAAGATTCTGGGATTCCATTTCCCTGAAAATTTCAATTTTCCGTATATTTCCCGTTCCATGACGGAATTCTGGCGGCGGTGGCATATCACACTTGGCGCATGGTTTCGGGAATATGTTTACATTCCCCTTGGTGGAAACCGCAAAGGAACACTGCGAACCTTCTTCAATCTGTTTGTCGTCTGGACGCTGACCGGCTTCTGGCATGGGGCAGACTGGAATTTTCTCCTCTGGGGATTCCTGCTGTTTGTGCTGATTATGATTGAAAAAGCTGGATTTGGCGCATTTCTGGACAAGCACCGCATCTTCTCCCATGTCTACATGACACTGCTGATTCCGCTGTCATGGCTGGTGTTTGCTGTCAGTGATTTGCAGCAGCTCGGCATCTATTTTGCCAAACTGTTCGGCGGCGGCGGAGAAACGCTGTTCCATGAAGATTACCTTCGCTACCTGCATAGCTACGGACGTTCGCTCCTGCTGGGTATCCTTTTTGCAACACCGCTTCCCAAATATTTACTCCTGAAACTGCAAAAAAGTGCTTTTGCGATCTTACAGTATCTTTTACTGCTGGCTGTGCTTGGACTTTCATGTTACTGCATCTACCGCGGCATGAATGATCCGTTCCTGTATTTTCGTTTCTGAAAGAGAGTGCTGCTATGAAATCGACTGTATCCACGATTCTTTCCATTAGTCTGATGGTCATTTTTCTTTTGCTTGGTGCTGTTTCGCTTTCTAAGAAAAATGCACCTGCGGATTCTTCTGAAATTCCTGTCATGGAAGTACAGGAAGCATTCTTCACGCCGATCTCTGCGGATGTCAGCACTCTTGCTGTTTCCCAGACAACCACAGTGTCGGTCACTACCACGACCTTTACAACAACGGTTGCCACAACCACGTCAGTAACCGATACAACAACAGCGTCAACGACTGCTGCGACGACAACGACATCGACCACGGTCACAACAAGTACCACGGAAACACAAACCACAACGGCTGTGACAGAAACAACGATTGTGACAACGACTACTACACAGATTCCGTCATATTTTTGTCAAGCGCCGGATGGCTATTTTCATGATGCACTGTTCATCGGCGACTCGCGTACGGTCGGAATGCGCGATTATATGCCTTTGGAAGGTGCAGATTACTTTGCATCGGTCGGCATGAGTGTGTACAATGCGCAGTCACAATCGAATCCGGTCAACGGCAGAGGGACAATTGACCTATCTGCCACGCTGCAAGGAAAGCGTTACGGCAAAGTGTACATTATGCTCGGCATCAATGAAATCGGCTGCGACCTGAACGAGAATTTGCGCAGATACAATAATATACTGGAAGAAATCCGTAAATGGCAGCCAAATGCAATCATTTTCATTGAAGCCAATCTGCACGTCGCTGCCGCCCGTTCGTTATATGATAATTGCTACAACAATGCCAATATCAATCATTATAATCAAATGCTTGCCGCCTTTGCCGACAACAAAACCTGCTTTTATCTGGATGTGAACCCGATTTTTGATGATGAATCGGGCTGTCTGGGTGCAGAATATACCGGCGATAATACACACGTCTATGCAAAATACTATGCACAGTGGAATGATTTTCTTTCTGCCCATGCTGTTGTACAATAATTCCGGAAGCTGTTCTCTTTGGCATGAGAACAGCTTTCTCTGTCAGAGGAAAGGAGAAAAGAAATGATTATTCATAATGTTGGCTACAACCACTGTCATGATGTGGATTTTCTGATTGAACGGCCGCAGGGAAGCGGCGATTACCTCTTGCTTCTGCTGAAAACGGATTCCATTTTTACGATAGACGGAATCGAAACGCTGGTGCCGAAAAATACATTTTTTCTCTATCCCAAAGGTGTACCACAGTATTATCGCTGTGTGCCGAAATGTACATTTTCGAATGACTGGATCCACTTTGATTTTGAAGGCGATGAAGAACAGCATTTTTCAGAATACCATGTACCATATCTGACACCGATTACCATGCAGGATCTCTTTTTCCTGAGCTACTGCGTGAAATCCATTGCCAATGAGAATTATTCAGACCACAAAAACAAGAAAGCCAATATATTCTGCTTCATGTCATTGATTTTCTCGAAAGTGGATGAACAGCTTTCCCAGCCAAATCAAGTCGTTCGAAATGCAAGTTTTGAGATGCTTTCTACGATTCGAAACAAGATTTACAGCAAACCGTATGAACAGCGCACGATTCCTGTTGCGGCACATGAAGTCCGCATGAGCGAATCTGCGTTTCAGCACTTATACAAAAAGCAGTTTGGCATTTCGTTCATGCAGGATTTGATAAAGGCGAGAATAGAATATGCAGAATTACTTTTAACATCAACAGATATGACAGTTGCAGAAGTATCAAAACAATGCGGATACAGCAGTTATGCACACTTTATCCGTCAGTTCAAAAATCGTACTTTTCTCTCCCCTACCGAATATAGATTGCAGAAAAGGCAACAAATCTTGCAGGAATGAATATTGAATTTTCTCTCTGAAGTGTTTATAATGATATGTGGGTGTATTTTTTTTATGCACTTCAAAGTAAATTTCATGTACCATTATAAAAGAGAGGGAAAAATATGAAAACGATGAACCTCAAACGGCGTGCAGCAGCATTTGTTGCTGCAGTATTGCTGGCTGCTTCCATGCAGGCAGTACCTTTTTCCGCTAGTGCTGCGGGCAACCTGATTAAAAACTCTACGTTTGAAACAGGTACCAGTGACTGGGGCACTTACAAAGAAAGCGGCGGTAAATGTTCTCTGACCACCGAGGATGGACGGCTTGCGCTCAAAATCAGCGATGTCGGTCAACTGAATTACGCAGTACAGATGTTCTATGACATCATTCCTTTGTACCAGAATGGTGTTTATCGTCTGAAATATGATATTTCCTGCACGGTTGACCGTTATGTTGAAGGCATGATCCAACAGAACGGCGGCGATTATCAGGCATACACCTGGAAGGGACTGAATATCACATCTACCCCGCAGAGTGTAGACTATGAATTCACCATGAAACAGGAAACTGACATCATGGCAAAGCTGGTCTTTAACTGCGGTTTGCAGAAAGAAGATCCCGCGCTGCCTGAACATACCATCTACCTTGACAATGTATCTTTGGAACTCGTGGACGACAGCAATGTCAATTATGAGGCAAACAAGGCATACGAAGCGCCGATTCTGACCAATCAGGTCGGTTATCTGCCTTCCAGCCAGAAGGTCGCTGTCTTTAGAGGAATTACCAGCGAAAAGGAATTTCAGGTTGTCAATGCTGATACCAAGAAGACAGTTTACACTGGTAAATTGACAGGCGGCACGCAGAATAAATCTGCAAACGAAACCGACTGGCTCGGTGATTTCTCTGCTGTGAAAGAGGAAGGCAATTACTACATCACCTGCGGCAACCTTGACCAATCCTATACATTCACCATTGGCGAGAATGCATATGGCAGTCTGTTGGATGATTCTGTAAAAATGCTGTATCTCCAGCGCTGCGGCACAGAAGTCAAAGACGATAAATTCGGTCATGCATCCTGCCATAGTTCTATGGCAACGATTTATGGCACCAGCGAAAAGATTGATGTCAACGGTGGCTGGCATGACGCCGGCGACTACGGCAGATACGTTGTTCCGGGTGCCAAGGCAGTTGCAGATTTGCTCTATGCATATCAGGCAAATCCTAATCTTTATAGCGACAGCATCGGTATTCCTGAAAGCGGAAACAAGATTCCGGATATTCTGGATGAAGCACGCTTTGAACTGGAATGGATGCTGAAAATGCAGGCTTCTTCCGGCGGTGTGTACCATAAGGTTTCTTGTGCAACATTCCCCGGCTATGTTGCACCAACAGAAGAAAAAGGCGAACTGAACGTTACACCGATTTCAACGACTGCAACAGCAGATTTCTGTGCATCCATGGCGCTTGCTTATGAATTCTATCAGCAGTATGATAAAACCTTTGCCGATAAGTGTCTGAAAGCTGCTGAAAATGCATGGGCATTCCTTGAGAACAACCCCAATATGATCTTCAAGAATCCAACGGATATTGTGACCGGTGATTACGGCGATACCAGTGATAAAGATGAGCGTTACTGGGCCGCTGCACAAATGTATCGTGCAACCAAGGATTCCAAATACCTGACGGCATTGGAAGGCATGGCTGTCAAAGCTGGTCTGGACTGGACAACGGTCGGCGATTACGGCAATATCGCAATCCTGACTATGGAAAATGCAGATCCTTCTTCCAAAGCTTACCAGAATGCAAAAGCAAAGGTACTGTCTGAGGCTGAATCCTACAAGGGCTTCAGCAGCAGTTCTCCGTATGCAGTCGCATTGGAAGGCTACTATTGGGGCAGTAACATGGGCGTTGCAAATGCAGGTATTGTGCTTAGCATGGCATATCAGTTGACCAATGATGCAAGCTACCTTGACGCTGCATCGGAACAGCTCAACTACCTCCTCGGCAAAAACCCGCTTGGTACCAGTTTTGTCACAGGATATGGTACGGTTTCTCCAAAGAATCCGCATCACCGTCCTTCTATGGCAGCAGGCACTGCAATGAAGGGTATGCTGGTTGGCGGTGTCAACCCGAACCTCGAAGACAGTGCAGCAAAAGCTTACTGTGCAGATGCGCCTGCAGCAAAATGCTATGTCGATAACTCGGAGAGCTACTCTACCAATGAAATTACCATTTACTGGAACTCTCCGCTGACCTATCTGCTTTCTATGACGAGTGGCGCTAGCAATTTCTCTGTGGACACTGTTGCTGGCGATGTCAATGGCGACAGCACATTCAATGTTGCTGATATCATTGCTTTGCAGAAATATTTGCTTGGCAGCGAAACAAAACTTGCAAATCCGTCGGCTGCTGACTGCAATGCAGACGGCAAGCTGAATGCAGCTGATTTGTCGCTCCTGAAAAAGAAATTCCTGAATAAATAATATTCAAAATCCTCCCGATCCATTTCGGGAGGATTTTTTCATAAAAAAACTATGTGAATTCTGTCATATCTTACGATTATTTTGAAAAAAGAATCTTTTTCTAAGGAAAGACTTGAAAAGTGCCACAATATATGCTATAATAGAAAAAGTTTGGATTTCGTATGTGTATTCTGCAGGCTTATTATGTTATTGATTTAAATAAACTTGTGCTATGCTTGATTTCCGAACAAATTTGTGAAACCGAATGCTTATAGTAAGAGAGGAACTGAAAATGATTTATTGCAAAAATTGCGGCACCGCCATTCCCGACGGTCAGACTCAATGCCCGAATTGCAGCACTGCTGCGGAGGCACCTAAAACGAACACTACTCAGCCTGACGTTTCTCAGGCAATCAACAATGTGAGTAAAGACATACAGAACACAGCCAAGAACATCATGGCAACTTGTTCAGACCATACTGCCGAATATGAACCCATCGAAATTGAAACGGGTCGTGGTATGTCCATTCTGTCTTATTTCGGACCTTTGTGTTTTGTTCCGATTTTCAAAGGCATGACACCGTATACCAAATTCCATGCGAACCAGGGTCTTCTTGTATTTATTACCTACGTTGTCGGTTTGATTATCGGAACAGTGCTTTACAAATTGACTTATCGAATCGTAATCATCAGAACCATCGCAAGCATTATCAAATGGCTTTTGCAGGCACTTCCTGTTATTCTGGAGATTATGGGTATTGTCAATGCTGCAAACAATCAAGCAAAGGAACTTCCGATCATTGGCAAGATCAGATTGCTGAAATAATCGTATCATAAGGTTGCATTGATGAATACAGCACTCATTGTCATGGCTGCCGGTATCGGTTCCCGATTCGGCGGTATCAAACAACTGAAACCAATTGATGAGAAACAGCATCTCATTATTGATTATTCTATTCATGATGCCATTGCGGCAGGATACAATAAGATTATCATTGTATTACGCAAGGCAATTGAAGCGGAGTTTCAAGAAGTCATAGGCACACGCATTGAACCGATTTGCAAGCGAAACCATGTCGCCCTTCATTACGTATTTCAAGAACTGAATGATATTCCGATTCCCCTGCCGCCTGAACGTGTCAAGCCATGGGGAACGGGTCACGCTGTTCTGGCTGCAAAAGAATTGATCCATGAACCCTTTGCGGTCATTAATGCGGACGATTACTATGGAAAATCCTCCCTGAAAGTAATGCATGACCAGTTGCTTGCAGAACCTGATGCATTCAGTATGGTCGGATTCATACTAAAAAACACCCTCTCAGCGTTTGGCGGCGTCACCCGCGGCATTTGCAAAGTGGATGATACCTCTATGCTGACAGCCATTTGTGAAACCAAAAACATCGTGAAAACGGCTGAAGGTGCAGAAGCAAATGGTGTACAACTGGATGTGGATTCATGCGTATCAATGAATCTCTGGGGTTTTTCTCCAGCGTTTGTATCCATGCTGGAAGAAGGATTCAAGGAGTTCCTGACATCTGCCAATGATATTCTGAAAGATGAATTTCTCATTCCGATTTTTGTTGGGAAACGATTGGCTGAACACAAAATTTCAGTTCGAGTGATACCGACACATGATAATTGGTTTGGCATTACGTATCAGAATGACATTCCATATGTTCAGGAGAATTTCCGTAAGCTGATTGCATCCAATGTGTATGCATCAGACTTATATTCAGATATGTAAAAGGGTTTTGGAGGACATCATGATGTTTGAAGTGTTTGAGAAGGTCGGAAAGCTTTTCCGATTGCCAGGAACATTTTATACCTATTCCACAATATCCAATGGCAATATCAATACGACTTATAAAGTCACTTTTCAGCATGAAGACAATAGCACAAAATCATATATTTTTCAGAAGGTCAATACAGTCGTATTCAAAAATCCTTCTGAGATCATGAATAATATCGACAAGGTCACAACGCACATCCGTACAAGATATCCCAATGAGCGCACACTGCATTTCCATCACACTAATCAAGGCGAAAATTTCGTTTATGATGATGACGGAAGCTTCTGGCGCGTTATGAACTGGGTTGATTCTATCACATTCAATAGTTGCGATGACCTTTCGATCATTGCTGCAACAGGCGAAGCGTTCGGTCATTTTCAGGTTCAGCTTTCTGATTTTGACGGTTCGCAGCTTTATGAAACCATCCCCGATTTTCACTATACCAAAAAGCGTTTGGATACGCTGTTTGAAACCATTGCGGCAGACCCCTGCGGCAGAGTTGCAGAGGTTCAGCCCGAAATAGATTTCATTTCATCTGTGCGCTGGAAGGCAAGCGAACTCAGTATTCGGTTCGCCAACGGCGAATTTCCTGTTCGTGTGACACACAATGACACCAAGAGCAATAATGTGTTATTTGACAGCTTCACAAAATTGCCGATTGTTGTCATTGACCTTGATACCGTTATGCCCGGTATGGCGATGTATGATTTCGGCGATGCCGTTCGTTTCATTGCCAATACTGCCGCAGAAGATGAGCCTGATATCAAGAGTGTCTATTTTGACACTTCGAAATTCCGTGCTTTCTGCAAAGGATATCTTGGAGAGGTGCACAGCAGCCTGACCAAAGCGGAAATTGAAAGTCTTGTACTTGCTTCTTTTTCCATCACCATTGAATTGGCGGCAAGATTTTTGGATGACTATCTCAATGGCGATAAATACTTTAAAACTAATTATCCCCTGCATAATTTGGTACGTACACGCTGTCAGCTTGCACTCGCCAAAGACATCTGGCGCAAAAAAGATGAACTCGAATGGATCGTCAGCAAGACCATTCAGGAAGTCAACGAAGTTTAATTTTTGTATTTTTACGTATATTCTTACTTATTACATCACACTTAAATTGATAGAAAAGAGATTACAGCTATGGAAACAATGGTATTATTTTACAAGGAAAAACTCTACCTCACTTCTTTTCATGGAGAACCAGTTCTCTGGATTCAGAATTCCTCACAGGTCTCTATGCCCAAGATGCAGTTTGTCGGCGGTTATCCGGATGAATACTGCATTTTCCTGAAAGACCTGACGCATGAGGAACTTGATAATATCTGCACCATGACCAAACGACCGATTGATTTTTCACATATTCTGCCGCAAGACCAAGAAATGGCTGGCTAAAAATGAAACGTCCCATTGCATTGCAATGGGACGTTATTTTATAAAATCAATCAGTTGTACACTTCGCCATAAACCATTTCAGGCATCGTAATCATAACAATCACAGTACCATCCGCTTTTATGACCAAAAGCATATTGTCATAATTTCCCGCTAGGGTATATACCTCATCGTCAGCTGCTATTTTTGTGATTTCAATATCCGTAGGTGCATCGTTGTTCGTGTACGTTCCTTCGAAATCACCTACTTTGCCAAGGTATGTTTCGGGTTCTGTGCTTGGCTGAAAACGTGTTTCGTAGTAAGTCACGCCATCAACCACAATTGAGCCACAACCTAAGCAAAAGTATTCGTGTACCACGCCAGGCTGCACCTCAGATGTTTCATCGTGTGGTTCTGTGGTTGGATAAAGCTGCGGTTGTTGGGCGGTGGTAGTCTGTGGTTCTGCTGCCTGACTGACATCCGTTGTTACTGGTAAATTGTCAGTCACTTCATGCATTTCTGCTGTTACGGCGGGCTCGGTTGATACCGCTGGATGGTTGGATGGTTCTGTCTGTGCCGTGACAGTCACTCCTGTTTCGATAGTGCAGGGACTATACAGTTCTTCGTATTCTTCTTCGGCTATCGTGGTGCTTTGTACATCTGCACTTTCCATGATGACAGCAATGGTAGTAGACGTAAGAACCGAAGTCGTTGTGGCAGAGGTGCTGTCTGCGCCACTTACATCTGCTGTCGTGGGTGGCGTCATTTGCGGCGGCGCGGGTTTATGCATCAGCAGAAAGCCTCCACAGAAGACTGCCGCACAAGCGGCACAGGCAATCGCCGCATTCCGATACTTTGTTGTCTTTCGCGGCTGTTCCTGTATGGTTTCAGCAAGAAACGCAGGCTGGATTTCCGTCATGGCAGATTCCAAAGTTTGAAGTTTCATAAATCATAACCTTCTTTCAATAAAAATTTCTTCAGGCGGCTTCGCATTCGAAACAGAATGGTCGCAACGGAATTGCGGTTCATAGAATACTGTTCAGCAATTGCTTCCACGGATTCATAAAACCAATATCGACGCAGAAATATCTGTCGTTCCCGCGGCTTTTCCATCGCCAGAAAGCGATTCAGTGCCCCGATGAGTTCTGCATTCATCAATTTGTCTTCGGGCGTTTCTTTGTCGGAAAGCACCTCAACAAGTTCTTCCAATGCCGCTTCCTGCGCTCCGCCGCGTTTGAGTGTTTGTTTTGCTCGCTGTCGATTCAGCGCCAATCGCCGTGTGATCTGGCAAAGATATCCGGATAGATTATCCGGTGTCACATCAGCAAGCGCATCCCATAGTTTCAGATATGTGTCGTTCACACATTCTTCTGCATCTTCACGGTTTTCCATAATACGATATGCAATGGAGTAACATAGTCCGCCATACTTCTTCGCAATTGCTTCCAATGCTTTTTCCTTCTGTAGCGAAAATAATGCGAGAATTTCTGTATCGTTCATGTGTCGCCTCCTTTCGAGGTCCCTCACTCATATAGACACGTTTTACTTCAAAATATTTCACCCTCATCATGATTTTCTAAAAAAACACCCTGCTGATTTTGACCAGCAGGATGTTTGTAGAAATTATGGCGCAAATTGACTATGATATAGAACTGCATAAAAACCGTTTTGCGAAAGCAGTGTTTCATGCGTCCCCTGTTCAATGATATTTCCGTCTTTCATAACCAGAATCCAATCGGCTTCCTGCACCGTAGAAAGTCGATGTGCGACAATCAAGCTGGTTCGTCCTTGCATCATTTTCTGAAATGCAGACTGAATTTTCAGTTCCGTGCGGGTATCAATGGAAGAAGTTGCTTCATCCAGAATCAGCATAGGCGGCAAAGCGAGCATCAGCCGCGCAATGCACAGCAGTTGCCGCTGTCCCTGCGAAAGCGCACCGGATTTATCCGAAATGACTGTATCATATCCTTGCGGCAGACGGCGGATAAAGGAATGTGCGTGGGCAGATTTCGCTGCGGCAATGACTTCTTCTTCTGTGGCATCGGGCTTGCCCATGCTGATATTGTCACGAATCGTACCGCTGCAAAGCCATGTATCCTGTAAGACCATGCCGATATTTCGGCGCAGGCTTTCGCGTGTGATGGCACGAATGTCAGTGCCGTCTATGCAAAGTGTACCATCTGTCACATCATAAAACCGCATCAGCAAATTGATGAGGGTTGTTTTGCCGCAGCCTGTCGGCCCGACAATCGCAATATGCTGACCGGATTTGATATTCAAATTGCAATGCTGAATAAAGGGACGTTCTGTGGTATAAGAGAAACTGACATCCGAAAACGTGACGTTTCCTTTGGGATTTGTAAGGACACTGGCATTTGGCACATCCGGTTCGCATACAGGCTGTTCTAACAGCTTAAAGATACGGTCTGCGCAGGCAAGCGCATTTTGAAGTTCGGTTATGACGCCCGAAATCTCATTAAATGGTTTTGTGTACTGGTTTGCGTAAGAAAGAAATGTAGATAATCCACCAATTGTAATGTTCCCATGTACAGCGGCAACTGCGCCCGTGAAGCCGACAGCGGCATAGACGACCGCATTCACAAAACGTGTTACGGGATTGGTCAATGAGGAAAAGAACGTCGCTTTCAGTGAACATTCTCCTAACGTGCCATTCAGTTCATCAAATTTAGAAAGCGTCTGTTTTTCATGGCCAAATGTCTTGACGATACGCTGATTCTGAATCATTTCATTGAGAAATGCGGTCTGTCTGGCACGGGCATCCGATTGCGCATGAAACATCGTGTAAGTTTTGGAAGCGATATATTTTGCGGCAAAAAGCGAAAGCGGTGTGAGACTCACAACAACGATCGTAATAGTAATATGAATCCGAAGCATGAATGCTAACGTACCGACAATCGTGCAGATTCCTGTAAAAAGCTGTGTGAAGCCCATCAGAAGTCCGTCAGCGACGGCATCCGCATCTGCGATCATACGACTGACGGTTTCACCTGTAGAATGCCCATCCAAATAAGAAACCGGCAATGATTGAATCTTCTGCATCGCATCATCACGAATGTGCTGCACTGTCTGAAATGCAATCCGATTGCCGATGATGGAAATAAACCACTGCATCAGCGCATTGACTGCCACACAGACTGCAATCGTCACTAGCACCCTGAAAATGGATGGAAAATCGACATTTCCTGCTTCAATCATAAAGTCCAGTGTATCGCCGACCAGAATCGGCACATTCAGCGTCAGAATAACTGAACAAATCGAACAAACCATTGTCCACCACATTGCCATTTTGCTGCCGCGAAGATAGCGAAGCATCTTGCGCAGCGCGTTCCATTCTGCGCCATGTAATTTCATGCTGTCGCCTCCCCTTTTGAAAACTGCGATTCATGGATCTCCCGATATATATCACAGCGAGAAAGCAATTCATCATGCGTACCATAATCAACTGCGATACCATCATCTAATACCAGAATATGGTCTGCAAACCGAAGGGATGCTGTGCGCTGGGATACCAGAAAAACGGTCGGATGATACGGCAAGTTCCGTAGTGCCTTGCGTAATGCAGCTTCTGTGGCAAAATCCAGTGCGGATGTACTGTCATCCAGTACAAGAAATTCGGGCTTTCGCACCAATGCACGGGCAATGGTCAAACGCTGCCGCTGTCCCCCGGAGAGGTTGCCGCCATTTTCGGTGAGCAATTCGTCCAAGCCATTTGCTTTGGCAGCGATGACATCCGATGCCTGTGCTGCCCGTACTGCTTCCATGAGTTCTTCGTCTGTGGCATTGTCATTACCCCAGCGCAAATTCTCGCGGATGCTTCCAGAAAACAACACTGCTTTCTGCGGGACAAATCCAATGCGGGCACGCAGTGCAGTTTTCGGGAAATTGCGGCTGTCGATGCCGTTAATGGTCAGTTTTCCGTCTGTGACCTCATAGAAGCGGCCAAGCAGATTGACAAGTGTCGATTTTCCTGCACCCGTTCCACCGATAATACCGATCATCTCACCTTGCTGTGCTGTGAATGAAATATCCGAAAGAGATGGTTCTGCGGCATTTTCATAGGAAAAGCTGACATGGTCGAACTGTACCGTTCCACGCTTGGCTGTTGACACCTGTACATCATCGGACACATCCATTTCGCCGCCGTCAGCAAGAAAATCAGCAATACGGTCACCAGATGCCGCGGATTTCGTCAGATTGATGATCAGATTTGCAAGTTTGATCAGCTCAACCAGAATCTGTGAGAGGTAATTGTAAAGTGCAACCACCTGCCCCTGCTTCAGTACCCCGCATTCGATCTGCAAAGCGCCGCTAAAAAGCAGTGCGATCAATGCGCCATTGACAATGACATAGGTAAGCGGATTCATCAATGCAGAGATGCGTGAAACACGATTCTGCATCGCAGTCAGAAAACCATTTTCTTGCGTAAACGCATTGATTTCATGCTGTTCTCTGCCAAATGCCCGAATCACACGGAATCCGTTCAGATTGTCCCGCGTCCGTTCGGTCAGGTTGTCCAGCTGTCCCTGTACATTTCGATACATCGGAATCGTAAGCAGCATGATGCCGAACACCACAATAGACAGTGCAGGAATCATTGCAGAAAAAATAATTGCTGTTTTACAGTCTACTATAAATGCCATGACCAATGCACCCAGAACGATAAACGGAGAACGCAGAAGCAGACGCAGTGTCAGATTGACACCCGTCTGCACCTGATTGACATCCCCTGTCATGCGTGTGATCAGCGTGGAAGTACCGATACGGTCAAGGTCAGAAAAACTTAAGGATTGGATATGTTCCATCATAGCATGACGCAGTTTCGTTCCGAATCCGACTGCGGCTTTTGCTGAAAAATACTGTGCAAATAATGTACTCGTCAATCCGATTGCCCCAAGAAGCACCATCAGCAGACACATCCGCAGAAGATAGCCGTTATCTTCCATGGGAATGCCGCGGTCAATGATCGCAGCAACGACCAACGGAACACAGAGTTCAAATGAGGCTTCTAACATTTTGCAAAGCGGAGCCGCAATGCATTGGATACGATATTCACGCAAATAGCACAGCAGTCGTTTCATATGCAATCCTTTCTATGATGTTATACTTTTGCGGCGGTCTTCTCCAGTTCAGCAGCGCGCAGCAATGCCGTATCAATATGGTCGCAGAAGTTTTCTTTGCCGATCTTCTCAAGGAAGCCTGCTTTTTCCATGGCGTGCATCGGTTGCTCATTGACATGAGAGAAAACTACGGCAATATGATGCTTTTGACATTTGTCCACGATATGACGCAATGCTTCGACACCTGTTTCATCCATTGCGGGCACATTACGCATACGGATGCACAGGACATCAATATCTTCCGTATCATGCAGTACATAATGGAATTTATCCGATGCTGCAAAGAACATAGGGCCGTTAATTTCGTAAACACGGGTTCTTGCAGGCACTTTCTTCAGCGCGATACGGTCAGGATCGTCGTCTTCCTCTGCATAGACCCAGTCATGTGCCTCCGTGACATCTGCCATACGCTTCATAAACAGCAGTGCTGCCAGTACAATGCCTGCGCCGATTGCGACAACCAAATCAAAAACGACTGTCAGAATCAGCGTGACCATCATGACCAGAATATCACTGCGGGGTGCCGTGCGGAGGGTATTGCGAATCGTCCGCCATCCACACATATTGTATGCAACGACAAACAAAATCGCAGCAATGGTTGGCATTGGGATCAGTGCGGCATAAGGCATCAGCAAAACAAGGATCAGAAGAACAACAATCGCATGAACAATACCTGCGATCGGCGTTCTGCCGCCGTTTTTGACGTTTGCGGCGGTTCGGGCAATTGCACCTGTCGCAGGAATGCCGCCAAAGCAGGCAGATGCCATATTGCCAACACCCTGTGCAATCAATTCCATGTTGGAACGATGTTTCGAACCAATCATACCATCTGCAACAACCGCAGAAAGCAGGGACTCCACGGCTGCTAATATTGCAATCGTGAACGCATCAGGAAGGAGTTCGCGGATGCGTGCCAACGAAAAGGACGGCATATGGAATTTCGGTGCCGCCGCAGAAATCGAATACAGGTCACCGATGGTATTCACATCCATGTCCGTCAGACCGACAATCAGTGAACCGACAATGACTGCGATCAGGGAAGCGGGAATTTTTTGCAGTTTCTTAGGCCAAAGAATCAAAATCGCAAGCGAAATACAACCAACCAGTACTGCGAGTGGATTGATCGTACCGATGCATCTGCCGATTTCGAGAATCTTATCGACGGTTTCGACAGGGCTGTTCTGGAATTTCAACCCCATGAAATCTTTCACCTGACCAATCAGAATGGTCACAGCAATACCGAATGTGAAACCTGAAGTGATGGTGCTTGGAATGTACTTGATCAGTTTACCGAAACGGCACAAACCCATCAGGATCAGCATGATACCTGCCATCACTGTAGCAACCGCAAGTCCGTCCATGCCTTTCGAGGCGACGATGCCTGCTACAATTGTTGCAAAAGCCGCAGTCGGGCCGGCAATCTGTACACGGCTGCCGCCCAGCAGCGAAACGAAAAAGCCTGCCGTCACGGCGGTATACAACCCCTGTTCAGGGCCGACACCGGATGCCAGTGCCAGTGCAATCGAAAGCGGCAGCGCAATGATTGCGACAATGATGCCCGCTACGACATCTTTTGCAAATTGTGCGCCTGTGTATCCTTTCATAACGGATAACAGCTTCGGTTTAATTTTTTCTTCTGTTTTCTTGTTATGGACAGCTTCCATTTTCATATTCCTCTTTTCTATTTCATTGAACCTGAGTATTATACCACTAAAAAGAAGAATTCGCAAGAATATCCATTGCAAAAACACATTTTTCGGAAGATTGCCTAAATCCTGCGAAAAACGATGGAAACTGTCAGAACAAACGGCGATATCAGCAGAAAAAAGCCGCCCGTAATGAAACGGACGGCTATGATATGCTGAATTAGTTCGATTTTGTGACAATATACGGCTGAATCGCACCCGCCAGTACGTTTGCCGGCATCGTTTGCAGCCAAATACGGCCTGGGCCTGTCACACGGGTATTGAACAAGCCTTCGCCGCCAAGCAGCGCATTTCCAATGCCTTTGACCGATTCTATGTCAACTGTACAGGTTTCTTCCATTGCAGCCAGATAACCCGTATCCACCAACATGGACTGTCCCGGCGCAAGTGTATATTCGCAGATACAGCCATTGATTTCGAGAAAGACCATGCCATTTCCTGTGAAGCGCTGCATAATGAAGCCTTCGCCGCCAAACAGACCTGCGCCAATTTTCTTCTGGAAGAACAGGTTCATATTTACGCCGGGCGTATTGGCAAGGTAAGCACATTTCTGTGCAACGATTGGCATTTCGCTGACATTGAAGCAAAGGATATTGCCAGGGAATGTTGCGGCAAAAGCAATTTCACCAGCACCACGTTCTGCAACGTAGGTATTGCGGAAAATGGATTCTCCTGTGACGGCACTCTTTGCCATTTTGCCAAGTGCACCCAGCAAACCACCGCCGCCGCCACCGGAAAGACCGGTACTCATCGAAATGGTCGTTGTCATCCAGGACATTGCGCCTCTCTGACATTCCACGGCTTCACCGGGCTGCAATCTGCAAATCAGAACGGGTAATGGGGCGTTTCGAACTTCATATTCCATATGTACTCCTCCAAATAAACTTATAATGTGCAGAATATCTGCTAGAATAAGCATACCATATTCTAAGGCTTCTGTCAATAAAAATTATTATTAAAAATTACAAATCGAAATCTTAAAAAATGGCCTCATACGCCTGAAAGCGCATGAGGTAAAAGAAAGAGCGGATTCATATGGGGAAGACTCTTATGTACAGGGGTCAGACTGCACATAAGACGACCTTGGCAAATATATCACAGAAGGAACAATCCAATCGCGGCGGAAACTGCGGCAATGACACCGCAGTTTCACCACCCCTCTTTTCTATGCTGCTTCTGTAATACGAGAACGATTATGGTTGGCACGAATGTACTTGTCACCCCTCTCCTTAACAAGTACATTGCCAACCCTTTGATGTTCGGAGTACGCAGACGATATGCGCATACAATAGTATCTTTGTCCCGTCAAGACTCCTCAACAAATCGGGACGATAAAATCAATTTTCCTTGAGGATCGCGGTTTTTGCATTCTCCAAAGCAGAAATCACGCGGTCACACCATGTATCAAAGGCATCATCAGGCGTTTGCAGGGCAGGATTCGCCAATACATTTTCCAATGTGGCACGAATTCCTTGGTCAAGACGTACTGTTGCCTGAAATTCAGGGACGGCGCGTTTCAGTTTTGTATTTTCAAACACCACAGAATTCGCCTTGTCGCCAATCAGTGAACCTGTAAAGTCGTAATCGCTGACAGCGGCAAGAAAATCCGATGCAACATAGTACGGATGCAGTTCTACGCCCAATGCATCAGCAATGGTCTGGTAAATCTGATTCCATGTAAGCGTTTCATCCGATGTGATCTGGAACGCTTCGCCAATGGCGTGAATGTTGCCCATCAAGCCGACAAAGCCTTTGGCAAAGTCGGAATTATGCGTCATCGTCCAGAGAGAAGTGCCGTCACCATGAATAATGACAGGTTTGCCCTCCATAATGCGCTTTACGACCTGCCAGCTTCCGCCGTTTCCGTGTACACCCATCGGTACACTACGCTCATCATAGGTATGGCTGGGACGAATAATCGTAATCGGGAAACCTTCTTCACGGTATTTGCGCATGAGAAATTCTTCGCAGGCGATCTTGTTCCGTGAATATTCCCAATACGGATTGACCAGTGGTGTTCCCTCCGTAATGCGGAAATTCGACATTGGCTTCTGATATGCCGATGCAGAACTGATATACATAAACTGCTTGGTCTTTCCAGCAAACAGGCGATAATCGCGTTCCAATTGCTGCGGAACAAAACCAATAAAGTCGCATACCGTATCAAACTGCATTCCATCCAGTAAAGCAGCCGCTGCCGCTTCGTCATTGATATCACAATTCAATACATGGACACTGTCGGGCAGTTCGTCCGTGCGGTTTCCACGGTTCAACAAATACAGTTCCCAACCTTTTTGTATCGAAAGACGCGTGATCGCCATGCTGATCGTACCGGTTCCGCCAATAAACAATGCTTTCATTGGAGTACCTCCTTATTCAAGTGAAGCGTGTGCTGCGATTTGATAGATGTTTGTGACATCCTGTGCATTCAGCGGACGGAAACCGTTTCGGACTCCGTTTTCGACACCAAGCTTATCGACAAGATACGGAATATCCGATTCTTTTGCACCAAGTTCCTCGAAATTGATCGGCATTCCGATAGAATGCAGGAAAGAACGGAATGCGTGAATGCCGGCGATAGCGGTTTCTTTCGGATTATCGTAGTTCATCTGACAGCCCCAGACACGTACCGCAACTTTCGCAAAGCGCATTACATCCGTATCAACGACATATTCCATCCATGCGGGCATGACAACAGCTAATCCTGCACCGTGTGCCACATCATAAAGTCCTGAAAGTTCATGTTCAAGCGCATGGCTGTTCCAGTCCTGTGCTCTTCCACATCCAATGATATCATTATGTGCAACGGTTCCTGCCCACATGATATTGGCACGGGCATCGAAATCCTGCGGATTCTTCAGCACACGCGGCGTTTCCCGAATCATTGTCAGAAGCAGTGCTTCACAAAGACGGTCAGTCACTTCCACTTCTTTTGTAGTGGTAAAATAACGTTCAAAAATATGCGCCATAATGTCTGTCGCACCACAGGCGGTCTGATACGGCGGCAATGTGAACATTCTTTCGGGATTGAGTACCGAAAAACGTGGGCGAAGCAAATCCGAACCGACATCTCGCTTCTCCAGCGTAGATTCTTTCGTGACAACGGAACCGCCTGAACCTTCACTGCCCGCTGCGGCAATCGTCAGCACTGTACCGATTGGCAGAGCACGCTCGACTTTCTTTCCGGTACCGTAAAAGTCCCAGAAATCGCCATCATACAGCGTTCCGAGTGCGATTGCCTTACTGCTGTCAATGCACGAACCGCCGCCGACAGAAAGAATGAAATCAATATTGTTCGATTTGCAGATTTCAATGCCCTCGCGGATCTTGGTATCTTTGGGGTTCGGCTGAACACCGCCCAACAGCATATAAAATAAACCTGCTGCTTCCAATTGCTGCTTTACAACATCCATTAATCCCGAACGGACTGCCGAACCGGAACCATAATGCACCAGCACACGAGAACCGCCATGTTTCTGAATCAGTGCACCGATTTGCTGTTCTGCATCTTTTCCGAAGACAAATTCCGTTGGACTATAAAATTGAAATGAATCCATAAGCGCTCCTTATTTTTTGTAAATTTCTGTATTACAGTATAGCATTTTTCAAAATAATGTGCTATAATATTCTTATCCATGAATTGTAAAAAACGATTTTAAGGAGCGATGACCATGCATACATTATTTGAAAGCGGAGATATTTTAGAATCTCCGATCGAATGCTTTGATTATGACACCTCGGAAAAGCCGTTCCCGATCAAACCGCACTGGCATTATTACACAGAACTCATCTATCTGGAAGAAGGCAGTGCAGAAATGCAGACGGGTGAACATCGCTATCTGATTCACAGCGGCGATTTGATGCTGTTCCATCCAAAGTCTATTCATGCAATTTATAGTGTCGATGAAAAGCCGCTTCGGTATCTCGGCATCAAGTTTGATATCAACCAGTTCAATGCCACTGTCACATATGCACCAAAACTGCGGAGTATTTTCCGCAGCGCCGAAAAGCGCGGGATGCTTCCTGTCTTTCCGGTCGGATTTCAGAATTCCATCGACCTGAAGAAGATGTTCTGGAACTGCGTGAATGAAATACGAGAGAAACATTATGGCTATGATCTCATTATCCGTTCAGAAATATATGAGCTGCTGGTGCAAATGCTTCGCTCATGGCAGAAAAGTGGTTTTTCGGTTGACAGCGAAACCTTTGCGGAAGATGCAAACTGTGATATCTATTCGATTACCGAATATATTGATGCACATATTTGTGATGGCATCCGTGTCAATGAACTGGCAGAGATCTGCGGCATGAGCTATTCCTATTTTGCCAAGCGTTTTCAAGAAATATACGGCAAAAGCTGTAAAACATACATCGAATCTATGCGGTTATTTCAGGTCGAGGAATACTTGTTATTCACCGATTTTGACCTGAATTACATCAGTCAGGAAACCGGTTTTTCAGATTGCAGCCACATGATAAAGAGTTTCAAGCAGAGCCGCGGAATGACACCCAAACAGTTCCGAATGAATCGGAAATAACCGATTTGATGAAATTATTATAAAGAAAAGCTTGACTTTTTCTTAAAATTGTGGTATGCTAGTAACGATAAAAGGGAGTAGCCTGCAAAAGAATGACCGGATAATTTTGTGTTTCGCGTCGTCATGCCCGATATGAAGAATTTCATATCCGCACGGAACGTAAATGGCAAGACTTTTATCGCAGCAGATGTATTCTGCTGCGATAAAAGTCTTTTTCTTTTGCCGAAATTTCATTGCTCCCATCAGAAAGGAACTGTATATGGAAGTTCTATACCAAAACATTCTCAATCTGGACTGGAAGATGGTGGTCATGTGGGCGATCGGCGCTGTCCTGATCTACCTCGCCATCAAAAAAGACATGGAGCCCAGTCTGCTGCTTCCGATGGGATTCGGAGCGATTCTGGTCAACCTTCCGCTTTCGGGTGCTGTGACACAAGGCGCTGAAGAAGGTCCTCTGAGCATTCTCTACAACGCCGGAATTGCCAATGAGTTGTTTCCGCTGATTTTATTTATTGGCATCGGTGCTATGATCGACTTCGGCCCGCTTTTGTCCAATCCTGTTTTGATGCTGTTCGGTGCTGCAGCACAGTTCGGTATCTTCTTTACGCTTTGTCTTTCTTCTGTGTTTTTCGATACGAATGACGCCGCTTCTATCGCCATCATCGGTGCAGCAGACGGCCCGACCTCTATTGTTGTCGGACAGAAACTCAATACGCAGTATATCGGTGCAATTATGGTCGCTGCTTATTCCTATATGGCACTTGTCCCGATCATTCAGCCGCCGATCATCAAACTTCTGACCAGCAAAAAAGAACGCATGATTCACATGGAGTACACACAGCGTCCTGTTTCCAAAACGACACGAATCCTGTTCCCGATTTGCATTACCATCATCGCCGGACTGATTGCCCCTGCATCCGTTGCATTGGTCGGTTTCCTGATGTTCGGCAACCTTCTGCGTGAATGCGGCGTGTTGGACAATCTCTCCGAAACCGCACAAAAGGTACTTGCCAACCTCGTGACGATTTTCCTCGGTATCACGATTGCTTCGCAGATGCAGGCAGAAAACTTCCTCAAGTTCGATACGCTTCTGATTCTTGGACTCGGTTTGGTCGCATTCATTTTCGATACAGCAGGCGGCGTTCTGTTTGCCAAATTCCTCAACCTGTTCCTGAAAAAGAAAATCAACCCGATGATCGGTGCGGCAGGCATTTCCGCATTCCCGATGTCTGGCAGAGTCGTGCATAAGATGGCGCTGAAAGAAGATCCGACCAACTTCATTCTGATGCAGGCAACCGGTGTCAATGTATCCGGTCAGATCGCATCCGTCATTGCAGGCGGCTTGATCCTCAACTTCTTCTTACACTAATCAGGAGGTGTTTTCATGCTTTATCCAATGGAATTTCATCCCCAGAGCTTTCTTGACAACCTGAAATACATGGGCTTTGGTATGCTCGGTATTTTCATTGTTATTGGTGTAATCGTTCTGTTGACGTTTCTGCTGAATCATTTCACGCAGGAACAGGATGACGAAAAGTCATAAATCACATAAGGGAGCAAATTATGAGCCAACAGGACACCAATAAGCCACAGACCGATGAATACGGTTTTGAGATCCCGCAAATTGTAAAACCTGACTTTTTTCAGTCGGTTGACAGCGATGCGACAGTAGAACCTCTCCTTCCGATTGCGCCCAAGAAACACAGTCTGCGTGTTCGTATCCTAATGATTCTTCTTGTACTGACAATGTGCTTAACCATTTATCTGCTTGGAACATTCCCCTTCTGTTTCTATCGGCGTGCAGTGAAATCGCTGCATTTTGACTATCGCGCATCGGAAACGGTGGGCAGTGAGATCACGTCAGAAACGACGATCGCAGAAACCATTGCCGGAAATTTGCAGAACGATGTCATGACCATGACCGCTTCGCAGTATTTGTTTTCCATGGACGGCACGATTGGTTCTGAAATTGCAGAATACACTTACACCCATGCAGAAGGCGATGATATCGCAAAACTGAAAATTGGTACGGACGGCAGTTTCTTTACCACAAGAGAAACCATTCAGCGCAGCGCAAATGGGGCAGAAATCAAAGAAAAAGGTGAATGGGTATCGACAGGTGCCGCCTTCCCGAATCTTTATATCTACTGTTTTGGTGTTGCACCAACCAGTCGCTACACGATGGATTTCATGCAAAGCTATAACACGAAAGTCGGTAATGAAGACTATGTCTGTGAAATCTGGCTTTCATCTGAAACGGATCCGCAAGGTACAACACTTTACCACACACTGTATCGCTATTATCAAAACGGTAAACTCTCTGCGCTTCGCATGATTGAAACAGATGGTACGATTTCTGAAATGCAGGTATTCGACATCAAAGAGTATTCAATATCTTAAAAAAATCCCTCTGTATCGCATTTGATACAGAGGGATTTTATCATACCTTCTAAATCAGCCAATCACGCGAACGCGAATGACACCGTCATTTGCCTTCATTGCATCAATCGCAGAAGCAGGAATCTCAATACCGGTAACATCCATCATGGTGTATGCGTACTCCTTACGGCTTGCATTGACCATGTTCTCGATGTTGCCGCCTGCATTGCTGATGGCATTGGTCAGGGTTGCGATGACGCTCGGCACATTCTTGTGCAGGACGCAAACCTTCTTGCCGACTGCATTCATCTCAGCATTCGGGAAGTTGACACTGTTGCGGATGTTGCCGTTTTCCAGATAATCAACCAGTTCCTTGGATGCCATGACAGCGCAGTTGTCCTCAGCTTCTTCAGTAGAAGCGCCAAGGTGCGGGATTGCAATTACACCTTCCATGTTTGCAGACTTTGCATTCGGGAAGTCAGTGATGTACTTGCGAACCTTACCGGACTTCAATGCAGCTTCCATTGCCTCATCATCAACCAGAAGGTCACGAGCAAAGTTCAGGATGATAACGCCGTCTTTCATCATAGCAATGGTTTCTGCGTTGATCATCTTCTCGGTGTTGACAGCAGGATCAGCATTCTTGATGAGCGGAACATGAATCGAAATGAAATCACAGTTCTTGAAGATCTCATCACGCGTCTTTACGTGCTTGATCTCGCGGGACAGATTCCATGCAGCTTCAACAGAGATATACGGGTCGCAGCCATATACTTCCATGCCGAGTGCGGTTGCAGCATTACCAAGCGGGCCGCCGATTGCACCCAGACCGATGATACCAAGCTTCTTGCCCTTAATTTCGGTACCTGCAAACTTGGACTTTCCTTTTTCAACCATTTTTGCGATGGTTTCTTCGCCCTTGATGGTCTGAACCCAGTTGATACCACCAACGATATCACGGGAAGCAAGCAGCATACCAGCAAGTGCCAGTTCCTTTACGCCGTTTGCATTTGCACCGGGCGTGTTGAAGACAACAATGCCTTCTTCTGCGCAGCGGTCGCAGGGAATGTTGTTGACACCAGCGCCAGCTCTTGCAATTGCAAGAAGGTTGTCGCCAAAGGTCATGTCGTGCATAACAGCAGAACGCACGAGAATGGCATCAGGATTCTCGCAGGCATCAGCAACCTGATAGTTGTCGCCGAGCTGTGCAAGACCAACGGGAGAAATTTTATTCAAAGTCTGAACCTGAAACATGGTCAATACTTCCTTTCAATAAATATATAAAAATCGTCAGATTCCCATCAAAGCCACAATTGTACAAATCACGCCTAATACCAGAAACGCAATTCCAATCACAATTGCAGAAGAAAACTGTACAGGCTTTTCAGCAAGCGGGTGATTGCAAAGATAGCATATACGCGGATTATCGCCATAAAAAAGGACATCCGCTTCCCCGCCGAACTTCAAACTCGGATAGATTTCCAGCGTTTTCATGGTCACCTGCAAGTGCATTGGCACCTCTTTGAAAGAACCATCATCCAGAATCACGCAGGCAACAGGCTGTACAACTTCCATCAGATAATTCAGAACGTCAAAGCACAGATTTTCTCCTGCCACATTCTTGTATCCGACAATTTTTGCAGTTTGATAATGGGGCTGACTTTGCGGAGATTTCTTTTGGAGCATCCCAAACAGAATCAGCCCGATTCCAATCAGGTAAAAGCATGCTATGAGAGCGGCCATTAAGAATTTTCTTCTTCGAACTTCTTCATGAAGGCAACGAGCTTCTCAACGCCTTCGATCGGCATAGCATTGTAGATAGAAGCACGCATACCGCCAACAGTTCTGTGACCTTTCAGGTTCTCGAAGCCTTCCTTCTTAGCTGCTGCAACAAACTTTGCATCCAGTTCTTCGTTGCCGGTAACAAAAGGAACATTCATCAGGGAACGGTCTTCCTTGCGGACAGTACCTCTGAACATCTTGCTGGAATCGAGGAAGTCATAGAGGATCGCAGCCTTCTTCTCGTTGAGGGCTTTCATTGCTTCCAGACCGCCCATCTTCTTCAGCCACTTGAAGACCTTGCCGCAGATGTAGATGCCATAGCAAGGAGGCGTATTGTACATAGAACCATTGTCAGCCTGAATCTTCCAGTTCAGCATGGTAGGAGTGTTCTGAACATACGGTGTTTCAGGAATCAGATCTTCACGAGCGATAACGATGACAACACCAGCAGGGCCAACGTTCTTCTGAACGCCGCCATAGATGACGCCATACTTCTTCACATCGATCGGCTCAGAGAGGAAGCAGGAAGAAACGTCAGCAACCAGCTCATGGCCCTTGGTGTTCGGCAATTCGTGGTAAACAGTACCATAGATGGTGTTGTTCTGGCAGATGTAAACATAGTCTGCATCCACAGGAATATCAAGGACAGAGCAATCAGGAATATAAGAGAAGGTCTTATCAGCAGAAGAAGCAACTGCAACAGC
>JAZUJW010000094.1:0-5740 GCA_045642925.1 Oscillospiraceae bacterium
CCGCCTGAAGAAAAACTGACTTCAGGCGGTGTTTGACAAGCAAAAATGCGGAGGAATGAAAAATGTCATTTGACTTTAAAAAAGAATACAAAGAATTTTATATGCCAAAGAACAAACCTGAAATTGTGAATGTCCCGAAAGCAAACTACATTGCCGTGCGCGGCAAAGGGAATCCAAATGAAGAAGGCGGCGAATATCAGTCGGCAATCAGCATTCTATATGCGATTGCCTATACATTGAAAATGAGTTACAAGACTGACTACCGCATTGAAGGTTTTTTCGATTATGTCGTTCCGCCGTTAGAGGGCTTCTGGTGGCAGGAGGGAATTGACGGCGTTGATTACAGCAACAAATCCGCTTTCTGCTGGATATCCGTCATCCGTCTGCCTGATTTCATCACGAAAAAAGATTTTGACTGGGCAGTAGAAACGGCATCGAAAAAGAAAAAAATAGAGTGTTCGAAAGCCGAATTTCTGACCATAGATGAGGGCTTGTGCGTGCAGGTCATGCACATCGGCGCATTTGATAATGAGCCGCAAACTGTCGAGATCATGCATCAGTTCATTGCCGACAATGGATATGAACCCGATTTTTCCGATACGCGCCTGCATCATGAGATTTATCTTTCCGATGCAAGAAAGGTCGCAGCGGAAAAGTGGAAAACGGTCATACGGCATCCGATCAGAAAGAACACTTGAAAATCGAAGCAAAACAGAGCTTGTTTCATGGCAATTGACTTTTTCTGCTTCCTATGCTATAATGAGGGCACCAAGGAGGGATAAACATGGAAATCACAGATGAAATCCGCAAGAAACTGAATGCTTCTGAATCGGAACACAATATTAAAATTTTTCATGCGGTAGAATCCGGCAGCCGTGCATGGGGATTTGCTTCTCCTGACAGCGATTATGATGTACGCTTTATTTATGCACACAACATGGAATGGTATCTGAAACTTGAGAAAACCCGTGATGTTCTGGAACTGGAAATGAATGAAGTTTATGACATCAATGGCTGGGATATTCAAAAATTGTTCCGTCTATTGCATTGTTCCAATCCAACTGTATTCGAGTGGATCCATTCTCCGATCGTTTACGCAACGCACCCGATCATTGCCGAAATCACGCCGCAGATTGATTCTTTCTTCTCCTGCAAAGCCGGACTTTATCACTATCTGAGTACCGCGAAAACAAATTATAAAGCCTATATCAGCAACAAGGAGAAAGTGAAACTGAAAAAATACTTCTATGTACTGCGTCCGCTGATGGCTTGCAACTGGATCCTGACGCATCAAACGCCGCCGCCTGTTTTGTTCAATACTTTATTAAATGAACCGGACGCAAATGATGCACTGTATTCCACCATTCAGGAACTCATTTCACGAAAACAAAATGTCGTTGAAGCAGAACTGATCGACAAAATCCCTGTGCTGGAAGATTACATCGCGTCCGAATTCAGCAGCATTCAAAACGCCGCAGATCAGCTGCCCAACGATAAAAACAAAGACTGGACACAACTGAATGAAATGTTCAGAAAATGCCTTGCACTTTTCGAATAGTATATAAATAGTATATAGAACCCCCCACAGCACTGTTGCATCAATGCTGTGGGGGGTTCTGCAAGCAGATGTGCCGCCAATCCGTCAGGCGTGCTTTGTGCGGTGTTGCCTTAAGGCAACACCGCACGAAGTTATTGCTGCCGCCGCCAGATATCCGGAGAAACGCCAACATATTTTTTGAATTGCCTTGAAAAATGTTCCGGATTTGCATAGCCGCAGTGGTCAGCAATTTCCTCAGCATTCATTCCGGTACACTGCAGCAGATTTTTTGCCGCTTCAATCCTGCTGTGGATGACATCCTGCATCATGGAAGTCCGAAAAGCCTCTTTATAGATGCGGTGAAAATAGGAAACACTGATATGCAGTGAAGCGGCAACTGTTTCAGCACGCCATTCCTTTTGTGGCTGTGCGTTGATTTTCTGTCGAATGACAATCAATTCACCGATATAGGGAAGCGCTTTTGGCGGCAGAAGGGGAATCACCGAATAATCGGTCAGCATTGCAGTGAACAGCGAATTGATGACAGTATCATGATTGAATTTCCGAAAAAATGCACTGCATATCACCTTGAAATAGTATTCGGGATGCGTCCAATCGGGAATCGGTAGCGGCGTATTGAATGGAAGTCCGAATGACTGCATGATTTTCGGTTCGCTTTCAAACTGTATCCAGTCATCTACATACGGTTCACTGTCAGCGGCATAGAACTGCGGTACATTGGGTTCATACAGAATGAAAGTGTTCGGCGGGAAGGAACGGATCTCATTCTCTACGCGAAACCGACATTTCGTGCGCACAAGGAGCGCAAGATAATGGGGATAGCCGTTCTGCCGATCAATCACAAAATCAGACTCGTGTTCATAACCGAGTCCCATACAAATGATCCTGAACATTTCATCATCTCACAATTCATCAAGAATGTACTTTCAAATTACCCAATTTGATAGAGCCATAAAATAATCAGTGGAGAAAAGGTCAAGTTGTATTCATTATATATCATTCCGTTCTTTCTGTCAAGCAGATATCATACAATCGTAGGCGATACCGCACCAAGTTTGTGACCGCCTACAGAACCGCTGCTGAAATCCACCCCGAAGCTTCGTCTGTACTACAACAAAACATTCACTGGTGCAAACCAGAATGAACTGAATCCGAATCTGTTCTATATTGAAAAGGAAATTTCGCCCATGAAGTTCGGAAAGAGAATCTGAATGGATATTATATCTATCATTATATCTATAAGGCTATGGACAGCGATGATAAAGGTCTGAAAGACCTCTGCGCAGCACTCTGCAATATGAGTGAAGCAGTACATATAAAACAATGATTCAACGGCAGAACTGAATAATACTGCTTTGACTGGTTATGAATGCAAATAAACGAAGCGCCGCCAAAATAATGGGCGGCGCTTTTGTGTGATCAGTCAAATACAAAAACCTGATTCCGCATTTTTCACAGCCGCCGATGGCATCGCAGGCGGCTTGCCCTTTCATATCGGCAAGCCGGATCAGAGACGGTGCATTGTCATATGCAAACGATAAATGTGGCAAACCAGAACTTGCTGAATATTCCTTCTGGCACAGTCTGTTCATTTTTCTGACAGCTATCATAATTATATCATTATACAATAATATTTCGATTTCTTCAAGATACGAATGGCAAAAAATGAGCGGCTCACCGTAATGAGCCGTATGATTCATATTGCTTCGTGTCAAATCGCTGGAATTTGCTAATCGCTGCTTTGTTCTTGACTTTTCATTTGCTCCGTCTGCGTATCACATCCTGCCTCAGAGAAAAGCTGAATTGTGTAGAATAAATCAAGTTGTATTCATGATACATCATTCCGTTTCGGACATCAAGTCGATATAATAAGGATAGAAATTGTGCTGAATGCTCAAAATTCCACTTGACTTCAGCACAAATTTCAAAAAAGCGTTTGCGTATGCGTTTAAGACAACACCGCACAGAGCTGGTGTTGCCTTAAGGATACAAAGCGGATTTTCAGTTCCCCTTCTGTAGAATCCGTTTTGTCAAATGGAAATGGAGGAATTGTAATGAAAATGAAGAAAGGTATTCTGCTGCTGCTTGCCGGAATGATGACCGTTTCAGCAATACAGTCTTTTCCTGTATCGGCAGCAGATGCATATGAGTGGGAAGACGGAAAAATCTATGATACGGGAACCGAAGAAACATCGGTCGTTCCACTGGCAGGTGCAAGCGGCGGAAAAGCAATCAGTTTGCTGGATGCAGGCGATTCCGTCACGTTGGCGATTAAAGTACCGTCCGCGGGCGCATACACGCTCGGCATCCGTTACAGTCAGCCTTATGATGAAGGCGGGAAAATCCAGAATGTGCTTGTAAACGGCAAACAGACCGGAACGATCAGCTGCGGCTATACGGATGAAGGCAAATATGATACGGTCAATATCACGGCAAACCTTCTCGCAGGTGATAACAGCGTTACGATCGAATCATCATGGGGATGGACATATCTGGATACGCTGACAGTCGTACCGTGGCAAGGCGGCACGATTTCTTCGGACGCAAAGCTCTCAAATCCGAATGCAACACAGAAAACGCAGTCACTCTATGCGTTTCTTTGTGACACTTACGGCAAGAATGTGCTGGCAGGTCAGCAGGAATCCACATGGATGGGCAGCGAGGACTATGAATTCAATATTATCAAAAATGCAAGCGGCAAACTACCTGTCATTCGCGGTCTTGACTATATGGGTGAGGATTTCAGCGGATGTAACCGCCGTGCAAAAGCATGGGCGGCAAAAGGCGGTATCGTTACAATTTGCTGGCATTGCGGCGCAGATTTCAAAGGAAGTCATACCGAAGCCATGGACGCAACACCGGATTGGTCAAAACTCCTGACAACCGGCACAAGTGAATATAACGCAATGATTGCCGGAATGGATAAGGGGGCGGCGGCACTGAAAGAATTGCAGGAAGCGGATATTCCTGTCATCTGGAGACCGTTCCATGAATTTGACGGCGCATGGTTCTGGTGGGGCAAAGGCGGCGCAGAAAACTTCAAAAAGCTCTGGCGGCTCATGTATGACCGCTATACAAATGAATGGGGACTGAACAATCTGATCTGGAATCTCGGCTATTCCGGAGATGTCAAGGATGGCTGGTATCCGGGCGATGAATATGTGGATATCATCGGCGCGGATACCTATGTGAACCATACGGATTCTCTGTTCTCGATGTATCAGCGGACAGCAAGTGTGACAAACAAGCCTGTCTGCCTGCATGAAAACGGCCCGATTCCCGATCCGGAAAAGATGAAAGCCGACGGTGCAAAATGGCTCTGGTTCATGACATGGCATACTTCGTTCATTGACAGTAACGAGATCAACACTGCAAGTTACCTGAAACAGGTCTACAACAGTGACTATATGCTGACACTGGACGAGATTCCCGATGTCTACAGCTATGGAGCAAAACCATCCGTTCCGCAGTCGGGTGAAAAGCCTGTCGATGATACGCCGATGCTGCTTGGGGATGTCAATGCAGACGGTAATATCAATACAGATGATGTGAAGCTGCTGCAAAAGTATTTGCTGACTTCTGCCGAACTGAATGAAGCACAGGCAATCCGTGCCGATATCAATTCTGACCGCAAAATCAATGCATCTGATCTCTCGATGCTCAAGAAGAAATTTGTCAGGTAGTCAACGGAAACGAATAACGGCATCAACGGCAGCAACACCCTGAATGTGTATGCCCTGTTCCGATACGGTCACGGCAACATCTTCGGATGGCGGGATCGCTTCGGCTTCTGCGGCGATATTGCCAATGTCTGATGCCGCCTGTTCCGCTTCTGCTTCGATGGCATCAAAATTGCCTGTGATGGCGGACTGCATTCCTTTCAGGGATTGTTCCAGCATGGTCAGCGCCTTTTCGAGGTCTGCGACAGAGCGCAGGAAGTCGTCCTTGTCGATGCGTGCGTCAAACCGCAGAGAGCCGTCATATCCTCCTGCCATTGTATCACCTCCAAAATGGCATGAAAAAAGCACCCTTTTCAGAGTGCTTGTCAATGTATTTCCCTTGTACCGGACTTGTTTTTGACTTGTATTTGACTTGTATGTGACTTGTAGTTGACTTGTGGTACTGATAGGAATGGCCTTACCACATATGAACTCGAATCACTCGAATGTCAATGGTTTTTTC
>JAZUJW010000095.1:0-42758 GCA_045642925.1 Oscillospiraceae bacterium
CCTTATCTCACCCTCTTTTATTCGGCGCTATCTATTTGTCAGGTGAATTTTATATTGAAAAGTCCAGAGGGAATTGATTCCCTCTGGACTTCTCAATTTTTTAGAAAAATCGCGTAAAACTTTTATTTTGCTTCGCGTGCGTAGCCGCTTTGTTATCCTCAGCCGCGCTCCTGCCGCGTCAGCCATGCATTGGCAAGCTCCAGCGCCTCATACAAACTGTTGCGCTCACTCGTCTGCATGATTGCCTGCATCGGTGGCAGGTCTTTGTCGGTTTTCATCAGATAGCATTTCACTGCGCTTGCTACCCCAACCCCGTTCTCTTTATTCTCCGACATCACATTCATCATAACAACATATTCATTCGCCATGCTGCCATAATAGATGGTGTTTCCGTTCCGCACCACAGGGCGCGATTTGTAAGTCATGTAAGACATCTCCATCTCCCCTTTCAAGTTTTCGTCAGTTTACCACGTTTTCACAAACTCTTTGTCCGTATCAAAATAAATCGAAATGTTCGATGCCAGCGTTTCAACATAACTCTTGCGGCACTTGAAGTAAACCTTTCCGTCTACCGCAATGTATGCCTTCATTCCACCTGCATCATAAAAATCTACTGTGTACTTCTTTTTTCCGTCTTGACGCGCCAGATAAATCGACACCATCGGCTCTTCGGTCGGCTCGACATCTTCCAGTACCAAATCTTCTGCCGATGTTTGCAGCAGACTCGTGTACAGCAGACGATACCGCTCCTTGTCCGTTTCTTCGCCATTCACCTTGACTACAGCGTCATCTTCATTTGTGGCTACAATGTCAAAGTCCAGTGTCGTTTCAGGCGTTTTGTATGTCAGCTTGCCAATATCCCAGACGTACGTTTCAATGACCAGCTTCGAGGTCAGATCTTCAGGCTTCATATCTGCGTAAATCGCATTCTCCGCAGAGAAACCATACACACAATCAATCCCTTTCAGATAGCCATAACGCAATGTCTGCGGCGTATCGCCCTCTGTCTGATAGGTGTTGCCCATCGTAAAGACCTGCTTTTTGCCGGTATTGCTTCTGGAGGTCACTGTCACAAACGGCTCATCCAATCCGAATTTCGCAAGGTCTTCCTTGGTCGGATGCGGCAGAACCACTTCCGTTGCCGCCAAACCGTACAAGCCGTGTGTCGCCTTCGCAGATTTCTCCGCATTCAGCAGACAGCGGACAGGCTCGGTCATGATGTGCTGGGCGGAAGAACCGCCCGTCACATCTGAATCATACAATTGCTCGTATTCGAATTGGAAATCATAATCCAAATCTGCACGCTCAACTTTCACAGACTGCACATTGGACGTATCCTCTGCCGCCTGTTCTTCCGTAAGCTGCGTACCAAGATATGTCATCATACTGTCACGGTACGGCGCAATGATGGAAGATGAGATCGTGTATATGGTCTTTGTGTCATTGCCCAGAGAAATATACGAATACAGGCTTTCAGGACAAATGTCGCCAATCAGGAACACAATGTCATCCTGTCCGTCCACATTCAGCGTAACCTTGATCGGATCATCCAGACCAAACCGTGCAAGGTCACTTTCCGGCGTATCCGTCTGCACCGTGTCTACGGCAGTTGCGGCAGTCGCTCTCGTGGAAAGCAGTCGAATGCCTGTGGTATCCATCGGGATATCTTCATACCCTTCCAGATAGTAGTTTGCCACATCCTTGGTGTATGCATTGCCCTCTGCATCCACATCATCCACTTTTTCCATTTTGCGGTTAACAGCATAGGTGTCGCCGTCAGGCTGTTCCACCGTCACCTTGCTGACCTCATCGCTCGAATATGCCCACAGAGGCACTTCGGTCGAAGAAGATTGTTCCGAAGATTCCTCAGGTTCAGGCGGTTCTGTCAGCTTGAGTGCGACAAGTGCGCCGCCCAGCAATACCAAAACGCTGCTGCCCAGCACAATGCCTTTGGCTCTCTTGTTCATTTATTCTTTCTCCTTATATAGACCACAATGCCGATGATGGCAACAACAGCCGGAATCACAAAGATGATCACCGTGCGGACAGCAGATGCCTGTGCCTGCGTAATGGTGATGGTGGTGTTGTTCAGAGATTTCTCTGCAATCGTCATGACACCTTCCTTGCCGGAAAGCGCATTCATCACGGTCGCAAAATAGTCTGCATTATTATATGCAGAAGATTCCGAAATCAAAATATCCATCAGCCACGATGAACCGAATGCAAGAATGGTACTGGTGAGCTGTTCGTTGTTCACATTGAAGTTATTCGTTGCCACGACTGCAAGATTGTAGCTGCCGTGTTCTGCATCATCCTGCGAGAACTTTGCAGCCTCATCCTCTGTAATATCCATCGGATAGAGGAAGCAGGTGTCGTTCGTCGTCAGCAATGCCTTTGTGGTTCTGCCGGAATTTGCCTCATAAAGCTGTGTCAGCGGACGGAAGAACGGTGCCACCAGCGGCAATTTCTGACTTGCCAGCTTTGCGGTATAATCCGACTCTGCGATTTTTGCAACAGGGATCTGCGACTTGCCGCCCATAGCAGTATTGACCTGCTGACCTGCATTTTCATCGCCTTCGATAATGTAGTAGTCCTCAACTGCAATGCCCCATGTTTCAAGGAATGCATCCAGATTCGGCATATTAGGCGACTGGAACACGCTTGCAAAATAGATGAGCTGCTTGCCGTACTGACCATTGTTATAGAGGAAGTCAGAGAGCTTCTGCACCTGTGCTTCGGTCAGGTCGTCATACGGTGCCATCAGGAGTGCAATGTCGTATGTTTCGCAGTCCAGTGCGCCCGTTGCGATGTCAACAGAAGTATGCTGGTAGTTGTTCTTTTCCAGCAAAGTAGTGATTGCCTGCAAATTGTACGCTTCGTACTGATAGTAGATTGCACTGCCATTGCTCTGGTCAATAATCGCAACATTGACAGGATGCAGGTCGGTGACACCCATCAGTGCACCCAACAGGTTCTGTTCGCCGACAAACTTGTAATCGGTGACATAGGTGTAGGTGGTGTAGTCCGGTGTCTGCGTTGTGGAAATGACATCCTGATCAAAGTCAAGGACACGCACCAGATCGTTGTAGGATACAGCAATGTCGCCCAACGAAAATTCGCCGTTGTACTTATCCTTGTACTGTGCCACGATTTCCGGATTCTTCGTCATATCGATGTACTGCACTTCGATGCAGCCGTTCGATTCTGTCTGGAAGCGGTTCAGCGTTTCAGATACAACTTTCAGCTTGCTGTTATCCAGGAAGTAATCCTCCTGCGCCATGACTACCATCTGAATCTTGCCTTCCTTGACGGATTCCGGCAGCTTGTGCAGATAATTCAGTGCATCTTCGCTGATTTCATAGAGTCCGCTGGAAGTCATGTCGATGTTCCAGTTGAAGCGCTTATCCAGAATGCCGCAAATGATATTCAACAGCACGATAATCGCAACAACAACGACCGTGATAATGGTTGCCAGTGCGCCGTACTTGAACTTCTTGCGGCGCTTGACCTGATTCAGTGCACGTTCCTTTTCTTCTTCGGGTGTGCGCTGACGCTTCTGCTTTTTGGGCTTTTCAGCGACTTCTTTGTTCTCATCTGCGGCAGTTTCACTGACAGCATCCTCTGCCGCATCCTCGGACGCTGCTGTCAGGTTCTTTTCTTCATCTTTCTTGCTCATGACCGTTTTCCTCCTTAGCTCCAGCGTCTGCGCTCAAAGACACGAATCGTCAGATAATTGAACACAACTGCCACGCTGAGATAGAATACTACGGTCGAAACATTGAAAAGACCGCAGGTAATTGCATAATACTTGGTGTAGAATGAGAGGGTTCCCAGAATATTGGCGAGCCATTCCACGGTAACAAAGGACTTGACCACGTCGATCATGTAAAGGGCAAGCAGACTGACAAATGTCAGAACGAATGCGCCGATCTGGTTTTCGGTCATAGCAGAAACCAGTGTACCAACGGCAATGAATGCCATGCCAAGCAGCAGAAGTGCAAGGAAGTTCGAGAACACAATGCCCCATTCGACCGTGCCGAATGCGCTCATGATAACGGCATAAACCAGTGTCATGACCAGACCGATCAGGTACATGGTAACAGCGGCAAAATACTTGCCGAACACGATCTCGCCCAGACTGACAGGGGCGGTCAGCAATCCCTGTTCGGTTTTCTGCTTCTTCTCCTCAGAGAACAGACGCATCGTCAGAACGGGAATCAAAATCACACAAATCAGGAACAAACTCTGGAACATACCGGAAAGGTCAGAAGTACCTGCGGAAAGGCAGTTCGCAAAGAAGAAAAAGCCCGATACCAGCCAGAATACTGCAAGAAAAATATATGCAATGCTCGATGTGAAGAACGCACCGATCTCGCGTCTGAAAATCGCTCCCATTATGCTTCGTCCTCCTTTTGCTCTTTTGCCTTTGCGGCTTCTTCGGCATCTGCTTTGTCCTCAGGGTTTTCGATCACGATGCCTTCGCCCATGGTAATTTTCAGGAAGACATCTTCCAGCGTCATTTCCGCAGATTTCAGTGACAGCAGCGGCCAGTTGTTCTCTCTGACCACGTCAAAGAGCTGATAACGGATGTCAGCACCGTTCTTTGCTTCCAGTTCGTATTCATATACGCCCTTTTCACGCTCCATATCTGCGCGGCAGAACTTCACACCATCCAGATTGCGCAGTGCCTTGACGATCTCATCACGCGGGCCTGCGATTCTTGCGATCATGCGGTGGTCAGTTGAAATGTTCTTCGAAAGATTGTCGGTGGTGTCATGTGCAGCGATCTGACCGTGGTTGATGATGATAATGCGGTCACAGACTGCCTGAATCTCACTCAGGATATGGGAAGAAAGCACGACTGTGTGGTTCTTGCCCAGCTTCTTGATCAGGGTACGGATCTCAAGGATCTGCTTCGGGTCAAGACCGACTGTCGGCTCGTCCAGAATTAGAACAGGCGGATTGCCGATGAGTGCCTGTGCCAGACCGACACGCTGTTTATAACCTTTCGAGAGGTTCTTGATGATGCGGTTTTTCACATCGTCAACCTTGCACAGCGCCATGACTTCATCCATATGCGCTCTGCGGGGCAGCTTGCACTTTTTCAGGTCGTAGATATAGTTCAGATAACTCTTGACCGTCATGTCCAGATACAGCGGCGGCAATTCAGGGAGGTAACCGATATAGGACTTTGCCTTGATCGGGTCTTCCAGAATATCGACTCCGTTGATCAATGCCTGACCAGAGGTAGACGAGATGTAACCTGTCAGCATATTCATGGTGGTGGATTTTCCTGCGCCGTTCGGGCCAAGGAAGCCGAGGATCTCTCCGTCCTCAACGGTGAAGCTGATGTCATTGACGGCGTGCTTATCTCCATAATGCTTCGTCAAATTCCGCACTTCAATCATTGCATTCATTCCTTTCAATTTGCATTTTATGCATGATATATTGTACCTATCCTATGTGACAGCTTCGTGTCAGCAGTACGAAAACTGCATTACAAAGCATTGTCACCCAGCATCTTCCTGCGCTGTGCGGTATCCCGCTGCATCTGCACTGTCAGTGCATCGAGATTCTCGAATTTACGTTCGGGACGCAGATATCTGCAAAGTGTGACGGGCAGCAGTCTGCCGCGCAGATCGCCGTTCCAGTCCAGAAGATGTGTTTCTGCCAGCGGCATCGCGTTTTCCTCCCCGATGGTCGGACGCACACCGATGTTCGTGATCGCGGGCACCCACAGGTCATTGATGGAGGCATAGGAGGCATACACGCCCGCACGCGGGATGCACTGCCAGCTTTGGAACTCCTGATTGGCAGTCGGGAAACCCATTTTTGTACCGAGATGATTTCCCTCCACCACCTGTGTCAGAATCGTATAATCTGCACCCAGCAGATGATTTGCCGCGCCGATCTCCCCGCTTTCCAGCAGAAAACGGATATGGCTGGAAGAAATGGTCAGTCCTTCATCATCGGTCACACGCGGAATCAGTTCCGTCTGAAAACCAAGCTGCTTGCCGAACCGTACCAGATCCTCCGCAGTACAGGCGCCGCCGCGTCCGAAACGATAATCTTCGCCGCAGACCACAACATTCACCTGCAATTGCTCCCGCAGAATGTCACGGCAGAATGCCAAGCCGTCCAAGTCCTGCATTTCTCCAAACGGGAGCGCAAAAACAGCATCCGCACCGCAGGCTGTCAGCAGACGGCGCTTTTGCTCATCATCATAGATATAACGAATGGGATGCCCTTTTTTCAGCGGCATACTGTCCGCCGCAAAGGTCACCGCATGACAGATTCCCATAGATGCCGCGTGTGCAATGACACTGCGATGTCCGAGATGCACACCGTCAAAAATACCGAGTGCTGCAACGATTGCTTTTTTTTCAGTGCTTCCGTTCTGTGCTGCTGCCATGGTTGTCACCCCTCAAAATTTTTGAATACACGAAGATTTCCTGCCGCAAAGTCCGCTTCTGCCAGACCGATGAACTCCTGCTGTGCGCCGTAGACACGGTAACGGACTGCATCCGTCAGCCGTTCGATGCGCTGCAAGTCCAGCTTCACGCCATTACGGTACATTTTCGTTTGTACGGGATTCAGATACAGTGCAGGCAGTGCCGTAAAGAGCGATTCGGTCGGCGTCAGCAGTTCTGCAATGCGTTCTTCCTGCATCGCCTGTTCGATTTCTTCGAAGGTATGGCATTGTTCGAGCGTCAGACCGCAGGCAGCCGTGCGCTGCAAAGCCGTCATGCAGCCGCCGCATCCGAGCGCTTGCCCGATATCATGAATCAGGGTACGCACATACGTCCCTTTCCCGCATTCGATCTCCAGATTTCCTGTGCCCGCCGCTTCGTCATACGAAAGCAGCCGCAGCGCATAGACCATAATTTGCCGCGCAGGACGCTCCACCGTTTTGCCTTCCCGTGCGAGATCATACAGCCGCTTGCCATTGATCTGCACCGCGGAATACATCGGCGGCACTTGCGCAATTTCTCCCGTAAACTGCGGAAACACGTCCAAAAGCTGCTGTTTCGTCACAGAAACGGGATGCGTTTCCAGTGTCGTGCCTGTACTGTCCTGCGTATCCGTCACCATACCGAGCCGGAATGCCGCACGATAGGCTTTGTTTTCATTTGGCAATATGTCACAGGCTTTCGCCGCTGAACCGACCAGCACGGGCAGAACGCCCTCCGCCATCGGGTCAAGCGTGCCTGTATGCCCCAGTCTGCGAATCTTCAGAATGCCGCGCAGTTTGGCAATGACGTCAAAGGACGTAAACCCCTGCGGCTTATACATTCCGAGAACGCCGCTTAACATTGGCAAAGCGACGCACCTGCCGCATCCATCAAGGTCTGGCAGGCTGCATCAGGCGAAAGGTCTGCCGAAAGGGAACATCCGCCCGCCTTGACATGACCGCCGCCGCCAAACTGCTGACAAATCGCAGAAACATCGGCATGGTCGCCCGCACGCATTGACACGCGGTAACTGCCGTCTTCCTGCTGCTTGACCGTAATTGCAACCTCTACGCCACGAATCTGCATCGGAAGATTCGCAACACCGTCAATTTCATCTTTTGTCACATCCAGTTCCGCCATCCATGCATATGGCATGAAAATGAGTGCCACTCTGCCGTCTTCCGAAAGCCGCACCTGTTCCATCAGACGCGCATCCATGAGGATCCTGCCGGATGATTTCAGGTCAAAGAGTTCCCGATTCATGCGTGCATACGGCAGATCGGGATACTGCTGCTTGATGTCTGCAACAGCCGCAAAGGTCACTGCACCGGCATTGCTGAACTTGAAACAGCCCGTGTCTGTTGCCATACCGACATACAGACATCTTGCGATCTGTTCGCTCATCGGAATCTGATTATCGCGCATCATCGTGTAAATTACTTCGCACGCCGCCGATGCATCGGGATTCCAGAGAGAGGCTTCCGCATAACCTGTGTTGGAAACATGGTGGTCAATGCAGAAGACAATGCGGCAATCCTCGCCGTACACTTCCTGCAAGCCGCCCAGCATTCCACGGTCTGCCACGTCCACAGATACCAGCGCTTTCGGCGCAAAGGTGTCAAATGTCACGCCGTCTGTCATCATATGATACATGGCGGGCAGTTCATCGCCGCAGCAGACACAGGAACGAATTCCCATGCTCTGCAGCAGAAAATGCAGCGCATAACCGCCGCCGATACAATCCCCATCGGGAGAACGGTGAATCAGAATATGCACATCTTCGAGCGTTTTCAGAATGTCCCACGCTTCTTTTGTGCTGCTTGAATTCATCGCCAGACTCCTTTCTGCATACGGAAAAACAGGGCGTAGTTCAGCCGCCCCGTTCTCCCATTGGAATTTCAAAGTAAATCGTCGATTTCGTCTTCCAAAGCCTGCTGTGCTGCACGCTCCAGATCAATCGGTGTACCGCCGTGCAGTCCCAGACCGTTCAGCTTTTCACTGATGTCGGCTGCATAAGCAATGGAATCGTCCGCAATGAAATGCAGTTCCGGAGATTTGCGCAAACCCAGACGGGAAAAGAGTTCTCTGCGGATATATCCCGCCGCCGAACGCAGTCCCGCACAGGAAGTCTTTGCTTCCTCCATGCCATGCATACTGGAAACATAGATCTTGCAGTGTCCCATATCGCCCGAAAGCTCCACTCGGACAATGGACAGCATCGGTGCGATACGCGGATCTTTCAGAGTCGGAAGGATGGCAGTCAGCTCACGGAGAATATCCTCCTGTACGCGGCCAATCTTAAAACTTGCCATAACCGTTCTCCTTTCTGCGATTTATGCAGAAATGCACAAACCGCGCTTATAGTGTAATGGAACTATCAGAATCGGGATTATAGTAGTCACCCGTGGTCTCAGTTTCATTGAAGAATCCTTCATCATCGAAAATTTCTTCCTGTTCCACGTCATTGACATTGATTTCCCCTGTAACAATGCGCTTTACGGTGTCAAAGAACATAATATCGATCGGGCCGAGGTCTTCCCATGCAAGCGCTTCATCACAATACTGAACCATGTCTGCAATGCTCATACGCTGGTGTTCCATGATAACTTCCTCCCATATTGTGCAGTTTCAGTTTCAAAAGCCTGCACAAATGCACATTTCACAATTTTCTGCTGAAAAACTCAGTCTTCGCGGTATTCCTCCACATTGTATGCTTCGAGAATATCGCCTTCCTTGATATCAGCAAACTTTTCGAGCGACACACCGCACTCGTAACCGCTTGCGACTTCCTTGACATCATCCTTGAAGCGGCGGAGCGAATCAATCTTATCATCCGCAACAATGATACCGTCACGGACAACACGGATCTGACAGCTTCTATTGACTTTACCGTTCAACACATAGCAGCCTGCTGCGGTCTTGCCCGAAATATGCCATACCTGACGCACTTCGACTCTGCCCATTTCAACATCGCGGAATTTCGGTGCAAGCATACCCTTCATTGCCGTGGTGATCTCCTCGATGGCATCATAAATGATGCGGTACAAACGAATGTCTACGCCGTCACGCGCTGCGGTTTCTGCTGCAACGGGCATCGGACGCACGTTGAAGCCGACAATGATGGCATTGGATGCCGTTGCCAGCATAACATCGCTCTCGGAAATCGCACCGACTGCACCGTGAATGACCTTGACGCGGACTTCATCATTCGAAATACGCTCCAAGGACTGCTTGACAGCTTCCACAGAGCCCTGCACGTCTGCCTTGACGATGATGGCAAGCTCTTTCATTTCGCCCTCTGCGATCTGCGAGAACAGATTGTCGAGTGTGACCTTATGATAACTGCGGAACTGTTCTTCTTTTGCTTCGTGCTTACGCTGTTCGACCAGTTCTCTTGCCAGACGCTCATCTTCAACTGCATTGAAGATATCGCCTGCGCTCGGTACTTCTGCCAGACCTGTAATTTCCACAGGCACCGAAGGGCCTGCTTCCTTGACAGTTCTGCCCTTGTGGTTCGTCATGACACGCACCTTGCCGACTGCCGTACCTGCGATGATTACATCGCCTGTGCGAAGCGTACCGTTCTGTACCAGAATGGTTGCGATCGGGCCTCTGCCCTTGTCCAGACGTGCCTCGATGACCGTACCTTTTGCAAGGCGGTTCGGGTTTGCTTTCAGTTCGCGGACTTCTGCCACGAGAAGCACGTTCTCCAGCAAGTCCTCAATGCCCATACCGGTCTTTGCGGAAACAGGCACACAAATCGTATCGCCGCCCCATTCTTCGCAGACCAGTTCATGTTCGGTGAGCTGCTGCTTGATGCGGTCAGGATCAGCGCCTTCTTTATCCATCTTGTTGATGGCAACGATGATGGAAACGCCTGCTGCTTTCGCATGGTGGATCGACTCGATGGTCTGCGGCATGATACCGTCATCCGCTGCAACGACCAGAATCGCAATATCGGTGATGTTTGCACCACGCGCACGCATAGAGGTAAATGCCTCATGACCGGGCGTATCAAGGAAGGTCAGTGTCTTGCCGTTGTGCTTGACCTGATATGCACCGATATGCTGTGTGATGCCGCCGGCTTCGGATGCGGTGACATTTGCATGACGGATGTAGTCGAGAATGGAGGGCTTGCCGTGGTCAACGTGTCCCATGACAACGACAACAGGAGAACGCTCCTCCAGGCTGTCTTCAGGGTCAACATCGTCTACGATCAGACGTTCCTCAATGGTCACAATGACCTCATGCTCGACCTTTGCGCCGAGTTCTTCTGCCACCAGCGATGCGGTATCGAAGTCGATTTCTTCATTGATGGTTGCCATCACGCCGAGTCCCATCAGCTTCTTCACGACATCACGCACCTGAACCTTCAGACGCGATGCCAGTTCACTGACAACGATCATATCCGGAATCATGACCTTTAGCTGCTGCTTACGGGCACGTTCCAGTTCCAGACGCTTCAGCTTTTCGGTCTCCGATTCCTTGAGTTTGCCGGAATGCTGCTGTCCCTTTCTCTGCTGGGACTTCTGCGTAATTTTCTGCTTTTTGGCAGCAAGGTGGTCATTTTTACCGCCTCTGCCCTGCGGTGCGATCTGTTCATAGCGCTCATTGTACTTGTCGAGGTCAACATAGGTGCCGCGGGTATCGACCATATGGCGCTGCTGGCTCGGCTGTACATCGGTGCTGCTGGCAAATTCCACCTGCAATTTGGTACGTTCGCCGTGCTCCTGTGCCTTTGCGGGCTTTTTGGGTGCTTTCTGCTGCGGTGTACGCACGGTTTCGGTTTTTGGTGCTGCCTGTACTGCGGGTGCAGGTGTGGGTGCGGGCGCAGTCTGTACCGCTGCTGCGGCAGGCTGCTGCGGCTTGACGGGTGCAGCGGCATTGGTATTCTGTGCGGCTGCTTTGACATTATGGTTATTATTGTTGTTATTGTTGTTACTGTTATTGTTGTTATTATTGGAATTCTGCTGCTGTTTTGCAGCCTGTTCCTTCGTGTTCTTCTGCTGTTGCTGACGTGCTTTTTCCTGCTGCTGTTTCCGCTCACGGTTCTTTGCTTTTTCCGCCTGCGCTTTTTCATACTGCGCAGCCTTTTCTCTTGCGCGCTGTTCGATCATCGCAGGTGTCAGGACACGCGGTGCGGGAGTCGGTGTCGGCTGCGATTCAGCGGCGGGTGCTGCAGATTCTTTTTTCACAGTATCCTCTTTCTTTTCAGCAGATTCAGATTTCGCAGGGGCTTCCTGCGTCTGCGGTGCGGGTTTGACGGTTTCTTCCTTCGGCTTCACTGCAATATCCTTGACGGAAGCCGTTTCCTTGACAGGTTCTTTTGCAGGAGCGGCAGTTGCGGCAGCGGCGGGCTTTGCAGCCTTCTGCTGCTTCTGCGGCTGTTCTGCGGATTTCTTCACGGGCTTTTCTGCGGTTTTCTCGATTCTCTGCGGTTTTGCAGCCGCAGGCTTGACGGCAGCAGGTTTTTCTTCTGCGGTATGGGCAGCAGTTCCGCGGTTCGCAAAATATTCATCAAAACTCTTGACCTGATTGCTCTGCGAACGCTTTTCCAACAGCAGATTCATTTCCTGCTCCGTAATGGAAGCAGAGGGCTTGCGGAGCTTTCCGTCCAGCTCCTTCAGTTCATCTGCAAGCTCCTGTGCGGAAACTTCCAGATTTGCAGCGAAATCACTCAATTTTACCTTATTTGTTGGCATAGGCAATTACCCCCTTCGGTTCTATCAGACGGTGCTTCTCATTCATGTCATATGAACGGGAAGGGCTTACGATTCTTCTTCCTCATCTGCGGGCGCAAGCTGCAGCAGCTTTGCGGCAAATCCCGCATCACAAACACCCAGTACGGCAGTCCGCTTCCGAAAGTACATGGCAAGTGCATCCATCGTTTGCGGAATTTTTCGTATCGGTGTGGTTTTACAGTAAAAACGGATTTCCTTTTCTGTCCGCGGAGAAGCGTCTGCGGCAAGAACGATACAGCTAAGCTGTCCGCGCACGCCCGCTTCCTTGACGGAATCAAACCCCAGCAGCAGTTTTCCTGCCCTGCGGCACATCGTCAGCAGCGATGCGATCCGTGTTTCCTGTGTTTCAGGCATGGTCTTCCGCCTCCGCTTTCTGCAAGGCATTCTGCAAATCGGCATAGACCTCATCCGAAATTCGGCAGGAGAAGGATTTTTCGAGCCTTCTTGCTTTCTGCGCTTTTTGCAGACATTCGCTCTGCGGACAAATATATGCGCCGCGTCCTGCCTTTTTGCCTGTGGTATCCAGACAAATGCTGTCATCGGGCTGCTTTACAACACGAATCAGCTCTCGTTTTGGCTTCATTTCGCCGCAGCCGACACACATTCGAAGCGGAATTTTCTTTGCAGTCATTGTGTAGCGCTCCTTTCGGGACACACTTCGGAATTATGCTTCTTCCGCAGTCGTTTCTGCTTCTGCCGGCTCGGCGGCATCCGCAGCAGCTTCCTGTGCAGGTGTTTCCACGACAGGAATCTCCGGCTTGATGTCGATCTTATAGCCTGTCAGCTTGGCAGCAAGCTTTGCATTCTGTCCCTTGTTGCCGATGGCAAGCGAAAGGAACTGATTGGGCACAATGACCGTTGCCGCATGGACATCACCTTCTGCAAGCGTTGTCGAAATGACCGTTGCAGGTGCAAGTGCTCTGGTAATGAACTCTGCGGGATCTTCGGAATACGGAATGATGTCGATCTTCTCACCGTTCAGTTCCTTGACCACAGAATCAATTCTTGCTCTGTGCGGGCCGATGCACGCGCCGACTGCATCAACATTGGCATCCAGCGAACGCACGGCAACCTTCGAACGGAAGCCTGCTTCTCTGGCAATATTCGTGATTTCTACGATGCCCTCTGCAATTTCAGGGACAGCGCTCTCGAACAGTCTGCGCACCAGTTCTCTGTCCACACGCGAAATGCGGACGATCGGTTTTTTCTCGCGGTTCACGATGCCCGTGACATAGACCTTGACCATCTGACCTTCCGTGAGGTTTTCGCCCGGAATCTGTTCGTTACGGGAAAGGTAAAGCTCTGTTTTGTCGTATTCGACTGTGACCGTACCTCTGCCCGGTTCGACCTGCGTGACCTTGACGGTCAGAATCTGCTTATCCTTGGATTCAAATTTCTCCATCATCTGTGTGCGGTTAATGGCACGCAGATCACCGCGGATCGTCTGTTTTGCAAACTGTGCAATACTTCTGCCGAAGCGGACAGGATCCAGCTTGCATTCGACCATATCTCCTTCGACGCAGCCCGGATTGCGCAGTCTTGCTTCTTCCAGACTGACTTCATACTCCGTGGAGGGCTTTCCGCGCACGACACTCTTGTTCAGGTAAATGTCAAACTTATGCGTGCCGGGATCGATATCCACACGGATATCTTCTTCTTCTGCATAAGGATAGGCTTTTTTGGCGGCTTTCAGCATCGCCGCAGTCACCTTTTCAATCAGAAGTGCCTGTTCTACGCTGTTTTCGCACTGCAATGCTGCAAGTGCTTCAAAGAACCCTTCGTTCATGACAATGTTCTCCTCTCATGTATCGCAGCTGCGCATTTTTGCGCAGACTGTACTGCAAAATTAAAGTGCAGTCTCGGTAGTAGGCTGCTGGGCTTTTCCAACTTCTGTATCCGCATCGAAATCTGCCAGACGAACGAATGCAAGCTGGGAAAACGGCACGGTATATGTTTGCGCTTCTGCCGCGATGGTCACATTTTCCTTATCGCAGCCGACCAGTGTGCCAAGCAGTTCACGTTCGCCCGATTCCAGCGGACGAATGCAGCGTGCGCAGACTTTACTGCCCTCACAGGCATCAAAATGGGTTTCCCGAATCAGTTCGCGTTCGAGTCCTGCCGAACCGACTTCCAGCGTATAGGTCTGGGAAATCGGATCGAGTTCGTCCAAAAGCTTATTCAGCGGTCTGGTCACGTTTTCGCAGTCCGTGATGTTGACGGGGCGTTCCATATGGTCAAGGAACACGCGCAGATACCACATTGCGCCTTCCTTTTCAAAGCGGACATCCCAGACAATCAAACCCTGTTCTTCTGCGATCGGCTGTACCAGTTCGTAAATACGGCTTTCGGTGCTGCCAAATTTTTTGATTTTCATGTAAGTCCTTTCCGTTGGCAGTTGCCAAACATAAAAGAAAGACCGGAGTTTTTCCGGTCTTTCGTTCTTCCATATTGATACTATAATGAAGTATACCACAAATGGCGGAAAAATGCAAGCTTTTTTCAGATTTCCGCCTGTTTTTTTGCGTCCTGCACAATTCATCTATGCGGAATGTCAGCGAAATTCGTGATATTTTTTTGCATTTTCCGGTGGAAACGGCATCACACCACGCCGTACTGTTCGCGGTATGCCAACATCTGCGGCAGATATGCCTTGCCGTCTACCACGCCGTTTTCGATTGCCTTGATGATATCGCTCATGGTGACGATCGCATGAACATCAATGCCGAATTCCGCCTTCACTTCCTGTACAGCGGACTGTTCGCTCTGCAAGCCGCGTTCCTGACGGTCTACGGTAATGACCATGCCTGTCACATCGACATCAGCAACGGCTTTCAGCTTCGGATACACTTCACGCAGTGCCTTGCCGGAAGTCATGACATCTTCAATCAGAACGACTTTCGTACCATTCTCCAGCTTCGAACCAACGATCATGCCGCCTTCGCCATGGTCTTTGACCTCCTTGCGGTCATAGGCATAGCCGACATCAATGCCATGATTCTTCCAGAGTGCGATCGAAGCCGCAGCCGCAAGCGGGATGCCCTTATAGGCAGGTCCGAACAATACATCTGCGCTCATACCGTTTTCCTGCATACAAGCCGCATAATATTCACCCAGACGGCAAAGCTGCTTGCCCGTTTTATAGTTGCCCGTATTGATGAAATACGGTGCTTTTCTGCCGCTTTTCAGCGTAAAGTCACCGAATGTCAATACGCCGCACTCTGCCATAAACTGAATGAATTCTTCCTGATAAGTCATGGAAATGAACCACCTTTCAAAATTTGAACTGTATCCATTATACTACACTGCCGCGGAAAAATCAAGAGATTTCCCCTGCATTTTCCTGTTCTCTGCTGCATATGGTGAGGTAGGAATCGCATCTGCTGATTTTTAAGGAGTGATGAATTTGAGAAGCAATCCGAAATCTTCCCCGAAAAATCCATCTGAACTGCTGGACGCACGCGCCATTTGCCTTGGGGAATACATTGTAGCGCATCATGCCACCGTCCGCAGTGCCGCAAAAGCATTCGGCATCTCGAAATCAACGGTTCATAAGGATATTTCCACGAAACTGCCGCATTTGCAGGCAGCGCTTTCGGCAGAGGTGCAATCGGTCATTGCCGTCAACAAACAGGAACGCCACATCCGCGGCGGGCTTGCCACGAAACGCAAATATGAATCCGAAAAACAGAACCGTTCCCTGTGCCATCCTGTCGAACCATGCAGCGTTCTATCCGATCATTTTCATAAAATTCATTGACAAATATTAAATGACGTGTTATCATCTGAATTCAGAAAAAGGACTGCTGCACAAAATGCTGCCGGGTTGACATTCACACGTTGATTATGGTATACTGTTTCAGAACACAACTGATGATTTCTGAAAGGAGTATTCCATGACTGAACAGGAACAAATGCAGACAGGCAGACTGTTGCTTGCGCTTGCCGCTTGTGCGATTCACCAAACGATTCCTGACCAGAATCTACTCGCTGATGCTGACCTGGATGCCCTCTATCAGATGTGCAGAAGCCATTCTCTGACGGCACTGATTGCATATGCGCTGGAACGTGCAGGCGTAAAGCATGACGCCTTCAGCAGAGCGAAAAACGCATCCATTCGCCAAAGCATCATGTTTGATGTCGAACGCAAGAAACTGCTTTCATTTTGTGAACAGGAAGGCATTTGGTATATGCCGCTGAAAGGTATTTTCCTGAAAGAAGATTATCCCAATCTCGGAATGCGGCAGATGTGTGACAATGATATTCTGGTAGATGCTGAGCGTCTTTCAGACCTTGACAGCCGCATGAAAGCTGAGGGGTATCACCTGCATTCACAGATGGAGGACAATGACATCAGCTACCAGAAAGAGCCGTTCTATAATTTTGAACTGCACAGGACACTGATTGCACCGGAATGCAGTACAGTATGGCATGAATATTATCGGAATATCAAGGAAAAGCTGCAAAAAGACAGTGGCAATGCATATGGATATCATTTTACGAGAGAAGATTTTTACATTTATTATCTTGTGCATGAGAACCGTCACTATACGCTTGGCGGCACGGGTTTGCGGCTGCTGACGGACTGCTGTGTATTGCTGGAAAAATATGGCAGTCAGATGGACTGGGAATACGTTCACAGAGAATGTGAAAAGCTTGGTATTGCGGCATTTGAGGAACAGGTACGCACATTTACGCGCAAATTCTTTTCTGATGAGAAGCAATGGGAGCTGAGCAAAGAAGACGATGCATTTCTGCGTTATCTGGTCAGTTCCGGTGCATACGGCACGACGGAGCACAAAATCAAAAACACGATGGATAAGATGACAGAAGGGAATGGGGAATGCAGCAAATCGCAGTATTTATTCCGCCGATTATTTCCGCCGATGTCATATTATGAAGCGCGGTATCCGTTTTACTATCAGCACAAGGTATTATTGCCGATTGCGTGGGGAAAGCGGCTGGTAAACACATTGATTCTGAAGCGTGACATGGTTTCGTCTGAGCTTTCGTGGATTCGGAAATCCGATTCAGACAAAACGTAAGGCGTGCTTTGTGCGGTGTTGCCTTAAGGCTTGACTTTTTTCTAATTCTGGTTTATAATGGTCATAATATCAGTTAAATATATAATGACTGATAAATTGAATCAAAAAGGGTGAGTTTATGAAAAAAATCGATATTCAATTATTTGAGAACAGCATCAATCTTATAACCTGGTTCATTACAGTCAATTTTCCGGAAGGATACGATGAAGAAGAAGATATTTCCTGCATTGAATATATGGAGGAGAACTTCGAACTCGATGATTCAGAAATCAACGAACTGACACAGTATTACGATGGCGTTTTTGATGACAACGATGGTTATGTTGATCATCCGAATTATATAGAAATACAGCTTTCCGACAAGACATTATATCGTGTTGCTTTTCATCCGGGAGACGTTGAATACTATGTTGGTGACGATAAGATTGGCTGTACGGGACCGCATTATGAAACACATAGTATAGCGTATAGTGATTATTTGGCCTTATCAAAAGGATTAAGTGAACTGGAAAAGCTCTTTCTTTTACCAATGTTATCTGTTTCAGATGAAGATACAGATGAATTTCAAAAAGAAATACAGCATATCTTCTCCAGTATCCGGTTTCAGGATCCGGATAATATGGTTTGCAGATTCATTCTATCGAATTGCATAGAATAAATTACGAATGGTATATTTATGATACTGCAACAGTCTATTATATTCACTGAATGAATAGTATTCAGGGCTGGAAAACACAATTTTGTATCACCCGAATGCATTCCTCGTCATATGAGAAATTTCCAGCCGTGACAGTGATTTCGGACTATGATTGGTCTGATTCACTGTGCGGCTGTTGTTGTTATGAAGTAACCGTCAAACCTTCTATTCCACGACAAAGCAACAGGCTCACTGAAGTGAGCCTGTTATCATTTTTCAGGAATCGGAGTGTTTGACGGTTACATATCGTCTGCAAAAAAGAAAGGCAAGAGAATGGTATAAACCATATCTCTCGCCTCTTTTGCTTTTCGTTGGGAAATGTATGGAGGAACCCCTCCTGATTCGTTGAACGAAAAAGGGAGTTTCGCGCTTCGCGTGCATAGCCGCTTATGCTTTGTCAAAAATGAAACGTGTCCTTCAAGCCAACCCACAATTGGTCTTTGTCACTCAAATTCAACTTCGTTCCGTCTGCAAGCGCGTATCCCTCCGCAGACGCACTCCCCTGATACGTTCCCGTTACCTGCGGCCATGTGATCCCAATCTCAGGATCATTCCATGCCATGCCGCCTTCATCACCAGGATGATAAAAATCATCACACTTGTAACAAAATTCTGCAATGTCACTCAGCACCAGAAATCCATGCGCAAATCCCTTCGGAATCAAAAACTGCTTCTTGTTTTCTTCCGTCAGCTCAATGCCGAACCACTTGCCGTATGTCTCAGAGTCACTTCTCAAATCTACCGCAACATCAAAGACACTGCCCTTGATCACTCGTACCAGCTTTGTCTGTGGGAACTGCTTCTGGAAATGCAATCCTCTCAATACACCCTTTGTCGAACAGGACTGATTATCCTGCACAAACGTAATGTCAAAGCCAGCTTCCTCCATGTCACGCTGTGAATACGTTTCCATGAAATAACCACGGCTGTCACCATGTACTGCGGGCGAAATCACACACAGTCCACAAATGCCGCCAACATTCTTCTCAACTGTAATTTGTCCCATGACTTTGATTCTCCATACTTCTGTATTTTTCTGACTACACTGCACTCAGCGCTTACTTCTTCTGACCATAATACGCATTCGGGCCGTGCTTCCGCATATAATGCTTGTCCAACACATATTGCTGCATCGACGCGGCAGGATTCAAAGCCAGCGTCTTGATTGCCATATCCGCAACCGTTTCCAGTACCACAGCATGGTAAACCGATGCAGCAGCATCCTTGCCCCATGTGAATGGACCGTGATTCTTCACCACAATGCCCGGCACTGCCAACGGTTCAATGTTTCTGCCACGCAGTGCTTCCACAATCACTTTGCCCGTGTTCAGCTCATAGTCGGTTTCCACTTCTTCTTTGGTGAGTTCTCTCGTGCAGGGTACTGCACCATAGAAATAATCTGCGTGTGTGGTACCCAGGGCAGGAACATCCATGCCAGCCTGCGCAAACGATACCGCATTCACCGAATGGGTATGCGTCACACCACCCAGTTCCGGAAACGCCCGATACAGTTCCAGATGCGTTTTCGTATCCGATGACGGCTTCCATTTGCCCTCTACGATTTTACCCGTTTCCAAGTCAACAACAACCATATCATCCGCTGTCATGCCTGCATAGTCCACGCCGGACGGCTTAATGACCACCAGTCCCTTTTCTCTGTCGATGCCGCTGACATTGCCCCATGTATAGATGACAACGCCTCTCGCCACCAGTTCCAGATTTGCCGCGCAGACTGCTTCTTTCAAGGTTTCTAACATCGTGCACTCCTCCATGATTGGATTTTTTTGCATGATTTCCGCTTATTCTGCGGTTTCTATCTCTTTCAGGTATCTCGCAACCGCATCCTGCCAGACAGGAAGCGGCATAAAACCGTTTTCTTGTAATTTGGTTTTGTCCAGACGGCTGTTGAATGGTCTTGCTGCCTTGGAAAGTCCGTATTCTGCGGTGGTAACAGGCACGACCTTTGTGGTATATCCTGCCTGCTTGAAAATCTCGCAGGTAAAGTCATACCAGCTAATATACCCGCCCTCATTGGTCGCGTGATAATAGCCGTATTTCTCCGATTCTGCCATATCCACCAGCAGTCTTGCAAGGTCAAATGTGTAGGTCGGCGTACCGATCTGGTCATTGACCACGCGCACAGTATCGAATTTTTTGCCGACATTCAGCATCGTCTTGATGAAGTTTTTGCCATTCAGACCAAATACCCACGCAATACGCACAATGAAGTATTTTTCCAGCAGACCGCTGACGGCAAGTTCACCATCCAGCTTTGTCTGACCATATACATTCAGCGGCGCATAATCTTTGCAGTCGGGCTGCCACGGCGTTTCACCCTGTCCATCAAATACATAGTCGGTCGAAATGTAAATCATCTTGCAGTCAAGCTTTTTGCAGGCTTCTGCAATATTTTTCGTACCTTCCACATTAATGGCTCTGACTTTCGCCTGATTCTCAGCATCTTCTGCGGCATCCACCGCAGTCCATGCCGCGCAGTGAACCACCGCATCGGGCTGAATTTTCGAAATTGCCGCATCGACCGCATTTTTATCGGTAATGTCAAGCTGAACATATGCCGCAGGCGATTCCACGTTTTCAAGAATATCACTGCCGATCGCTTCATGCCCACGCTTTTGCAGTTCATTCACCACATCATGTCCGAGCTGTCCGCCGACTCCTGTAACCAATACCTTCATGCCGAGCCTCCGTCAGCGATTACCGTACATTTTTTCGTAGTAGTTCTGATATTCGCCCGAAATGATGGTTTCCCACCACTCGCGGTTTTCCAGATACCACTTGATGGTTTTCTTGATGCCGTCTGCAAATTTGGTTTCAGGCAGCCAGCCGAGTTCGGTATGAATTTTGGTCGGGTCAATGGCGTAACGCATATCGTGACCTTTGCGGTCTGCAACATAAGTGATGAGGGATTCGGGTTTGCCGAGTTCCTTGCAGATCAGCTTTACGATGTCGATGTTTGCCATTTCGTTGTGACCGCCGATGTTGTACACTTCACCGACTCTGCCCTTGTGAATGACCAGATCAATTGCCTTGCAGTGATCTTCGACATACAGCCAGTCACGGACATTCAAGCCTTCGCCGTATACAGGCAGCGGCTTGTCATTCAGCGCATTTGCGATCATCAGCGGGATCAGCTTCTCAGGGAAGTGATACGGGCCATAGTTGTTCGAGCATCTGCTGATGGTAACAGGCAGACCATAGGTGCGGTGATATGCCAGCACCAGCAAGTCTGCACCAGCCTTCGAAGAAGAATACGGGCTGCTGGTGTGAATCGGCGTAGTTTCGGTGAAGAACAGGTCAGGACGGTCAAGCGGCAGATCGCCGTAGACCTCATCGGTCGAAACCTGATGATAGCGCTGAATGCCATACTTACGGCAGGCATCCATCATGACCTGTGTGCCGAGAATATTGGTTTGCAGGAAAATCTCAGGATTCTCGATGGAACGGTCAACATGAGATTCTGCTGCGAAATTGACTACGATATCAGGCTTTTCTTCTTCAAAAAGCTTGTAAACGCCCTCACGGTCGCAGATATCCAGCTTGACAAAACGGAACTGCGGATTATCCATAACGGGTGCAAGCGTAGAAAGATTGCCCGCATAGGTCAGTTTATCCAGACAAATAATGCGGTAGTCAGGATACTTTTTCAGCATATGGAACACAAAATTCGAGCCGATAAAGCCCGCACCGCCAGTAACAATAATCGTCATTGCAAAGTCCTCCAATTTCCTGTTATTAATAACGTACTTTTCCTTCCGCAACTGCTTTCAGATGCGCACCATAGGGGGATTTTCCATATCTTGCTGCCGATTCCAGCAGCTTTTCTTTTGTGATCCAGTGATTGATATATGCGATTTCTTCGGGGGCAGAGATTTGAATGCCCTGACGGTTCTGCACCATCTGCACAAAATTCGATGCCTCCTGCAAGCTGTCCATCGTACCCGTGTCCAGCCATGCAAAACCGCGTCCCAAAAGCTGTACATCCAACAGACCATCCTGCAAATACATTTCATTCAGTGTGGTGATTTCAAGTTCACCGCGTGCAGAAGGCTTTACCTGATTTGCTCTTACACTCACACCCGCAGGATAGAAATACAAGCCTGTGACCGCATAGTTGCTTTTCGGCTGTGCAGGTTTTTCCTCGATGGAAAGCGCCTTGCCGTTCTCATCAAAATCAACAACGCCAAACCGTTCAGGATCGGGTACATAGTAACCAAACACAGTCGCACGCGCATTTTTTTGCGCATTCTCATTCGCCGCACGCAAAATACGGCTGAATCCGCTGCCATAAAAAATATTATCCCCAAGCACCATGGCGCAGGCATCGTCCCCGATAAATTCTTCGCCAAGAATAAACGCCTGTGCAAGTCCATCGGGAGAAGGCTGCACTTTGTAGCTGAGTTTCAGTCCGTACTGAGAGCCATCGCCCAGCAGCCGTTCAAAATTCGGGAGGTCATTCGGTGTAGAGATAATCAGAATCTCTTGAATGCCGGCAAGCATCAGTGTCGAAAGCGGATAGTAAACCATCGGCTTGTCGTACACGGGAAGAAGCTGTTTTGATGTCACCATCGTCAGCGGATACAGTCTGGTACCGGAACCGCCTGCAAGGATAATTCCCTTCATTTCTTTCACCTCTGAAATCATTTTGTCGGCTTACAGCCGATGCGTGTTTATAAAGTCTTCCGCAATGGCATTGACAATTTTCTCTGCCGCGTGAAGATGCATTTTTTCCTCATTTGCAACAATTTCAAATCGCTTTTCTTTGAGGACATCCTTGCCCTCCAGCAATGCCGAAACATTTTCTTCGAGCTGCTGTTCATTGTCAACATTGTACATTGCATTCTTCATTTCCTCAGAAATGATATTCATCGGAATCTGAGAATTACAGTAAACAATCGGTTTCCGCGTACAGAACATACTGATGACAATGGACGAAAAATCCGTTATCAGCAAATCGACCTGTTTGGCAGTTTCCTGCAGCATCGTTCCTTTGTCGTAGTAAACGCCGCGTTCTTCCAGTTGTTTGAGGAAGATGTCCACTTCTTCCTGCGTCATGCGCCCGCCATGCACAAATTCTTCGAACATCAACGGATGCGGACGGAACATGAAGCGTACATCCGGATACTTTTCGCTGAGTTTCAGAAACGTATCCTTGTACTCAAAGAAATGTGAACCGCCGATACGGGCATCATAAGACCAGCGTGGTGTCCAGAGTACAGTTTTGATCTCATCACGCGGCTGGATTTTACAAAACGGTGCCAGCGAAGGATAACCATAATTCACAAAGTGCTGCAATCCTTTTTTTACTGTCGCTGCATTCTTTTGTTTCATGATTTTGAGGATCGCATCCGATTCCAGAAATGCCAGATACATATTCCGGAAAAAGGCTTTATCCGTGCATTCATGAATGAATGAATCCGACAACAAATAGCCGTAAGGCACATAGCAGCATTTCACATCTCCGACCATCTGCGGCCCGCGCAGTTCAAACGGAAGATAATGATCATATGGTCTTGGATAGAACAAATAATCCGGATGCAGCGTGCGAACATCCAGACACTTGCCATTTTCATCCAGTGCCCGCACCGCTTCCTGCGGATATGTTTTCAGAAAATAATTATCCGTGTAATCATTGACGATTTGCTTTTTGACAAAATCGAACTTCGGCACAACCAGCAGCTTCACGTCAATATCGCTGCGGCGGCGCATCTCCTCGAAAATATCACACTGCTTATCCCAAATCTCCAAAAGCTGCACAATAAAGACGACTTTTATTTTGCGGTCAGTCTTTTTTTGCGGCTGCGCAAGCTGTTTCAGCTTGGAGATTGTGATGATGTCCAGATATTTTGACTTGGCGACATGGGCTGCACGTCTGATGATACTCGCCATGTTCAGCCCTCCGCCTTCACGACAAACCAGTTCATCTCTGCCCAATTCGGATAATGTTCCTTATAAACGGCGGGAATTTCTTCTGTCATCTGATACTGATTTTTCAGATAAAATTTATTTGCACGGAGATTCTCCTTTGACACGCACCAGATCACGCTGTCCAGATGCAGTTCTTCCAGACCGCGGCGAATGATCTCTGCCATGCCATAACGTGAATAGCCCTTTCCCATCGCACAGGAACGAATCGTAACTGCAAATTCAGCGATGCGATGCTCCATGTCAATGTGCTTCAATGATACTGTTCCCATGTATTCATCTGCATCATCCACAATTGCAAGATGCAGATTTTCTTTGTCATCCTGACTCGATGCAATAAACTGCTTGCAGTTTTCGATGGTCATTGCACCAAAATTTCTGCCCATGAACTGACATACATCTGCATCATGCATCCATTCCAGCATCAGCGGCGCATCTTTCTGCGCAAGTTTCCGAAGTTCCATCTGTAAAAACTCCTTTATGCTTTCTTTTTCTTCAGGCTCAATACCTGCTTCACTACAGCGATGATCTTTTTCCGCTCAATCAGCATCACAACCATGACGACCGCGATCACACTCCAGCGGATTGCCCAATGCAGCTTGTAGAGTACCATTGCAAGGGCAGTCAATGCCGTAAATACTGCAAGCATAATGCCTAATGCTTTGTAATCGTAAAAGTCATTGGGGATGTTTTCCTTTTTCAGCAGCCACTTCATTGCAATGTAATTACCGATCAGGAACACCACATAGCTGAACAGTGTGGTATAACCCGCCGCCACAAAGCCGAACATCGGAATAAACAGCGCATTCAGTCCAATGTTGATCAGCGCACTGAACACAGAAGCATATACCAGCAATTTCTTCTGTTCAAAGTAGAACTCAATGTTGATGCAGTATTGTGTCAGCATCAGCAATACATTACTCATTGCCACAGGCGGTACGATCCATACGGCATCATCGTAGCCGTTTTTGCCGCCCATAAACCTCACGGCTTCCGGCGCTACCCAGATAACGCCCAACAGCAGCACGGACATGATCACTGAAATAATCAGTGTGATTTTCGGGTTTTCAGAGGTATCCTTTGCGCGGAATTTCTCATAGAACCACGGCACATAAGAGTTATTGATGGCATTCAGCACGAACACCAGCATCACGGAGATCGAATACGCAACACCATATACTGCGGCATCGCCCTTGCCCGTGATGTTTTCGATCATGATTCTGTCGCTCTGATTAAAGATGACCTGCGACAAATAATATACGATCAGCGGAATATTGAAAGACAGTGCATATTTTACCATCTTCCAGTCAAACAACTTTTTACTGCGGATAAAATTGTAGATGAAGAAGAATGCACCAACAGCCAGATACACTGCTGCATATGCAGTCACGCGCGCAAAACCTTTATCTTCGGAATTCTTGACCGCAATAATACCAAGAATCGGTGCAGAAAACGAGATCAGCAATGTCACGCCAATGACCGCGAGATATTTCAGTTCAAACCGCTGCTTTGCCATCCAGAACTGAATGGATGTATTCATCAGTATTTCGCCGACCATCAGTAAAATATACGGCAGCGGCAAGTCCACCCAGCCGATCAACCATGGTTCCAGCGGAATATACAGCAGCAGGAAAATCACAGAAAAAGCAATGCAAACGCACTGACAGGACGCAATATAACGGTCACGTTCTTTTTCAAATGTCAGCATTGCCTTGGAAAATGAACCATATGCAAGATTCAGTGTTGTCAAAATGGTGATAATTGCCATCCATGTGTTATAGATCGTAAAATCGCCGTACTGTTCCTTTGTCATCATATCCGTAAAAATCGGAGTCGTGACGATCGAAAGACATTTTTGCAGGATACTGCACAGCGTATATACCACAGAGGCTTTCACACCAACCGGTGTGTCTTTCAGTTTCTGACTAATTTTTTGGCGTATACTCATGAATGTCCCCTTTATGCACGGAACTGATTCAATGCGTCAATGACATAAGTGATCTCTTCGTCTGTCAGACCATAGAACATCGGCAGACTCAACTGTGTTGCACTGATTTCCTCTGCAATCGGCAGTGCGCCGTGCGGAATCTGCAAATCAGCATAGCAGCCCTGTTCATGCATCGGAATCGGATAGTGCTTATTGGTGCTGATGCCGAGGTCAGCAAGATATTGTGCCAATGCATCACGATTCTGTGTGCGGACTGCAAAAATATGCCAGACAGGTTCAGCGCCTTCCATGACATATGGCAGTGTCAGGCAAGGATTGTGAATTTCATTCAGGTATCTGTCTGCAATGCGGCGGCGTTCTGCATTCATTTTGTCGAGATGCGGAAGCTTTGCGGAAAGGAATGCTGCCTGCAATTCATCCAGACGGGAATTATTGCCCTGATAAATATGATGGTATTTGTAATCAGAACCATAATTTCCAAGTGCACGGACTTTATCAGCAAGTTCCTGATTGGAGGTCACGGTCGCACCTGCATCGCCCAGTGCGCCCAGATTCTTTCCGGGATAGAAACTGAATCCAGCGGCATCGCCAAAGCTGCCGATGACCTTACCCTTATATTTTGCACCATGTGCCTGTGCGCAGTCCTCAACAACGTACAGACCATGCTTTTTTGCGATTTCCATAATCGGATCCATGTCCGCCGGCTGACCATAAAGGTGTACGGGCATAATGGCTTTGGTTTTCGCGGTAATTTTCTCCTCAATTTTTGCAGGATCAATGTTATAGGTGCGGATATCGGGTTCCACAAACACCGGTGTCGCACCCGTATATGTCACTGCCAAAGCGGTTGCAATAAAGGTATTGGACGGCACGATGACCTCATCCCCTGCCCCGATGCCGAGTGCTTTCAGTGCAAGCATCAGTGCATCCAGACCATTACCGACGCCGATGCAGTATTTGCTGTCGCAATAAGCGGCAAATGCCTTTTCGAACGCTTCATCCTGTTTGCCTTCGATATACCAGCTTGCCTGATATACGGTTTCGAATGCGTTTCTCAGTTCCGCATCCAGTTCTTTCTCCATCGGTCTGAAACTAACAAATGGCACCTTCATTGTTTCTGCTCCTTCTTTTCCTTTACAAATTTCACAAATTCATCGTAATTACGGATGTAATCCGATTCGTCATACAATTCGGATGCCAGTACCAGCAGCACAGCATCAGGAGAAAAATCAAACATCTCTCTCCACATATCATTGGATACATACAGACCTTCATACGGTTTTTCCAGCGGCACAACCTTTTTCTCCGTGCCGTTGTCCAGCAGGATCTTGCAGGAGCCGTGAATGCAAATTAAAATCTGTTCAAGCTGCTTGTGCGCATGAAACCCTCTGCGCACGCCTTCTCCGGTATCATACATATAGTAGACACGCTTGATTTTAAACGGAATATCCTTAAATTCCTCCAACGCCACAAGCTGTCCGCGCTCATCTCCGTGCGGCTGAAAAACATATTTGATAACCTGCATATATACCATCCCTTCTCACTGCTGCGATGTTCCAATGCAGCGTGTCCTTTATGATTCTTTTCGTATCTGCTGAATATAGCTGCCATCATGCGCACGCATTTTCAGCCTGTTTCTGCGATAGAAATAATGCGATACAAACGCATCAGGATAACGGACGATCAGCTTCAGCAATGCTGTCTTGCTTTGGCACGTTGTCCGCGCATTATGAAAACGAATCAAATGCTGTGATTTCTTTGGAAGCGCATCTATATGTGCAGTTGTTTCATGTTCATTGTAATAGTAAATGTCTTTCTGCATCAGCGGATGCATCTGCTGCACCTTCACGGACGATACACCGCCCGTTTCATACCAGATAGACACAATATCATATGCCAATTCCAGCGTATGCTCCCAGAGAAATTTTGCCAAAAACGGGCCGTCTTCCCAGAGTACATAGGATTCATCAAAGAAACCAAACTGTTCCATTATTTTGCGGGAGAAATACATGGCACTTCCCGATGCCATATCGTAATACTGTGAAGTGACCAGCGCTGTATACTGCTTGCGCGGTGTATCCATTTTTGCGATGACTTCCCGTTCTTCATAATGCGGCATCAGACAGATCGGTTCATAATTCCCTTGATACTGCATTCTCGATGCCACAAGCACATCACATTTTTTCTCTGTAAAACGCGCCACAAGTTTCGACAATACGTCATTTGCATAAAACACATCGCCGCAGGAGAGATTGAAAATGTATTCTCCTTCCGAATTCTGATATCCATTGTTCAGGTTTCGCACTGTACCGCGATTCACAGGAGAATCGAAGATTTTCACATCTTTCAGATTTTCCTTGCGATGTTCTTCAATATATGCAGTAATTTCCGCTTTTGGGAAATTGTCAGAACCGTCATCACAAATGACATACTGGATATTCGGGTAATCCTGTGACAATACAGATTTTATAGTTTCATAGACCTGTCCAAACTTCTTATAGGTCGCTGTCACAACTGTGATAAGCGGCTGATCAGCTGCTGCGGTGTTTTGCATCTCATAACCTCTTTCAGTGTTATTTTTTTCTTGGATTCATCATAAATCATCAGAGAAGGCAGACCGAACAGAAGCAGAACCGATCCATAATTTACAATCGAATAAAGTTTTATCAAATAGATAAAGAATACCGCCGCCATAATCGTCACTGCACAGCGAAATACTTTCTTCTTACTGCCTTTAAATACATTCCAGAATATATACAGATAACCAAAAAATAACAGTCCGCTGCCTAAAATACCGTATCTCCAAAGACACTGCACATAGCCGGAATCAATACCACTGTAATATGCAACCTGTTCAGGCGCACCACCTTCTCCAAGCAGCAAATTAGGCGGCATGACCAAATCTCTTCCGAGAATTTCACTATATACACCGGTTGATTTCTGCTTACCTTCCACCAGATTCACAGTCTGGTCAACACCTGACATGACCCAGTCTTTCGTTTCTCTTGGCATCTTCTCAAAAATAAAAACACCGGCAATACACACTACCACTGTCAATACCAAATACAATGCCATTTTTCTGCCATCGAAATAAAACATAAACGCAACCGCAAACGCGACCGCAGCAAGTACCACACCCGTTCTTGCATTAACAAGTGACATGAAAACAAGCAAGACCGCAATGCAGACCTCAAACTTTCTTTTGTTGTGAATACCATCTAGCAAAATGATTCCGATCACAATGGAAACCACATATCCAAATGCATCAAACAAATTATTTGCAAAACCATAACAACGATAAAGGTCACCTTGATTCATTGCTTTCGATAATACATCACTCGTAGAATTTCGCATCATGATGCTCAAAAAAAGACTTTTCACTGATGGCAACAGATATGCCGCCATCACCAAACAAAACTCTATCAGCGATGCATTACGGATATGCCGAACAAAATCCCAGATGTCCCAGTGCATCACTCGTGCAACTGTAATCAGCGTCCAGCCAATCACCACACCATATAAAAGCAGCACTGCCATGACAACCAAACCGTTTTTATAAATATCGGAATGTGCTTTATCTGTATAGATATGGTATAGCTGCATCAATGTATAGTATAAAAAAAACGGAACAAATCCGTAAAAAATACGAACATTTTTTTTATTCAGATAAAAGCCGCCCGAGGCAAGTGTGAAAACACCCAGCAAACCAACATTCATTGCCAGAAAAATATAGTGCATCGGAAAATGAATGATAGGAGGAAGAAAAAGTCCTACAAAAAAATATATGGCAAAACAAATATCCCAAAACAGACTGCGTTTTCTTTTCATACGCTCCATATCATTCTTCCCTTCCTGCAATATGCTTTATTTTCCCTGCAAAATCGCAAGCGTATGCTTCACGCCGCATTCCAGAGAGAAACTGCCCTTCCAGCCAAGTGCTTCCAGTTTTTTCGTGCTGAGCACCTGCTTTGCGATCGGTGTCTGATTTGCGATATCGAGTTCAGACGGATTCTCAAAGACCACTTCACAGCCCGCCGCATCTGCAATGGCTTTTGCAAGGCCTGCAATGGTCACACGGACATTCGGATTTGCAGTATTGTATGCTTCACCGCTCTGACCGCTCGTCAGAACCGTCAGAATCGCGGAAGCACAGTCGCCGATATAATTATAGGAACGCATCTGCGTACCTGCACTTTTCAGCACAATGTTCTCTTTTGCAAGACCATTGCGGAAAAACTGTGCGTGCGCACGGTTGTCCACAGGCGTAATGCCAGGACCATAGGTATGGCACGGTCTGACAATGACCGTTTCCAGTCCATACTGTTTGGAATACGATGCGCAGAGCGTTTCTGTGGCACGTTTACTGCTCGGATAGCAGGAACGGGGTGCAGTCGGATCGACATAGCCGGAATACGTTTCTTCAAATGCATCCAGTGACAAGTCACCCTGACCGTACACTTCGCCTGTCGAAATGTACAGCAAACGCTTTGCACCATGCATTCTGCCATACTCCAGCAATTGATACGTTCCCGAAACATTGCCCCAGATCGTACCGACAGGATTCTTACTGAACGCATCAGGGAATGCAAAACCTGCTGCATGAATGATATAATCGACAGAAAAATCCCAGCCATCCAGATTGCCGAGAATATTGTGGTCAACAAAGGTCACCAGATCGCTCTTCATGGCAATAAAACGCGCATCCAGCTTATCAACGCCAAAGGTTGCCGCGATCAATCTGATATTTGCACCCTGTTCATTGTATTTCATCAGGGTTTCCAGCAGATACGAACCGATCGTTCCGGTCGCACCGGTAATCAGCACAGTCGAATTTTTCAGTTTATCTATATTGACAGAGGCGTTCAGGGTGGTCAGCAGATCCTCCTGATATACCTTGCTTTCACTCATATTCATATGATTACTCCTTCAGCCAATCCGAACGCTTTGCTTTCAGCAGCGCCTTGAAGATGTCGATATCCTCAACCGTGGTCAGCTTGATATTTTTCTCAGAACCAGCGGAGAAATACACCTGTTCGCCCATTTCGATCATCAACGTGCAGGAAGCAACGGAATTGGTGATGCCTGCTTCCAGCGCACGTCTGTGCAGATCGCAGATCTTACCGATCTTAAAGCCCTGCGGTGTCTGGGTTCTTTTCAGGTTGTCACGCGGATAGCTGCCGATGGAAACCTTTCCATCTTCCGTTTGCATCATAGCTTCCGCACACGGAATAACCGTAATTGCATTGCCGTATTTCTGCGTCTTGCTGATGCAGTCAGAAATAATCTCAGCGGAAACCATCGGACGAATCGCATCATGGATCAGCACAATATCATCCGCATCAAAGTGCTTTTCCAGTTCATAGACACCATTGCGGATGGAGTCCTGACCATTCTTTCCGCCTGGGACAACATACTTCAGTTTTGTAATGTTGAACTGCTTTGCATATGCCCAGAGAACCTGTTCCCAACCGTCAATGCAGACAACTGCGATTGCATCAATTTCCGGATGCTTCTGGAATGCCTCCAGCGTATAAACGATGACCGGACGCTCATTGACCGTCAGGAATTGCTTTGGGATGTCCTGATGCATTCTGTTGCCGGAACCTCCCGCGATTAACAGACCGATGTTTGCCATAATACGACTCCTCCTAAACCATTTAAAAAAATCAGATATAATTGAATAAGACTTTCAAACTGAATACCAGTTTGCTTTCTTTTGCAGTTTTGCATTTATCAGCTATCTTTATCAATGCAATTTTCCTGCCCAATCCCTTTTGATAATATGCTATTTTTTCGAGATTTTCCTTTTCAGGCACTGTCATCTGCGGGAACGCTTCCACCAGCATTTTTGCAGCCTGTGAACGAATTCGCTTGACTGTACCTTTCAACATCCGCTTCAAGCGCCCGATTATGCTCAGCTTTTTGATACCGACTGAATTGCTGCTGTGAATGCGGTAAAGGATATAAGAATTCTTGTCATAGAACACTTTTCCAATGACACAGGCGATCAAAAACACCCACGAATCGTGACAGCGCAAATCCAGATATTCTTTCGGCGGACACTTGACATTTGCCGCAGCCTCTGCCAGTTCACGGTTCATCGCCATTGTACAGCCATACAGCTCATTGATATTAATATGCCCCATCAGTGAGAGGTCAGGCGTTTCTGTAAAGCGCAGTCCCTCATTTTTTCCATCACGGAAAATGTATTGATTGGAAGCATAAATCGCTGGCTTATTCGTTGTTTTCAGCATTTCAATCGCCGCATGGAGTTTGTCTTCCAGCCAGATGTCATCCTGATCTGCGAATGCATAATATTCAAATGCAGGCTGTTTTTTCACAACATAGTGCAGCAGACGCATAAAACTTGCACCCGGACGAAGATTTTCTCCGTCAACAATCAGATGCACTTCTGCTTTGGTCATATACTCCTTGACAATTTCCACGGTCTGATCCGAAGAACCGTCATCACGCACATACAGTGTCACTTCGACATCTTTCTGCGCCAGAATACTGTCAAGCTGTTCCCGAATATAGCTTGCCCCATTATAGGTACTCATCAACACAGCGATTCTATCCAAGCCCATTCTCCTTCTATCTCCTTCGACATTAGCGCGATGCCTGTCCGGGATACTCATTCTCGAAATCGACATAAGCGTACTTATGATACGATTTCTGCTTTTCAATCGGCGGCAGTTCCATGCAGTCATCACCGTAGCGTTCCTTCAGGAACAGAATCGGTTCTGTCGGCACAGGCATTTGTCTGCCCTCAAATTCCACCCACTTCGGCTTTCCGAACCATGCATTCGGATACTTGATGACACGCGTCAGCGTCAAGTCCATGCCGTACAAATCGGCAACGAATTTTGTATCATGATATTTGCGCAGAGTTGCCTGCTTCCGTTTCATTTGCTTTTCTCTGCCGCCCAGTGAACAGACAGCCAGCACAACCTTTCCTGCAAACCGTACAGCGCCGCCATGATTCTTCGGCGGTTGATTTGCAATCAGAATGCGGTTGATGATGGAAGCGACAATAATGCGAATGCGGCTGAAAAACGAATCGGGATATTGATACTGCGGATAGATGTCCACAAAAATGCCCTGATGACATTTCAAATCCAGATCCTTTTCTTCGACGCACGCCGTGCCGCGCTTACGCACTCTTGCAATCGCAAGGGCATGATTCTTGTCAGTGGTGCTGTTCTGCAAAAGGAATTGATCTCCAAATTCATCTGCAAGCTTCATCAGCTTGTCATAGTCTTTCACCGGCATCAATACGTCAATATCATCATCCCATGGAATAAAGCCATGGTGACGCATCGCACCAAGACACGAACCATACGCCAGATAAAAAGTCAATCCATGCTTCTCACAGACTCGTTTCAGTTCATCCAGAACTGAAATCTGTTCCAATTGAAGCTCTCTTAAATCGTAAACGTCTTTTCGCATTTTACTCTCCACTTAATGCCTGTATTTTCATGAGAATGCGCTTATTCCGCAGAATAAAGCCCGTCAGGATTTTTGAAATATACGCTGTGCATTCCAAGCTGCTGCGGTGCAATGAAATCTTTTGTCATATTGTCACCGACATAGACCATATCACCGTAAGGCAGTCCCAACCGCTTCTGCATGATACGGAACGCAATATCACATGGCTTGCGGAAGGCTGCGCCGCCCAGACTGTCTGTAATGACGATCTCATCCACCATTTCTTCCAGATGGAGTGCGGCGATTTTCTGTTCCTGACCGCTGACTCTGCCGTCTGTCACAATGCCGACCTTGACGCCCTTCGCTTTCAGGTCTGCAAGCAGTGCCGCAGCACCCGCATACAGCGAAATATCAGGCGTTTGCTCACGGTAAACGGCAAGACATTCTGCTTTTTTCTCCGTCATGCCAAGTTCTGCAAGCAGGGCATCTACCGCAGGTTTTCCTGCTTCAAAGTACGCCCAAAGCTTATCGGCATACGAAGCATCACCAAGATATGCAGCGATTTTCTGATAGCCGCTGCGTACATACGCCTTTTCAGAATAAAGCGTATCGTCCAGATCAAATACGACACCTTTTCTGCCCTCGACCGCCGAAGCGATCTCTGAAAATGCAGATACTTCTTGAATACCGCATCGTCTGCTGACGCAGATGCTCTGGTCAAAACGGCTGTATACGGCGTTATCCTGTGCAGCCTTCTCCTGATAGCCGACCTGTTCGCCTGCGATCAGACGCAGACAGGCAATCGCACTGTTCGCACCAGCCTTCATGCTCAGTGGTGCGCCGCCGCCATAACGCGGATTAATTTCAATATAATAATTATCGCCCGTTCCATGCTGCTGAATCAACTGCACGGTAATTGCACCTGCGGGGCGGAAATCGGCAAGCAATTGCTTACATTCCGCAATCATGATATCATCCTGTGCAATACGGGTTTGCAGTACCTCACCGCTTCTGACAGCTACACGCTCACGCGGTGTAATGAAAATCGGATTGCCATTGAAATCGCAGAATGCATCAATGGTATACTCCGTACCTTCAATAAACGGCTGAATAATATAATCTTCAATTTTTGCCGCATACGTTTTCAGTTCTTCGGCATTGTTTGCACGGAACGCATTGATGCTGGAACTGCCGTCCTTCGGCTTGATAAATGCAGGAAAACCGCCTTCGTACTGTGTATAATCATCCACAGGCAGAGGCGATTTCAGTCCGCAGCGAATAAAATAATCTGCCGTAAAGCGTTTATCGCGGCAAACGGCAACCTTTTCTTCTGCGGCAATCAGTACGGTCGTACCGATTGCGGTAAACTTTTCTTTATTCTGGGAAAGCAGCAGCAAATCCGTATCAATTGTCGGGATCAGTGCATCAATTTTTTCTTTTTCACAAATGGCAAGGAGCTGCGGAATGTACTGCGGCTCCCGAATACGGCAGACAAGCTGTGTGCTGTCACAATACTGAAGCGCGGGGGCATTTTCTGTAATGTCCGTGCCGTAAATCATCAGTTCGATGCCAAGTTCCTGTGCAGCTGCACGGTATGCCTGCATCAGTTCCACGCGCCGTCCGACGCTCGTAAACAAGATTCTCATGTCTTCCACCCATTTCTTACGGATTCTCATTCGCAGCAGCAGGTTCTTCGTTTCCCATGAATTCCTCCATGGTCGCGGAGGTTTCTGAACTGATGCCGTCACGTTTCAAAACTGCTTTCACGGTATCAAAAATGATCTGCACATCGGTTGCAAATGAAATGTTTTTTGTGTACCAAACATCCATCTTGAACTTCTCGTCCCACGATACCGCATTTCTGCCGTGTGCCTGTGCATAACCCGTCAGACCGGGACGCACATCATGACGATGGTGCTGTTCTTCGTTATAGCGCGGCAGATAGCGCACCAGCAGCGGGCGCGGGCCGATGATCGCCATATCGCCGATCAGAATGTTCACAAGTTCCGGCAATTCGTCCAGCGAAGTGCTGCGCAGCATTTTGCCGTAAGCATTCAGGCGGTCTTCATCCGGCAGCAGTTTGCCGTCCTTGTCTTTGCGGTTATCCATTGTACGGAACTTGATCAGCTTGAAGATCTTCTCATTCTTTCCGGGACGTTCCTGCGTAAAGAACGGATTGCCGCCCATAAACACTGCGCCCAGCAGCATCAGAATCAACAACAGCGGGGAAAGGACGATCAGCGCACAAAGCGACAGCAGAAAGTCCATTCCTCTCTTGATGTACTTTGCGTACAAGCGGTTCACCCCTCAAAACATGATTTGATCATTGCGATGATGATATCCTGTTCCTCTGCGGTCATTTTGTTGTCAGAGGGCAGACAGAGTCCGCGCTGGAAAATATCCATGCCGACATCCTCAAAGCTGCCTGCAATATATGCATTGGTTTTGGCTCTGCCGTTTCCGTTTGCCGTCACGAACGGATTCATGCGGTAAATGGGCTGTGCGTGCATCGGTTTCCAGATCGGTCTGCCTTCTGCATTGTATTTTGCAAGCATCTGCAAAATTTCAGTCGGGCAGCTCTTGCCGGCTTCATGGATGAACAATGCATCCTGTTCGCCGCGTACCTGCTTGCACATCGCATCCTTGTCGATCAGCATACAGGAAAGCCAGAAGTTCGGCTCGCTGTTTGCGGCATCGTAAGGATTCATTTTCACGGGCAAACCTGCAAAGCCTGCCTCATATCTCTGATAAATTGCCTTTTTCTGGGCAATGTGTTCATCCAGATAAGGCATCTGTCCGCGCACAACACCTGCGATCACATTCGACATTCTGTAGTTATAGCCGATTTCCTCATGCTGATACCACGGTGCATCTTCACGGCTCTGCGTAGACCATTTTCTGACCTTTTCAGCATCCTCTTTGCTGTCGGTGAGGAACATACCGCCGGAAGAACCCGTAATAATTTTATTTCCGTTGAAGCTGATGGCGCTGAAATCACCGAATGTACCGGTCTGTACGCCCTTATAGGTCGCACCGAACGATTCTGCGGCATCTTCGATGATGAGCGCATCATGCGCTTTGCAGATTTTGCGGATCTCGTCAATTTTACCGGGCGTGCCGTAAAGATGTGCAACCACGACCAGCTTCACATCAGGATACAGTTCAAAAGCCTTTTCCAAAGCGACCGGATCCATATTCCATGTATCACGTTCGGTATCAATAAAAATTGCTTCACCGTTTTCGTATGCGATCGGATTGACCGTTGCATCAAAGGTCATATCAGAACAGAAGACGCGATGTCCCTGCAAGCTGCCTTCATGCGTTTTCGGCATTCCGTAAAGCTGTTCACCGGCAAGCTTTGTGCAAAGATGAAGCGCCGCTGTACCACAGGAAAGTGCAACTGCATACTTGCAGCCGACATATTCCGCAGCCAGGCGCTCCGTTTCATTGATATTCTGTCCAACCGTAGACATCCAGTTGGTATTGTACGCTTCTGATACAAACTTGAGTTCGTCACCATGCATGGTCGGCGAAGAAAGCCACACTTTCTTTTCAAACGGCTTGAAATCCATACAAATCCTCTCCATCTGCATTCCGGTTTGAATGCTTGCAATTTCTCTGTACTGCCCGTGGGCAGTAATCGGCGAACATGGCATCCGAGCACCGATTTTTGCCGTTCTCACGCCAAAAATCCAATATGTACAAAACACCATTGTTTTCATTATACACCAACACCGTTGACGATGTCAATACCTCTTTCATAAAAATGTGCATTTTCCATATATTCCTGATGTTCATCTATCCCATCTTGCGATTTTGCCTTTGTGCCGTGCCTGTATATGTCTTTTTGAACAGAAAAAAAAAGGGATTTCCATAAATTTCTACTCTGCTGCGGCAATATTAACGATTGACAATACAATTGAAATATGATAAAATAGGGATGTTGCACTGCAACCAAAAGACAATATAAAAGTTTATGGAGGATTAAAATGGATACACAGAATGAGCTTCATTCGGAAGACCGCAATCTGAATGTAACACTGATTACCGATACGGCAGAGGAAAACACATTCAAACTTTCCGTTGGCACAATTTTAAAGATTTTCAAACAATACTGGGTCGTATGGCTGATGCTTTCCGTTGTGCTCGGCGGTTTGATTCTCGGTTTCAATGTGTTCCGCTATTCGTCCAACCTGACTCCTGTAGAAACGCTCGTCAGCTTCACTTACAGCGGCATCGAAAAAGGCAGAAACCCTGACGGTTCCGATTTCGACTGCATGACGCTGAAAAGTCCGCTGATCATCAGCCAGGCACTCGATGAACTCAATATGGAGCAGGATCTTCTCGAAAATATCCGTGCCGACATTACCGTTTCCCCGATGATCCCGACTGACACCATCGACCGCATGACTGCTTACAAGAGCATCTATGAAAACGCTGCCAGCGGTGCACTCTCCGCCGCACAGGAAATGCTCGATGAAACATGGTATTCCACCAAGTTCAAGGTTTCCTTCGATTATGACAACACCGATTTGTCCCGTTCGGAAGCTGCACTTGTCCTGAACACAATGATGGACTGCTACCGTGAATACTTCTTCAAAGAATACGGCTACAATGAAGCACTCGGTAATTCCATCTCCAATCTCGACTACACCGAATACGATTACGCAGAAGCAATCGATATGTTCAAGGATACCCTCAATAAACTCAACCGCTACGTCAACAGCCTTGCAGCAGACGACACCACCCGCTTCCGTTCCAATGATACCGGCTTGACTTTCGCGGACCTGCGTTCCTCCATTGCTTCCGTGCAAGATCTCGACCTCGACATCATTTCTTCCTTCATCTCTGTCAACAATGTCACCAAGGACAAAGACCGTCTGATGGCATACTATAAATACAGAATCGAGAACATCACCCGTTCCAAGAAAATTGCATCCGAAAAACTCAACAGTATCGTGGAATCCATCGACAAGTACGAAAAAGACCAGATCATCATTTTCGGCAACGGTACCGAAAACACCAACACGCAGTATACGCAGGCTTCTGCAGAATATGACAAGCTTATCAACCAGAAAATTGCTACGCAGGAAGAATTTTCCACCTACGAACAGCAGATCAGCTATTACAACGACCGCATTCTGGCTCTGAAATCCAAAACAGTCGGTTCGACTGACAAAATGAAAAAAGTCGAAGACGAACTGAAGATCCTGAACGAGAAAGTGACCAAGCTGATCGACGATGTTGACAACACTGCAAACGACTACTACGAAAACTATTCGCTCGCAGGCGCTTACAACATCCTTGCTCCTGCCACTGCTACTGCCGCTACTTCCATCACCTTCGGTATTTCTTCTTCGATTATCCCGATCATTGCAGTAGAGATCATCCTGTTCTTCCTGTTCATCGGTTATGTTTCCATTTCCGCTATCAAAGAAGATAATGGCAAAGAATCCGATGAAAAGCCGCGTGAAAAATCCTCTAAGAAGAAAAAGGCATAATGTTTAACATTCCAAAAACTTCCCTGTTTTCCACAGGGAAGTTTTTTTGTTTCAAGCGCACTGCGGGAATTGACAAAATGCAATTTTTATGGTACTCTATAGAATGAGCATATGTGCGATTTTGAAAGGAGTATTTTTACTTATGGACACTCAGGCTCTTGCAGATCTTCTGTTCCCCGATATCACCAAAACCATTGAGGATTACGAAACCATTTACCCGCCGCGTGACCTTCCCGCAGGCGCAGTCGTCACACGTATTGCACCAAGCCCTACAGGCTTTGTTCATCTCGGCAACCTTTATAATGCCATCGGCGAACGCCTTGCCCGTCAGACAAACGGCGTGTTCTACCTCCGCATTGAAGATACCGACCAGAAGCGCGAAGTCGAAGGCGCTGTCGAAGCCGTCATTGACGCAATGCATTTTTACGGCGTACAGTTCGATGAAGGCGCAACTGTGGAAGGCGAAACCGGCAACTACGGCCCATACCGTCAGCGTCAGCGCAAAGAACTCTATCAGACCGTTGCGAAATCTTTGGTCGTGCGCGGACTTGCATATCCCTGCTTCTGCACCGAAGAACAGTTGACCGCCATGCGTGACGAACAAATGGCAAACAAAGAAAACATCGGCTATTACGGCAAATATGCCTCCTGCCGTGAACTCACGCTCGAACAGATTCAGGAGAAACTTGCCGCGAACCTGCCATGGGTACTGCGCTTCCGTTCTAACGGCGACCCCGAAAAAATGATTCCTGTGCTGGACGGCATCCGCGGCGAACTCCATGTACAGGAAAACTACACCGACTTCGTTCTGCTGAAATCAGACGGCATTCCGACCTATCACTTCGCACACGTCTGCGATGACCACTTCATGCGCACCACGCACGTCATCCGCGATGAATCCTGGCTCGCAACCCTCCCGATTCATGTGCAGACCTTCGATACCCTCGGTTGGGAACGCCCCGTCTACTGCCACACCGCTACTCTCATGAAAATGGACGGCGAATCCAAGCGGAAACTTTCCAAGCGCAAAGACCCCGAACTGGCACTCTCCTTCTATCGTGCAGAGGGCTTCCCGCCCGAAGCCGTCTGGCTTTACCTGCTGACCGTTCTCAACAGCAACTTCGAAGAATGGCATCTGGCAAACCCCGATGCAGATTCCCGCGCCTTCACCTTCTCACTTGAGAAAATGTCCAGTTCCGGCGCACTGTTCGACCTTGCGAAACTGGATAACATCGCAAAGGATTACCTTTCCCGTCAGACCACAGACTTCGTCTATGACGGTCTGCTGACATGGGCAAAAACCTATGACACCGCACTCGCAGAACGCATGGAAGCCAAAGCAGATTTCTACCGCGCTGCCATTTCCGTCGGCAGAGGCGGCGACAAGCCCCGCAAAGACTTCGGAAGCTGGGCACAGGCTGCGAAATTCCTTGCATTCTATGACAGCGAAACCTTTGCCCGTGAAGACGGCATCCCCGAACACATCTCCGCAGAGGACAAGACCGAAATTCTTCGCCGCTACGCTGAAACACTTGATTTCAACGACACACCCGAAGAATGGTTCGCAAAGGTCAAGGAAATCACCGAAAGCATGGGCTATGCCGTGCAGATGAAAAAATATAAGAAGAACCCCGAAGAATATAAGGGCAGCATTGTCGATGTCAGCAACCTGATTCGTGTTGCCATCACAGGCAGACAGAACTCCCCTGACCTCTGGGAAGTCAGCCGCGTCATCGGCGAAGACGAAACCCGCCGCCGCATCGCATCCCTGTAAATATGCGCATTTCGCATCAGGCATGGAAACGTCTGCCCGCCGCACCAACGGATACCGTTGTTCTTTGCATTCACGGTATTCTCGGTTCCCCGAATCACTTCCGCGACTTTCTGGAACGGATTCCCGCCCGATACGCCGTTTACAGCATTTTACTGGACGGTCACGGCGGCACGGTGGAGGACTTTTCCCATTCTTCGATGTCCGCATGGAAAAAACAAGTGCGCTGTGTCATGAAGCATCTGACACAGCGCTATGCGCATATCATCATCCTTGCACATTCCATGGGAACACTGTTCGCCATGCAGGCGGCAATCGCCTACCCGCAGTCGGTCACGCAGCTTTTTCTGCTTGGCACAGCACTCAGACCGCATATCACATTCCGAACGGTTCATGAGTCATGGCGCATTATGATGCACAAAGTCGCCGCCAATGACCTGCGCACGCGCGTCTTTCAGGCTTCCACCAGCATTGCCTTCCTGCCGCACCCGCTATACTATATCAAATGGCTGCCTCATTATCTGGCACTGTTTCGGGAGATGAAATATACACGCAAACTTCTGCCGCAGCTTCGTGTGCCATGCATCACGGTTCAATCGGGAAAAGATGAACTCGTCAGCAAACGCGCCTACCGTGACTTAGGCTGCAATCCCTGCATTCGGCGCTGCATTCTTCCCGATTCCAACCATGCCTACTACTCGCCAAAAGACAAATCTCTCATGCTGGCGCTGTTTTCTCAGATATTTGAGGAAGCATGAACGCCAAAAAACGGACGCGCATTCTGCCGTTTCCGCCTACAAACCACGAAAGGACATCAAACATCATGCTTTACACACCATTTAATGAAAAACCGACCGGTCTGCTGCTGTGCGGCGGTGGAGCAAAAGGTGCATTTCAGGTTGGCGCAATGGACTTACTGCGGCGGCGTGGAATGCTTGACAACATCACCGCAATTGCGGGCTGTTCAGTCGGCGCACTGAACATGGTGCTTTACGCCATTGCCAACATGACCAACAATCCATCGCTTCCGCTGAAAATCTGGAACACACTGCGGCGCGAAGATTTGCTCTCCACAGAAAACAGCGGTTCTGCGATATTTTCCCGTGATGGTCTGATTCGCATGATTGACCAGCTTCCGCTGGAGATTCTGCAAAAGTCGCCGTTTCAGATGTATGTCAGCACCTACAACATTTCGACAGCAACGCCTGAATACCATCTGCTGAACCCGCTGACGAAAGAGCAAATGGTGACGATCCTGCTTGCATCTTCTGCACTTCCTGCGGCATATCCTGCGGTTGAATACCATGGTTCGCAGTACATTGACGGCGGTGTTTCGATTGACGGTTATCTGTGTATTCAGCCGCTTTATGCAGAAGGTCACCGCAATCTGGCGATTTTGTCGCACGACTCGGAACTGTCGCTGTATGGCGTTCAGGATTCCAGATTTGTACGTGTTGGAAAGACAGACTTCACAGAAACGTATCCTGACTGCAAATTTTTGCTGATTAAGCCAAGCAGTTCACTGGGTGGATTTTTGCGTGGCACGCTGAATTTTGATGCGGAACGGATTTCCGAACGGATTCAGCAGGGAGCAAGGGATGCGGATGCGATTCTGCGTGGAGAAGCGGGATTTCACGATCCTGCTGCCCTGAACATTCTGTTAGCGAAGCGGATGGAAATGCTGTTTCCGAATGCGCAGGCGTTGGCGCAGTTCATCAAGCAGAATGAAGACCGATTCAACAAGAACATTGCGATGCCGACCATGGGAGGAAAGGTATGGTACAATGATATATTTGCGGTAGACGGATGGCGTTTGCAGCAGCATCGGACGACGGGTTTGCATTCACATTATCGGATTATTGATGAAAAGGGTGTACGGAGAGCGTGGATCATGAATCCGGATGCATTTTTGGAGATGATAGAGGAATATGCGGCGAAGCAGCCGAAGCTGACGATGAATGCGGGCAAGGCGCCGACGATGGCATAAGCAACAAAGCGGCTACGCAGAGCGCGAAACACCCTTTTTCGTTCTGTCTAATCAGGAAGGGGTTTCCCCTCGTGTCGTACCCAACATAAATAAAGGAAGGCAAGAAGAACGTTTCATACCGTTCTCTTGCCTTCCTTTGTTCTTCATGGGGGAACCCCTTAATAGGGTTCCCCCATACCCCCTCCTGATTCGTTTGGACGAAACAGGGGTGTTTCGCCGACTGCGGTGCAGACTGCTTGCAGTCTGTT
>JAZUJW010000096.1:0-7216 GCA_045642925.1 Oscillospiraceae bacterium
GAGCTTCTTCCCCTCTCCTGTGGTTTCCACTCCAGTTCTGTCGGGGAATGAACGAATGCAGAGGAAATTGCAAAACAACTCCCGACATAAAGCCCTCCATTCACCGACTGCACCGGGGGCGCCGCCTCTGGACTTCTCAAGAAAATAGCCGCATAGTTCAGTGATTCCCCACCTCTATTATACCTTCTTTCTTATAAAAACACAACCCCTTCATACAATACATGAAATAGTGCATAGATTTCATACAAAAATTGCTTGACACATATCACTCTTTTGTGCTATGATGAATTACAAACATTGTGCGTCTTATGCAAAAATAGATTTATAGGAGAAGATACCATGAAGAAAAAACAATACCTCAAGCGCTTTGCGGCGCTCATGCTAGCCGCCGCAACCCTATCCCTACAAACACCCCCCATTTCCTCCGTCACCGCCGCAACCGTCGTTTCCATCTCCCCTTACAGCACCTCCCTCGTCAACGACGGCGTGTTCGAAGGCTGGGGCACTTCCCTCTGCTGGTGGGCTAACCGCGTCGGCTACTCCGACTCCCTCTCCCAGCAGACCGCTGACCTCTTTTTCGGCGACGACGGCTTGCGCATGAACATTGCCCGCTTCAATATCGGCGGCGGCGATAACCCCTCCCATGACCATATCACCCGTACTGACTCCAATATGCCGGGCTATACCGTTTACAATAACGGTAATGTCACCTATAACTGGAACGCCGATGCCAACCAGCGCAATGTTCTCATGCACGCGATCAAATCTTGCAGTACCGATTTGATTGTCGAAATGTTCTCCAATTCTCCACCTTATTATATGTGCAAAAGCGGCTGTTCGACAGGCAACACCAACCCCGGTGCCAATAACCTGAAAGATGACTGCTATGACGATTTCGCCGCCTATCTTGCAGAGGTCTGCAAACACTATAAAGAGGATTGGGGCGTGACCATCAACAGCGTGGAACCGCTGAACGAACCGTATACAAACTTCTGGGGCGCAAACAGTGCCAAGCAGGAAGGATGCCATTTCGATATCGGCAATTCAGAATCTACGATTATACTTGAATTGCAAAAGGCAATGGCACAGCGCGGCATGGGCGATGTCATTCTCTGCGGTACAGACGAAACCAGCATTGATACGCAGATCGATGCTTATAAGGCACTCTCCGGTGATGCGAAAAATGCAATCAGCCGTATTGATACCCACACATACGGCGGAAGCAAGCGCACGGAACTCTATGAAACCGCAGTTTCCGCAGGCAAAAACCTCTGGATGAGTGAAGTAGACGGCGCAGGTACGGCAGGCAAAAATGCAGGTGCCATGAGCGGCGGACTCTGGCTTGCACAACGCATGATTGATGACTGCAACGGACTTCGCTGCAGTGCATGGATTCTCTGGCAGGCAATCGACAAGCATATCTGTGCGGCTGGTTATAACGGCAAAAAAGACAGCGGCATGATTGATACCAACACAGGCTTCTGGGGACTTGCCATTGCAGACCACGACAAGGACACAATCATTCTGACGAAGAAATATTACGCATTCGGACAGCTTTCCCGTTACATTCGTCCGGGCAGTATGCTTTTGCCGTCATCCGGTTCCAGTCTGGCGGCATATGACCCCAACACGCATCAGCTTGTCATTGCGGCTATCAATACAAGCGGCGGCAATTCTGATATCTCGTTTGACTTATCGCAATTTGCAGATATTGGTGACAGTGTGCAGGCGATTCGCACCAGCAACAGTGAAAACTGGGCACAACTCTCCCCGATTGCTGTAAACGGCATGAGTTTTTCTGCCACGATGCCTGCAAACTCCATCACGACATATATTATTGATGATGTGACTGTGAAGGCGCTTCCGCAGAATGAAATCAAGATCGATGCAAGCAAGGTGACGGGTTCCGCCCCGTGGGACAACACCTCCAACGACTGCAAAAAGGTTGTAGACGGCAGTCTTAGCAGTTTCTTTGATGGTGTAAGCAACGGCTGGTTACAGATTGATCTTGGCGATGTATATGCACTGGATGCCATTGCCTTTGCACCGCGCAGTGGTTATGAATATCGTTGTGCAGATGGATTCTTTTCCGGTTCGAAGGATGGCGTGACGTGGGAGAAACTATATACAATCAGCACGAAGCCGTCTGCGGGACTGAACTATGTGACTGCATTGCCTGAAAACCCGCAGTATCGTTATATTCGATATGAAGTTCCAGAAGGTGCGCCACAGAATCAATGGAACCAGGACAGCAATTACTGCTGTAATATCGCAGAAATCAAAGTATATGGCAGTCTGCCCGCAAAAGAAGTTGTGGGTGATGTGGACGGCAATGGCAAATGTGAAGCACAAGATGCTGTCAAGCTGCTGGAATTCCTGTTGACAAAAGCGGAACTGGATGCAGATGCAGCGAAGCGTGCGGACATGAATGCAGATGGCAAGCTGAACGCAGTTGATCTGGCGATGCTCAAGAACGCATCCCGCACCCAATCGTGAGGATTCCAAAGGGAATCATTCCCTTTGGCGAAGTCCAGAGGCCGCGCCTCCGGACGCAAACAGACTGCAAACAGTCTGCACCGCAGTCGGCGAAATACCCCATTTCGTTTTATCTAATCAGGAAGGGGTTTCCCCATACAGTACCCGATTGAAAGATAAAGAGGCAAGAGAACTGGTAATCGTAGTTCTCTTGCCTCTAAATTTTTGTTAGGTACAACACGAGGGGGAACCCCTCCCTGATAGCTGGACGAAAAAGGGTGTTTCGCGCTCTGCGCAGCGCGACCAAAGGCTCCGCCTCTGGACTTCGCCAAAGGGAATGATTCCCTTTGGAATCCTCAATAAAAAATTCTCCTGATAAAAAGATAGCGCCAAATAAGTGAGGGTGAGATAAGGAAGGGGAAGTCTGGAGGGAAACCTTAGGAGAGGGGGAGAATGCGACCATCTTTGTTGGGAGCTTCTTCCCCTCTCCTGTGGTTTCCACTCCAGTTCTGTCGAGGAATGAACGCTTGTAAAGGAATGTACAAAACAACTCCTAACATAAAGTTCACCATTCGCCGACTGCATGGGGAAACCCCTTCCTGATTAGCTGGACGAAAAAGGGTGTTTCGCGCTCTGCGGTGCAGACTGCTTGCAGTCTGTTGGAGTCCAGGGACGCTGTCCCTGGACTCCTCATGATGGGGCGCGGGATGTGCGTTCCATTTCCGCTATCACCATCAGCCCCAGCATCCCCACAAATGCCCCGTTCCATGCACCATACCGATACATCCACACCACTACACCGATCACCCCCGTCACCCATATCCCACGCCATACCCTCACAACCCGATGCGGATTCGTGCTGATCCATAAATGCTCCAGCAACGCATAAATCAACGTCCCCCCGTCCGTACTCCGAAACGGCAGCAAATTAAAACATCCAAGCGAAAAATGAATCACCGCCGTCTGCATCTGCCCACACGCCAAAAAACATACCGCCGCCCCGAAATTTGCCAGCACACCCGCCGCCAGAATACAGCACATCTGCGGCAATCTGCCCATCGCATTCTCCGAAAGCGTCAGCCGCATCCCAATGCCCGAAATATACAGCGCAGACGGCTTTTGCCGAAATGCCAGAATCATAAGCAAATGCGCCATTTCATGCAAAATGCAGGCGGAAATCGTCCCGAAAAATTCACCCTGCGGGAGCGTCAATGCCATCCATGCCAACATCGCAGGTAATGTGAAATCCAGAGCAATTTCCACACCGAAAAGGTTCAGGAAAACCATGCCTTCACCCACGCAAACCATGCCTGCAAAATAGCCGCAATATCAGAGCTTTCTGCTTCCATGCGCTTCCACGCATACAGGAAAACTGCGCAGGTTTGCGGCTTCCAAAGGTGCAGAATGCAAATCGCCAGCCCACAGCCGACCGCCAGAATCCCTTGTGTCGCAAAAACATCGGAAATCGGCGGGTTTGGTTTCTCCTGCATGGTCTGCACCACCTTTCAGGATTGTTCATGGCAGACTGCGGCATACGCTTCCGTATTGCGATGTGGCAAAAGCTGTGGCAGGGCGGCGGCAATCGGCACGGCAAAACTGCATCCGAGTGCCGTCAGCAACATCGGTTTCGACAATGCACAAGTCATAAACACCGCCTGCATCTGCGGAAGATACAACGCCCCCGCCGTCACCAGCAGAGATGCCGCAACCGCCAGAATCAATTTGCCATTGGAAAAATACGGAACGGAAAACAGCGTACCATCTTCCGTTTTGCACTCAAACACATGAATGAGCTGTGAACAGATCAGCGTGATGAGTGCCCCCGTGCGTGCGGCATCCAGATCGCCGCCGGACATTCGCAGAATCGTTGTGAACGAGCCAAGCGTGGAAAGCGCAATGAAAATCCCGCGAAAAAGAATGCGCGAAAGCAACCCGCCTGCAAAAAAACTCTCCTTCGCACTGCGCGGCGGTTTGCGCATGGTATTGCGGGCAGGCGGCTCTAAACCGAGTGCAATGGCGGGCAAGCCGTCTGTGGCAAGGTTGATGAGCAAAATCTGTGTCGGCAGGAGCACAATCGGCAAGCCCATAAGAATGCCAAGAAGCATCGTCAGCACCTCACCGATATTGCTTGCCAGCAGATAACGCACGAACTTGCGAATATTTGCATAGACGGTACGCCCTTCCTCCACGGCGGCGGCAAGCGTATCAAAGCGGTCATCCAGCAGTACCATATCTGCCGCCTGACGTGTGACATCCGTTCCCGTTTTTCCCATCGCAACGCCAATATCTGCTTCTTTGACCGCAGGTGCGTCATTCACACCGTCCCCTGTCATCGTGACAATGCGTCCTTTACTGCGAAAAGCACGTACCAAGCGGAGTTTATGCGCGGGTGTAACACGAGCAAACACGCCGTATCGGTCAATACATTCCGCAAGCGCCGCATCCGAAAGCAAATCGAGTTCTGCACCTGTCATGGCGTGACTGCCGTTCGGAATGCCCGCCATTTGTGCAATGGCGGCGGCGGTTTTCATGTGGTCGCCCGTCAGCATGACCACGCGAATGCCGGCCCGCACACAGTCGGCAATGGCTTTTTTGGTTTCTTCGCGGGGCGGGTCAAGCATTCCCATCAATCCGAGAAAGACCATGTCACGGTCTGGTTCTGCATTGCTTGCAGATACGTCCTTTTCGGCAAATGCCAGCACGCGAAGCGCATCACTTGCATATTGGTCTGCGGTCTGCATCAGGGCGGCACGCTTTTGCGGTGTCAGCGGCACAATCCGTCCGTTTTCACGGCAAAAACTGCAAGCAGGAAGAATGACATCCACCGCCCCTTTGCGATAAGCAGTCAAACCGTGCTGACCGTCTGTCTGACAAAAAACGGTCATGGAGCGTGTTTCGCTCTCGAACGGAATTTCCTCCATGAAGCGATGGCGTGTCAGTGCATCCGCAGTGATGCCGCATTTTGCCGCCGCAATCAGGAGGGCAATTTCAGTAGGGTCGCCGCTGACATCCCATGCACCTTTTTCGGTGGTCGTGCCGCGCTGACGGCTTTGCGGCTGTGTTTTGGCAGAAATATGTGCATGACCGCAAAGCACTGCACAGCGCAGAAGCGGCTGTAAATCGGGCTTGGAATGCGGATTGCACGGCGCACCCTGCAATGTCAGACTGCCTGCTTTCTGCCATCCTGTGCCGCTGACGGAAAAGTTATCATTCCCTGCAAAAATGCGCTGTACCGTCATTTTGTTTTCTGTGACCGTGCCTGTTTTGTCGGTGCAGATGACAGAGGTACAGCCCAGTGTTTCGACAGCGTGCAGACGGTTGACCAAAGCGCCGCGTCCCATCATGCGGCGGACTGCCAATGCAAGCGCGATGGTGACCGTAGCGGGCAAACCTTCGGGAATGGCGGCAATTGCGACAGTAATACCCGTCATAAGCATTTCAAACACGGGTTCTCCGCGCAGAACGCCTGCCAGAAAGACGAGAATACACACGCCGATGCAAATCAGGGCAATGACTTTGCCGAGTTCGGCAAGGCGTTTCTGCAAGGGGGTGCGGTCATCGCCGATATCGGAAAGAAGTGCAGAAATTTGTCCCATTTGTGTGGCTTTTCCGATTGCGACCACTTCACATTCGGCATTGCCGCGGGTGACAGAAGTGCCTGCAAAGAGGATATCGGCACGTCCGATGGTATTTTGCGGGGTGCCGTCTGTGGAACGGTCGTGGGGGTGTTTGGTGACGGCTTTGGATTCGCCGGTGAGGATAGATTCTTCGGCGCAGATATTTGCGCCTGTGAGGATGAGGGCATCAGCGGGGACGCAGTCGCCTGCTTCGAGGTGAATGCGGTCGCCGCAGACGAGATGGTCGGCGGGGAGGGTAGAGAGTTTGCCGTCGCGCCAGACGTTGGCAGTGGGTGCGGTCATAGCGCGGAGGGCGAGGAGCGTTTTTTCGGTACGAAATTCCTGAATGAAGCCGAGGATGGCATTCAGGAGGACGATGACGGCGATGGTGAGGGCATCGGCGTAAGCGCCCAGCATGGCAGAAACGGCTGTAGCGATTAGAAGGATCATGACCATGACATCGCGGAACTGTCCGAAGAAGATACGGATGGGATGGGAATGTGGTTGTTCTGCGAGCGTATTGTCGCCATTGGATTGACGTCTGCGTTCTGCTTCTGCGGTAGAGAGTCCAAACATATAACAGCGCTCCTTTCGTTGTTGCAATATATGGTAAGCGTTGTAAAAATATGCACGCGCACACACACGCACCGCTGAACTCCTCAATTAAGGCAACACCGCACAGAGCTGGTGCCACATCTACTTGCAGATTTTCCGCCATCTTGCACAGAAATTCTTTGCTGGGCGTCAGCCCAGCGGCATCATTTCTGTACAATCCGACGAAAAATCTGACTGGGCAAACTCGTTTATCCATACGTATCCTGCACCACCAGCTCTGTGCGGTGTTGCCTAAAGTTTTACTCGATTTTTTTCAAAAAATCGCGAAGTCCAGAGGAAATCAATTCCCTCTGGACTCCTCAAGAAAATAGCCGCCAACTCTTTTGAAAAGAAAAAAGCTGATTCCTTTCGGAATCAGCTTTTTTGAGAGGCGCGAACCAGATTTGAACTGGTGATCACGGTGTTGCAGACCATTGCCTTACCACTTGGCTATCGCGCCAAAAAAATTGGAGCGGATTACGGGGCTCGAACCCGCTACCTCCACCTTGGCAAGGTGGCGCTCTACCAGA
>JAZUJW010000097.1:0-57351 GCA_045642925.1 Oscillospiraceae bacterium
CACGACCACCACAAGCGGTTCTACCGTCAGCGGCACGACCACTACCACAAGCGACACGACCGTCAGCGGCACGACCACCACAAGCGGGTCTACCGTCAGCGGCACGACCACTACAAGCGGTTCTACCGTCAGCGACACGACCACTACCACAAGCGGTTCTACCGTCAGCGGCACGACCACTACCACAAGCGACACGACCGTCAGCGGCACGACCACTACCGTTTCCGCAGCAACGACTTCTGTTGTCACTTCTGTAACGGCTACCGTTGAGGGACGTTACTACTACTGGTCTCATGACGACCGCAGCTTCAGCGACATCTCTGATGCTCTGACTGCTGTTGAAATGACCGTCTATCGTTGGTACATCAACGAAAACAACCAGATCGTTGACAAGGACGGCAAGATTCTGGGCGCTTATGACGCTGCAAACCTCGATATTGCATATGCAATGTCTGAGACGAAGGATGTTACAGCTTTTGCTGAATTCGAGTACGAATCCCCGAAGGCAGTTTATGACTCCATCGAACATCCGGTAGGCGTTTATAACCCCGAAAGCCATATCTTCAGCGTACCTTGCTACTTCGTGATGGATGATGTCAAGACAAAGCTTTGCGATGTCAAGATGTTCATCGGTCTGAAGGGTGACATTCGTCTGGATGAAACGGTTGATACGACAGATGCTACGATGATTCTGAGATTCTATGCAAAGGTCACGCTCCTTGCTGAGGAATTTGACTTGAACGAGGATCCTGAGTTGGCAGCTTTGGCGTTCTACCTTGGCGACGTCAACACGCCGATGGGTATGGAACCCAACTCTGAAGACTACAACAAGCCCGCAGAGTATGAGTACTACTACAACCTGATGCCTACAGATGCAACTGCAATCCTGAGATACTATGCTTACGTATATATTCTCCAAGAGTATGAGCCGGGTCACGAAGCTTGGCTTACAGCAGTTGGTTTCGATTTCCCTGATGAAATCAACACTGAGGTTGTCGGTTAATCCCTAGCGTTTCCCAAGAAAGACAGAGCTTTATGCTCTGTCTTTCTTTTTTTGTGGAGAAAGAGAGATGGTTTTTCTATGACAAAAAATGCTTGTTTTTTCGTTTGAACTATGGTATAATAAAAACAAATCGGAATAATGGAGGCTGTTATGGCATCAATTTGGAATCATCGCATTAGCATATCTTTATTTGGCGAAGCAGAAGGCCCTGCCATTGGCGTGGTCGTGGACAATCTGCCTCCCGGAGAATATATCGAAATTGACAAGCTTGCACGTTTCATGACACGCCGCACACGTTCTTTGTTTCTTCCCGCTGATCCCAATCAGCCGAAGGAAGAACTGGATTACCCGCAGGTGCTTTCAGGATTGGTGGCAGACAGAACCACAGGTTCCCCGTTGTGTGCCTTTTTGAATAATCCGCGTGGATGTGAGCCGTTTGATTATCGCAGTGTATCTCATCTTGCAAGACCGGGTCATGCCGATTATACAGGTGCGATGCGTTACCGCGGGTTCGCGGACTGCCGCAGCGGCGGACATTTGTCCGAACGTATGACGGTTCCGCTTTGCTTTGCAGGCGCGGTCTGTCAGCAAATTCTGGAGCGCCGCGGCATCTATGTCGGCGCACAGATCACTTCGATTCATAATATCAAGGACAAGCCTTTTTCGCCGACAACAGTCACCCGCGATGATATTCTATCTCTGCGCAGCCGCAGAATGCCCGTCCGCAATCCCGCACAGGGCAAAAAAATGCTTGCCGACATTCAGAATGCAGCAATGGGCGGCGAAACCCTCGGCGGTACGATCACCTGCTATGCGGTGAATGTGCCCGCAGGCATCGGTTCACCGATTTTTGACGGCTTGGAGAATTCTATTGCGCAGTTGATTTTTGGTATCCCTGGTGTTCGTGGATTGGAATTCGGTGCCGGCTTCCAGACTGCACAAATGACAGGCAGTCAGTGCAACGATGAATTCTATGTGGATGATTTGGGTCATGTTCTGACGAAAACCAACAATCACGGCGGAATTCTTGGCGGCATTTCTTCCGGTATGCCGATTTCTTTGCGTGTTGCCATTAAGCCTGCCGCTTCCATCGCAAAACCGCAGGCTACCGTTGACTATTCTGCGATGACCAATGAAGTTTTGCAAAATGAAACCGTCCAGCATCCATGCCTTGTGCCGGAATCAGCGGCAAGCGTGGAAGCAGCAGTGTGCATTGCACTGGTGTCGCATTTGCTGGATTATCCACATTTTACATAATCATAAGGAGGTGCGTTGACAGTGGAACTGTTTAACTTAAATGAAATTCCGGAACCGATAGAAGTGCCCGGACAGCTTGCCTTTTTCCCTGAAAAGCGCACCACTGATGCGCCGCCGAAAAAGCGGACATATCCCGAACTGTCGCCGCTTTCTCTGAATGACCCGCATCTCATCAGCATTTTGCTCTGCATTATTTTGCTGCGCTTTGAGGGGCATCTTCCGGAAACGTGGCTCTATGAAATTGCAGTCGCTTCGGGACAAATCAATTATTTCCTCTATACGGATGCAGTCGGCTTTCTGCTGGAAAGCGGCGCGATCGCAGAGGAGCTCGACAGAGAACAGCAAACGGCTTACTATCTGACAGAACGCGGTCAGCTTACCGTCAAAGACCTGCGGCAATATGTGCCGAAGCCGTTTCGTGACCAGATGATGCTGACGGCACTGCGCTATGTGTCGCGGAAACGGGCGTTGAAAGACCTGTCAATCCAGTATGAAACGGAGGAGGACGGCTGTGCGCTTTGCCTTGCGTGCAAGGACGGCGGACATGATATGTTTTCCATCCGCATTCATGCACCAAGCGAGGAAACTGCGAAAATGCTGGGAGAACGCATCTTGCGCAACCCCGCAGGATTTTTTGGGAAAATCATTGATGTTGCAATGAATAACGAAGAAGAAACATACGATTTGTCAGATAACTAGGAGGACAACATGAGCACTTCAAAAGCATGGGACTGGAAACAGAATCAGGATGGCTTCTGGCTGGAACCATCCGAAGAAAGCTATTATACTGCGGCACGCTGGAAAAAACAGGGCTTTCAGACACTTCTGGATTTCGGCTGCGGACTTGGCAGACACGCGATTTTCTTTGCAAAACAGGGATTTTCGGTGTCGGCATTCGATTTGTCAGCGGAGGCAGTGCAGTCTTTGACGGATTGGGCATCCCGCGAATCGCTGGAAATTCCTGTGACACAATGCGATATGCTTTCCCTGCCGTATGCAGATGCATCTTTTGACTGCCTGTATGCATTTCATGTGATTTCACATACCGATTCACAGGGCATCAAGCAGATTCTCTCCGAGATTTCGCGTGTGGTGCGTCCGAATGGCGAAGTGTTCCTGACACTGTGCGCAAAGGATACATGGTCTTTCTGCAAGGCGGACTATCCGCAGATCGATGCGAACACAGTGCGTAAGGTGGGCGGCATTGAGGACGGCATCCCGCATTTCTATGTCGATATGGATGATATTGAGAAGCTGTTTGGCGATTTTGAACTGTTGTCGGTCAAGCATACCAACGACTGCTGGTTTGCAGGAAAACGGCAGGACAGCCGACATTACTTTATGCTCATGCGGAAACGGGGCTGATGAAATGTGAAAATCGTTCGATATTTGTTCCTGTCTGCGAGTGCGGCGTTCAAATTCTGGCTGCTGTCAGAAGCATACGAAGATTATCAAAGATACGGGTGGTTTTTACCACGGGATACAGCAGATGTGCTTTTGTGCATCTGCTTTCTTATAAGTACGCTGATTACGCTGGCAGAATTTGTCCGCACAAAGAAAAGGAAAACTTTCGTGCTGCTGACCGATATCGGGATGCAGCTCTGGCTTCTGGTACTTGGAATCGGCATTTGGAATCTGTTGATGGAAACGGCGTGGTGCGGTGCATTGCTGCTGGGCGGATGTGCATGGAGTTTTGCATCGCTGCAATGGTCTGCATGGCGGCACAGACATCCCGATACGGAATATACCATTGGTTTGCACTGGGATTCCCGTTTCAAGGCGGCAAAAGCGAAGTGGTGCCGCAAGCAGACGACCGCAGAATACTGCTTTCAGTTTGGCAAAGAGAAGCGCCATCTGACAGAAGCAGAACGTGCCGAAGTGATGGATTATGCAGGATACTGGATCGCGTACCTGACGATATGGGCGGCACAGCGCGGCTATTTGAGCGAATCATTTGCGGCAAGAGTCGGTGCAGAATGCATGGAAGCCTGCAAAGCAGAAACGATTGAACCAGCGATGCTTTTGCGGCAGATGGGGTATGAACTGCGGCGTGATGATTTTGCGGCAGAATTGCATCCGTTTCTGGATACCTACATTGACTATGGTGCAGACCGCTATCTGAGTGCGGAGAACATCGGTACTTACTGGAATGACTATTGCGAAGCTGCAAGGGTGCAGCGCTATGCCTACTGTATGCCGTTTTCATGGCAGACTTGCCATCGGCTTTCGGAGCGCATAGATGAGGAATACCGTTTCTATCGGATACAGACAGAAAATGCGCAGTTTTCTGCTGAGAGCAAAGCAATCGGGGAAGATACGCTCTCATGGAAAGCGGCAGATGCAAACCTTCACATTTTCAGCGATTTTGATGTGGCTGACGGAAAATACTATATCGAAGAATGCAAGAAAATGCTGATTTCGATGGACGATGCACAGCTTGATGCGCTGGGCGATGCACTGTATGCGGCGCTCTCGGCACGAGAGGGCATTTCCCTGCCGCAGACGGACGAAAAAGACGTGCATCACCGTGGATTGCTGCGAGCCTGCGGATTTTCCCGCATGAATATTTTCCTGCCCTATGGCGAAGCGCCTGCGCTGACACTCGGCGGAAATCCCGATTTTGCCAAAGAAGATGGCATTGGTGTGGTGCTGCGGGAGGGGAAGGTCTTGCAGGTCGGTACGTGCGCGGATACGGAACAGATATCGCCGTGGAGCTATGTGTTTGAAGTACCGCAAAAAGATGCGGAATCAGAGGAAAAATTTGAAAAATCCTCTTGCCAAACGCAGACAAGTATGCTATAATAATGTTTGGATGCGTTCCGAAAATCAAACAGAAAGGCGTTTTGTAACATGAAGAAAATTACCCGCTTGGCAGTGAGTGCCTGCACCGCAATCGCAAGTTTGACCGCTTTGAGTATGACAGTATTTGCGGAGGGGGAAGCTGCCGCAGCAAGTGCGGGAACGGCTACTCCTTCTACGGGAGGAAGCTTGCTCTATACGGTCATCATGTTCGGCGGTATGCTGCTGCTGTTCTACCTGATCCTGATTCGTCCGCAGTCGAAGCGTGACAAGGAAGCACAGGCAATGCGCGACAATGTGCGTGTTGGTGATGAGATTTGCACGGCAGGCGGCTTGGTCGGTATCGTCATCAAGATTACGGAGGATACCGTGGTCATTGAAACGGGCGGCGAGCGCAGCAAGATTCGCGTCAAGAAGTGGGCAATTCATGAGAATATCACACAGATGGAAGAAGCACAGGCTGCTGAAAAAGCACGCAAAGCAGCACGTCAGAAGGGCATTGCTGCCGCAGGCGTGACGACGGACGATAAGCCGAAGAAGTCCGAAAAGAAAGAGAAATCTGAAAAAAAGGATAATTGATCCAAAATGTCGTGTCCCGTATCTGATATCATGCAGATGCGGGACATTTCTATTTGTAGTTTTCGGTCAAAATGGAAAAAATTTTGCGAATGAACGTGGTTCTTCTTGACATTCTATGAAAAATCGTGTATCATAAAAGTGGTCATTCGTGCAGACTGTGATGCTGTACGGCTGTGCGGTGACAAAAATTCTATGAGGGGGCATTTTCCTATGAAAAGCAAGAGAATTGCCGCGTTGATGTCAGCGGCAGCACTTGCAGCGTCGGCAGTACCACTCGGCGCAGGCAGTGCAACAGTCAATGCAGCCGATGCAGGAAAGTACAATTATGCAGAGGCGCTGCAAAAATCTATGTTCTTCTATGAAGTACAGCAGGCAGGCATCCTGCCCGAATGGAACGAAGTGCCGTGGCGTGCAAACTCCATGGTCAAAGAGGACGGCACACCATCCGATAAGGTCGATGGCGGTTGGTTCGATGCAGGTGACCACTACAAGTTCACCCTGACCAACGCTTATTCCGCATCCGTTCTTGCATGGGGCTACATCCAGAACAAAGAAGCTGTCGATAAGGCAGGTCTGGGTGAAATCTATCGCAACAACGTCCAGTGGGGCATTGATTATGTTCTCGGCTGCGATCTGGGCAATGGCAAAATGATTGGTACGATCGGCGATTCTGACGACCACGTTGTATGGTGCAGCGCCGAAGTTTACATGAGAAAGCATAAGCTCAAGACCGGCGATGAAGAACGTCCGTATGATACCATTACCGATTCCACGACCGTTGCACTTTCTGCGGCTGCACTGGCAGAAGGCTATATCATCTTCAAGGATACCCAGCCTGAAAAAGCGGCTGAATACCTGAAGCACGCAAAGAGCCTGTTTGCATCTGCGGATGCGACCAGAAGCAATACCGATCAGGGCGTACAAAAGAGCTTCTACCCGACCACCACATGGGTCGATGACTGTATGTATGCTGCAAACTGGCTGTACATTGCAACCGGTGACCAGTCTTATCTGGACATCTGCGAAAAGGATTACATTCCGAACTTCCCGCTGGAAAATCAGTCCGATAGCTGGAAGTACACATGGGGCTTCTGCTGGGATGATACCACACAAGGTGCAGCATTGCTGTATGCCATCAACACCGGCAAGACCGAGTGGATCGACCACATTTCTCACCACTTCGATTACTGGATCGACGGTTACGGCGGGAAGAAAATCGACTATACGCCCGATGGTCTGGCATATCTGATGAACTGGGGCTCTCTCCGTCATGCAGCAAACACCTGCTGGCTGGTAGAAGTTGCTTGCGACACCATCTTCAAGGATGATGCTGCAAAGGCTGAAAAGTACGAAAAATGGGCAAAGAGCCAGATGGATTATATGTTCGGCGATAACCAGAACAAGATGAGCTATGTGCTTGGTATGGGCGAAAATCAGCCGACTGCATTCCACCACAGAACCGCTTCCGGTATCCATGATGACCACTGGAATGACCTTGGCAAAGCACCTTCTGCAATGACCACAGGCAGCGGTGACGAATGGCAGACCGAATATGCACATACGCTTTACGGCGCATTGGTCGGCGGCCCTGACAAGGGCGGCAGCTACAAGAACGATGTCGCACAGTATGAGTATTCTGAAGTTGCAATCGACTACAATGCAGGCTTTACCGCAACCCTTTGCTCCTATGTCGGCAAGTACGGCGGAACGATTCTCGCAGACTTCCCGCCTGTGGAAGAACCGAAGTGGGCAGAATGGGAAGTTGCAGCAGTCCTGAACGGCAGCGGCGCAAGCTACACCGAAATCAAGGCATGGGCAATGAACCACACTGCATGGCCGGCAAGAGTCGAAAAGAACATTTCGTTCCGTTATTTCTTTGATGTTTCTGAACTGCTGGAAGCAGGACTTTCCGTGGATGATATCAAGGTAGAAGGCAAGTCGCAGCAGTATTCTGAAGGCGATCAGGGCTATGCAACAGTATCCGGCCCGTATCCGTTCAAGGGTGATTCCACCGGCAAGATCTACTATGCAGAAATCAAGTTCGAGGACGGCAGAGCGATTCAGCCGACCGGTCAGAGCGAACACCGTGACGAAGTACAGTTCCGTGTTTCGATTCCGGATGCAATTGACGGTCAGCCGACCACAGGCGCATGGGATGCAGACAATGACTGGTCGTTTGACGGTGTGACGAAGGCAGACAGCCTGAAATCCTCCGCAGCACTGAACAAGCACATCACGATGTATGTGAATGACGAGCTGGTTTGGGGTATCGAGCCTGACGGCACAGAGCCGAAGCCTTTTAGCGGCAAGACCACCACAGAGCCGAAGCAGACCACGACCACCACAACACAGACGACCACTACCACCTCGGAAACCACTACCAGTGAACAGGGCGGCTCACAGATCGCTGCAAAAATGCGCGGCGACGTTGACTGTGATAATGATGTCAACATCAATGACGTGATTCTGCTTTCCCGTTACATTAGTGAAGACCGTGATGCGAAGGTATCTGAGCAAGGTCTTGCAAATGCAGAATGTGATGGCAAAGAAGGCTTGAATGCGAACGATGTGACAGTCATCATTGAGTTTGTTGCAAAGCTGATTCCTGAAATCAAGATCTGATAAAACGAGTGCCTCTCCGATGACGGGGAGGCACTATTTTATTTCTCAAACCTGCTTGCATTGTACGCTTGATTGTGATATAATGAAATCATCATATTTTGTAAAGGAGTTTTGCTCTATGCCTTTTATCAATGTCAAAACCAACCAAAAGCTCAATGCCGATAAAATTGAGTCCATGAAATCGAAACTCGGACAGGCAATCACAGATGTTCCCGGTAAATCCGAAGGCTGGCTGATGGTCGGCGTTCAGGATGACTGTACCCTCTACTTCAAAGGCAATGATGCACCCGCTGCTATGGTGCAGGTCAGTCTCTACGGCAGTGCCTCCTCGAATGCGCTTACAACCCTGACAAGCCATATCACCGGCATTTTGCAGGAAGAAGCAGGCGTTCCCTCTGAACGTGTTTACGTCAGCTATATGTCTACGAATGAGTGGGGCTGGAATGGCGTGAATTTCTAAGCGCTACCCCATGAATGAAAAACCCCGCCTGACGGCTTTTCGTCAGGCGGGGCATTTTTGTTGAATGTGGATTACATCTGTGCATTAAAGAGGCTCTTGAGGCTGTAAATAACATCATCGCTGTCGGCATTGATGCTTGCTGCTTCATTGATTGCGGAAAGCTGACCAAGTGCTTTCAGGTTGGCATTGTAGCCGATGGTGTAGCAGGGGACTGCCAGACCTTCTACAATGTCTTCGATCTGCGAAATGGAGTTGCCGACATTGGTTTCGCCATCGCTCAGAACAAACAGCAGCGGTTTAATGGACTCGCCGCTTTCGGCTTCCACCTGATCCTTTGCTTTCATCAGCATATCCAATGCGACCAGTACAGCGTCATAAGTTGCAGTCGAGCCGCCGGGGGAGAGGTCTTCCACAGCACCCGTAAAGTAACTGCGCTGATTGAGGTCAAATTTGGCAATCGGGAGATTGATGTTGACATCATCGCTGTAGCTGACCAGACCGACGTAGTTGGAAGTGTTGATATACTGGGAAGCATTGACGAGAGAGGTCTTGAGGTTGTTCATCGGTGCGCCTGCCATGCTGCCCGAGATATCTGCTACAAATACTGCCATAACGGGCTTTCCGTTATCCTTTTCGGTTTTCCAGAGATGCTGTGCGCTCAGGATGGAAGAACCGCTGACAACATCAGAAACGCTGTTCTGATATTCGTCTTTGTAGTTGAAACCATATTTTGTTGCAAGCTGCTGATTGGTGCTTTCTTTGCAGTAGCTAATAAAATCGTTGAGTGCGTCAGACTGTTCGGAATTCAGATGACCGATCGCATATACAGGGTTGTCATGGCGCACGCCAAACGGTACGAACTCATAATCACGCAATTCCGTGGAATTGTAATAGCCCTGATATTCAAGGATGAAAGCATCGAGAACGCCGCTGTCTGCTGCATCACGCATCTGAAGCGTGGTGTATGCGACAAACGGGACATTCTGCTGGAACTGCTGGAATTTTGCAATTGCAGCATCACTCAGCATATTGTTGCTGTCAAATGCCTGCAAAGCGGAAACAAGGAAGTTGATGCCCGTAGCGGAAGCATATGGGTTGGTATAGCCCATGGTGATTTCGCTTGCGATGGTTGCATCAATGATGGTGTTGATATCGACCTGACCATATTTTTCCTGCAACTTCTTGTAGGTGTTCTTGTTGAGGAGGATGCCGGCAGTGTTGCCGACCAGACGGTCACAGACCATTTCGATATCGACATTCTCGGCATCGACCATATCACCGAACAGCGTGTTGGAAGGCGTGTAAGCCTGCGGGAGATACTTGCCGGAAACGAGGTAATCGACAGCAGCACCGGATGCGATGGGGCGTACAGAAATCGTGACCCATGCGCCTTCAATTTCGTGGCGTTCTTTGTTGTACTTCTCAGCGACTTCGTTCAGCCAGCCATCCGAACCGGAGGAGGATTTTTCGGTCGAGGAGAAAATCTCGATGTTGATATCGCCGCGGCCTTCGACACTCAGCGGATATTTTTCAATATCGGGGAGTTCATCGGCAAGGTTGTTGTTGATCTGCACGGCGGCTTTGCGGGGTTCGATGTTATTGATCTGGATCTTCTTGAGTTTCTTGTCCAACTGTGTGATCGCAGATTCACGGGAAATCTGTGAATTGGATTTTCCGCGTTGGTTGATCAATGTCACGGCACCGATGATGACAACGATCATCACGACCGCAATGATGATCAGCGTCATAACATTTTTGGATTTGGATTTAGATGACATAATATGCCCCTTTCTGTGATTGTTTTACGAGCGCAAATAAATCAGCGCATTTGCTGCATTTGCTGTTCTTGCGGGATTGGCTGTTCCTGCTGGTTCATTGCGTCAAGTTTTTCCCAGACGGCGTTTTCGTCAGTTGGTTCACGCATACTGCGGAGGGCTTCGGTCAATTCTTTCAGGCAGGGCGTTTCTGTCTGCGAATCGTCACCAATCTGTGATACTTCAACGATCAGGTTTTCGAAATCGCCCAGAACTTTTGCATCCTGCTGAAGCAATTGCTGCAAGTAAGAAATGTGGTTGCGCATACGGCTTTGGTCGGTGCCGTCAGAAATCATAATGCGGTTCAGGAAACGCTTTGTGTTGGCAAGAATGTAGTGCTCAACGTCATCCGCAGTCGAAAGAAACGGGCTTCCTTTGGTTTCATCCAGAATGCTGCGCAGTGCCTTTTCTTTGCGTTCCAGCGATTCGAGATGAGAAACGGCGACACGAATCAAATCGTTAAAAGGGGTATCTTCTGCCAACCAAGCAGTCAGTGCTTTTCGGAAATCACCGGCATCTTTCAGTTTATCGGGTTTACTGATGACGGAGGCGCTGTCAAAGTGCATGACCAGTGCGCAGCCTGCGACAGTCAATGCGACCGCGCCCAAGAGAACCAGAAGTTCTCCGTTCAACAGTATATTGGCAACAATGCCGCCGATCGTACCGACTACAGCGATGCCAATAACCTTCAGAAGTGTACTTCTTTTCATCGGAGGGCACTCTCCTTTCGTTCTTTTGTAATTATATCATACCAGAAAAGCTGAGAAATGTCAAACCCGAAATTCGCGGAAAAAGACGGGATTTTGACCATACAGAAAAAAGAGGACGGAATATGTCCGTCCTCTTTTCGGAAATCCGACCGATACAGAATCGGACGATTTTCAGTTGTAAGTGCTGTATTAGTTCTCAGCATCCTCAGCAGCATCATCGGAATAAACGACATCATCGCTGCCTTCTGCTGCTTCTTCAGCGGAATCATCCAGCAGAGCGCGGATAGAAAGGCTGATGCGCTTCTTCTCGGAGTCAATCTCGATGATCTTGACCTGAACGGTGTCGCCAACATTGAGCACGTCGTCAACCTTGGAAACGCGCTTGTTGGAGAGCTGAGAAATGTGGATCAGACCGTCAACGCCGTCGGTAATGCGAGCGAATGCACCGAAGGAAGTCACGGAAACGACAGTTGCTTCCACAACATCGTCAACGTGGTAGTTTTCGGTGAACTTCACCCAAGGATTATCCTCGGAACGTCTGTGACCGAGAGAAATTCTACCGGTTTCGGGGTTGAGAGCCTTAATGTATACCTCAAGGGTATCGCCGACAGCAACGACATCGCTCGGCTGATGGATTCTAGCCCAGCTGAGTTCAGAAACGTGAACCATGCCGTCAATGCCGCCAAGGTCAACGAATGCACCGTAGCTGGTCAGGGACTTGACTTCGCCGGTGAAGGTGTCGCCGACCTGTGCAGTTTCCCAGAACTTGGATTTTGCTGCATCACGCTCGGACTTCTGTACTTGACGGATAGAGCCGACAGCTCTGTGGCGCTGTTCGTTGACATCAATGATGACAAAACGAACATTCTGCTTTACGAGGGTATTGAGGTCTGCATCACGGCCAAGACCGGACTGGGATGCAGGGATGAATACGCGAACACCATCGCAGTTAACAACCAGACCGCCTTTGACTGCGCTCTGAACAGTGCCATCGAGAACGGTGCCTGCTTCCTTCGCCTTGAGGATGTTTTCAAAGCCGACTTGCTCATCAACACGGCGCTTGGAAAGCTGAACAGTACCTTCTGCGTCATTGACCTTAATGACGATCAGGTTCAGCTCATCGCCGACCTTAACGAGATCGGACGGCTTCTTCGAAGAATCATTGGTCAATTCAGAGAGGGTGACAATACCGGTCTGCTTGGCACCAACATCAACCATCACTTCATTGTTGCCGCTGATGGACATTACAATGCCGATGACCCGGTCTCCTGTACGAATTTTCTTGTTAAAGGTCTTGTCAAGCTCCTGTTCGAATGCTGCGCGGAACTCTTCGCTTTCCGGGGTAATGGTATCGGTGTCAAAAATTCCAGACATATGTGTTTGAACCTCCTTAATGATGTGGTCGGGTGTACTGGCTCCTGCGGTTACTCCAATTCTCAGCACAGCGTCATTGCCTTTTCCGGCAAGGGCGGCATCTGCGACCGCTCGGATTTCGTCATTCAATTGCAAAAGTTCGGTTGGTTCTGCGATATGCCATGTGGGACAATTTCTGCGGCACACATCATAAAGCTTTACGGTATTGGAACTGTGCTTGCCGCCTGCAACAATCATCAAATCGGATTGCCGTGAGAGCGCATCCGCATCGGACTGGCGAGCGGCGGTGGCATTGCAAATTGTGTCGAAAACGAGGAGTTCGGAATGTTCCTGAGGCAGAACCCCAATACAATCCTCCCATAATAGTTTATTATACGTTGTTTGCGCGACAATTGCAAGTGGTTTTGCGCATTTTTTCAAATTTCTATCAATCAAGCATTTCAAGTCTGTTTTATCATGAAAAACTGTGCAATTTTCGGCACAGTGCCCCATAATGCCCTGTACTTCCGGATGCGCTGCATCGCCTGCAATCAGGATCTCATAGCCTTGCGCTGATTTTTCTGCGACGATTTTGTGAATGCGGGCAACGAAGGGGCAGGTCGCATCAATGTATGGCTGTTTCATGGTATTCAGGCGTTCATAGATGTCTTTGCCGACACCATGGGAGCGGATGACGATGGTTTCATCGGGCGCAGCTTCGGATACGTCTTCGATGATGCGGGCACCGCGCTGCAAAAGGTCGTTCACAACGGAATCATTATGAATGATCGGGCCGAGTGTGGCAACACGTTTGCCCTGTGCGAGTGCTTCATATACCAGCTTGACTGCACGGTCAACACCGAAGCAAAATCCCGCTGATTCTGCGGTTCGAATGATATAATGCATGATGTTTTCTCCTTTGTGCGGTGTTGACTTTAGTTGATTGCCGCAGGGACGGGTTCTGTGGGACGAACGAAGGTTTTTGTTCCTGTCGGGCAGCAGTGGTCAACCAGCATCAGCGTATCGTAAATGGAATCGCTGTGTTCTTCGCAGCCGCCGACAACGGCAACGTAAACATGACCTTCTGCATCGGTGAACCATGAAGCGAGGCATTGTCCTGCATTGCGGGTGAATCCTGTTTTTCCGCCGCCAAGCTGCAAAGTCGGCAGTTCATGCGAACGGCAGCGGAAGAATACGATGCTCTTGATGAGGAATCCCTGCGGATGCTGGGGCGTGGTCTGTGTCTGGTAGGTCTGCGTGGTCAAAACCTCATAGCAGAAAGGATTCGACATGGTATATTCCAGCAGACGCGCAATATCATGTGCTGTACTGTAATGGCCGTCTTCATCCAGACCTGTAGGGTTGCAGAAATGTGTATGCTGCAAGCCGATTTCTACGGCTTTCTCATTCATCATGGACACGAATCCTTCCAGACTGCCGCCAACGTAAATCGAAAGGGCAACGGCGGCATCTGCGCCGGATGCCAGTGCAGTACCATAGAACATATCGCGCACATACGCGGTTTCACCAGCCTGATAGCCGACAATGGATGCACCGCGCTCATAAACAGGCTGTAATATTTCGTTGGTGATCGTCACGCTGTCATTTGCGATCTGTTCTTCGGAGAGCGCTTCTGCCGCAACGACCAGCGTCATGAGTTTTGTCATGGAAGCAGGGGCGATTTCTTCATCTGCCCCCTTTTCTGCGATCATGGTCTGCGTTTTCGCATCCACCAGAATCATATGTTTTGCCAGATAATCCGTGCTGTCTGCAAGCTGGATGGTGTCTGTGGTGCGGGTGACAAGGGATGGGTAGCGGGAAGTGGTCGTGGTCGTTGTTGTGGTGGTGACGGTTGTGCTGGCAGATACGGCTGTCGGCATACTTTGGAGTGTTTCGGCATTGGAATCGGATGTATTCGGCAAGTTTTTGCTTTCAGAACACAGCATACAGATGCCGCAGACTGTCAGCGATAACAATAACAGAAAGACGATCAGCGTAATCAATACGCGGGAATACCGAATACGGCGTTTTCCGAAATGCTGTGCCATGGTTGATTTCCTGCCTTTTCTTCCAGCCGAATACATCGGCGTTGATTAAAATTTGCCTTGTTCCTTGTCGCTTTGGATCTTCTTGAGAATCAGATCCATTTGCTCTGCCATTTGTTCTGCCATTTCTTCCGCAGGACTTTTTTGCGTGGCACGGCCGGAGATTTTGAACGGCTCTGCCGCAATCATCGGGATATCCTCGAACAGACCGTCTGCATCTTCATCACCGATGAAGTCTTCCAGCGGAGAACCATCCTCCATACGTTCGATGATCTGTGTTTTTCCGCAATAGATACAGAATCTTGCACTGCCTTTCATGCGCTTGCCGCAATGCATACAGATCGGGCCGAGTTCATCGTGGGTACTTTCAGAAGCGGGTGCTGCTTTTTCAGCATTTGCGGGCGCTTTTTCCACAACTTTATCTGCCTTGTTGACAGCTTCCGCCGCTGTTGCCGCTTTGAGGACTGCTTCTGCGTCAATTGGTGTTGTGGGCGTGGAAAATTTCTTATCCACAGCCTTTGCTGTCTTGTTGACAGCTTTCGTTTCGGCAGGTCTTGCAGGAGCGGATGGTTTCTTATCCACAGCCTTTGCTGTCTTGTTGACAGCTTTCGTTTCGGCAGGTTTTGCAGGAGCGGATGGTTTCTTATCCACAGCCTTTGCTGTCTTGTTGACAGCTTCCGTTTCGGCAGGTTTTGCAGGAGCGGATGGTTTCTTTTCCACAGTTTCTTCTGTTTTGTTGACAGCTTCCGTTTCGGCAGGTTTTGCAGGAGCGGAGGGTTTCTTTTCCACAGTTTCTTCTGTTTTGTTGACAGCTTCCGTTTCAGCAGGTTTTGCAGGAGCGGAGGATTTCTTTTCCACAGTTTCTTCTGTTTTGCTGACGACTTCCGTTTCAGCAGGTTTTGCAGGAGCAGAGGGCTTTTTGTCCGTAGGTTTCGAGGACTGAGCGACAATTTCCATCGTGACAGACATTGCCTTGGCAATGGCTTTCTTTTCTGCGATTTTTTCTTCCTTCGTGACTGTTTCTGCTGCAATCGGTTCTTCAGATACAGCAGGCTTCTTTTTCATGGGCTTTGCTTCCTGCTTGACAATCTCGACTTCCAGCGGTTCTGCCTTCACAGACTGTGCGGTTTCTGTCATGGCATTCAACTGAATCTGGGCTTCTGCATTTTCGTTCTGAAGTGCTGCCTCTGCCTTTCTTTGCTGCATCATTGCTTCTTTGGCTTTTCTGGACTTTTTCCGCTGCGAAGCCTTCGAAGGTTTTGCGGCAGCTTTTTTCTCGTATTCGCGTACAACTTCATTGCTTAGCTTGACGCTGACCAGTATCCATGCACCAAACAGCGTGCCTGCCATGCTATAAAGTGTGATGGGCGTGCGGACTGCTTTGATGAGTGCTGCCATTTCCAGCGTACCGTCTTTGGCAAAGATGCCGACGACAAGGGAAACCAGACAGACTGCACAGGTCAGTGCAGTCGGGATCAGCAGCGTGATGCCCATGCCTTTGACAGCGCGGGAACTGGTCGTCTGACTGTGTCTGCATACAACGATCCAGCGCCAAAGAAGCAGCGCCATCAGTACCAGATTCACAAGGATCCGCGCCAGACTGACACGATATCTTGCCAGTGCACGCAGGGCAGGGGAACCATAGGTTTTATCCAGTGTTGTGTTCAGTGTGTTGATGATCGGGTCGAGGGTTTCGCGCAGCTGTGAGATGTCGCCATCCTCCAGTTCGATCATGCAGCCGACACGCAGTGCTTCGCGGTTGTTTTCCAGCATATTTACAATATCATCTGTCGAAAATTTGACGACTTCATCGGTTCTGTCAGAAAGCATATCGAAGTAAAGCTGTGCTTTTTGTGCCACATAAGTTTGCAGCTGCAGCTGATTGACTGCCTCTGCGATGTCCTCTGTGGCGATCAGTTCATCCGTGACGTATTCTGCACGGATTCTATCTGCAACTGTCTGCGAAGAAAATGGAATTTTGGTATCGCCCAGATGCAGTGCATTGATCGCAGTCGGAATCGCATTGGATTTAAGATAGTAACGCAGAACTGCTGCATTCATGACCGCAGACAGCAGATACAGCAGGACAAGGATGCAAAGTATGGTATGCAGTATGCGGTATCCTTTTCCGTGCGTTCGTTTTGGCTCTTTCATGGTAACTTTTTCTCCTTATTCTTTTCCTGACTTTTCTGTAAATTCTTTTTCAGGATTGTCAACATATTTGCATCTTACGATGGCTGTATATGAAAATATCGTATTCTTTATTATAGCACAACAAAAAAGCGCTTGTCAACGCTTGACGGCAAAGAAAAATCGTGATATACTTTTTTCGGAATGTTTGTCAAACGACAGGCGGTCTGATTGTGCGAAAAGGAGAATTTTAATGAAGTTAAAGTATCTGGTCGTGGCGATTTGTGTCATCGTGATTTTTGCGGCGTTCTTTATTGTGCTGATGCTGACGGGCATTCTCCCGTTCGGCGGCGGAACGAAGAACAACAGCAAATTTGTGCTGACTGCATTTTCGTGGGGCGATGACTACAAAGACCTTGCCGCTTCTGTGGACGGAATGCTGACGGATTATTACATGGGACAGATCGAGGGAGATTTTCAGCGGAGTATGCTTTGCTATCCTGATTTCTATGTGGAACGCGAAAAGCAGTGGATCGATGCCAACAGCGACCTGAACTATGATGCGTTCATGAAGTCCAATGACGATTGGTGCAAGGCGGAATATGGTGAGGACTATCAGATCACGCTGGAAGTCGGAAAGCTGATGGAGCTGACAGAGGATTCTGTACGGGAGATGGAACAGATTCTGGCAAACAGCTTCGACATCACGATGGAACTGCGCGAATGCTACCATTTCGAAGCGACAGAGCATCTGAAAGGCAGTCTGAAATCCGAAGATAATGCATTAGAATGGTACATTCTCTATTTTGACGGCAAAGTATATCTTTATGACTCCATTTATGAATCCTGAGCCGTATCACGCACAGTGCCGCATCTCTGTGCGTGATATTTTCTGTCCGATGCGGCTTCCTTCTGTGAAATCTTTGAAAAATATTTGAAAATCTATCGCTTTTTTCTTTTGGTTGTGGTATAATAAAAATGCTCATGCGGTCTGAAAACCGACCGCAGACGAATTTCAAGAATACGGAGGTTTTTGCGATGGCAACCTTCTTTCCCGCTGTTTCTCTCGGAGATGGCATCTCGTATACCGAGATCCATGACGCAAAATTCAAAACCTGCGGGCTTTTCATCAATCTGTATGTGACAAGAGAACCCGAAAAAGCTGCTGTCCGTGCTTTGGTCATCGACCTTCTGACCAATTGTTCCGCGGATTATCCGACACTTGCAGCCCTTTCTCTGCGCAAGCAGTGGCTTTACGGCACTGCCCTCAGCAGCAGACGCGCCAATATCGGCGATATGCAGGAACTCAGCATCGCGGCGATCTGGCTGGATGACAAATATTCTTTGGACGGCGAATCCGTGACCGATGCCGCCCTTGACCTGACACTTGGCTGTCTGCTGCGTCCCTGCGCACAAAACGGCGCTTTTGATGCAGCCGCTTTTAAATTTGCAAAGCAGAATCTTCTGGATACTATCGACTGCGAAATCAACCAGAAACGCAGTTATGCCATGCACAAAACAGCGGAATTGGCTTTTGCGGGAGAACCCGCCGCTTGTCCGCCGTATGGTTCGCGGGAATCCGCAGAAGCCGCGACACCGCAAAGTGCTTATGCCGCATGGCAGGAACTTCTGGCGTGCGCCAATATGGAAATCATTGCGGTACTGCCATCCGAAAAGCCGCAGATTCGTGAAAAACTGACACAGGCATTCGCTGCGCTGCCCAATCGCTGTCCGCAGCAGATGTGCTGTGATGTGCCAAGCCCCTGCAAAGCCGAAACACTGTATTTCGATGAACCGATGCCTGTGACACAGTGCAAAATGGTCATGATGTTGAAATATGGTACGGAAGCGCCGTATGACCACGATGCCGTGCGGATGCTGAACCTGCTGCTGGGCGGCACGACCGGTTCATTCCTGTTCACAAATGTCCGCGAGAAAAAGAGCCTTTGCTATTACTGCGCTTCCCGCTGTATGCGAAGCAAACGCGCCCTTTGCATCGACTGTGGTGTGCGCACGGACAAGCTTGAGGAAGCACGGGAAGCCATTCTGGAACAGCTTGCCATGATTCAGCGCGGAGAATTTTCTGATGCGCTCATGCAGGAATCCATTCTCTATCAGGCAAATATTTTCGCATCTGCGACCGAATCACAGACAGGCTATGCCACATGGGTTTGCAGTCAAAAGCTGACAGGCGTTGTCCGCACCATGGAGGAGTCACTGGAAGCACTGCGGGAAGTCACCCGCGAGCGCATCATTGCCGCCGCCAAGCTGCTGACGCTGGATACCGTTTACGTCCTGCGTGCCACGCTGAATGCCGATGAGGAGGAATCTGACGAATGAATCTGCAAACAAAAACATTCACGGATGCCCGCACGGGCGATGTATGCACCTGCATTCAGCATCCAAGCGGTCTGGAAATCCGTATTATGGAGCAGCCCGAATTTTCAACCGCACAGGCACAGTTCGGTACGAAATACGGCTCTATCAATACACGCTTCCGCAGAGCGGCGGATGCCGATTATACCGAAGTGCCCGCCGGAATTGCGCATTTCCTTGAACACAAGCTTTTCGAAAATGAGGACTGCGATTCCTTTGCACTGTTCAACAAAATCGGTGCAAACGCCAACGCCTACACGTCTTTTGACCGCACCGTATATCTCTTTTCCTGTTCGCAGAATTTTGACGAAGCACTGGAAATCCTGCTGGACTTCGTGCAGAAGCCCTATTTTACGAAGGAAACCGTGCAGAAAGAACAGGGCATCATCGCACAGGAAATCAAAATGTATCTCGATGAACCCAGTGACCGTGTGTTTTATCAGCTTTTGCGTGGACTTTACCACAATCATCCTGTGACGCTGGATGTTGCGGGAAGTGTCGAGAGTATTGCAAAAATCACGCCTGAACTGCTGTATTCCTGCTATCATACCTTCTACAATCTCCACAATATGGTGCTGTGCTGTACGGGCAACATTACCGTGGAGCAAGTGCTGAAGACGGCAGATAAACTGCTGAAGCCTGCCGAAGATATTGGCTTGGAATCGGCATTTCTCCCCGAACCCGAAACCGTGGTCACACCGTATGCTTCCATGAAAATGGAAGTCGGCAAAACGATGTTCATGCTGGGCTTTAAGAGTCAGCCTGTGCGCGGTGAAGAAGAACTGCGTGCGGCACTGCTTGCCTCCCTGACGTTTTCGGTTCTGGCGGGAACTGCTTCTCCGCTTTATCAGAAGCTTGCCGCAGAAGAACTCATCAATGATACGTTTTCGGTCGATTATCTGAGCGGTGACGGCTTCTTCTGCATGATCGCAGGCGGCGAATCCGATCATCCGCAGGCGGTGCAGGACGCTCTGCTTGCCGAAATCGAAAACGCAAAGGTCAATGGTCTGGACGAAACGCTGTTCAATACGCTCAAACGTGCCGCTTACGGCGAAGCAGTCACCGCAAACACGACGCCGGATGGCGCGGTCAATACCCTGATCGATTCGTTCATGAGTGACCGCATTTCCCCGTTTGCGCGCGGAGAAGTCCTCTCACAGCTTACCATTGAAGATGCACAGGAATGCCTGCGCGAACGATTCCGTGCAGATCGCGTCTGTCTGTCTGTCATCGAGCCGAATGATTCACAGAAAGGATGATCTCCATGGATACACTTAGCAATCTTAAACCGAATGAACTCGTTTTTCCCCGTCTGGGGCTGCATTTTAACATTGACAGCATCGCGTTTCGTTTGTTTGGCATTGACATCACATGGTATGGCATCATCATTTCCAGCGGTTTACTGCTGGCAATGCTGTACGCATTCTCCCGCATGAAAAAAATTGGTGTCGATCCTGACCGTGCCGTGGATGCCATTATCGGCGGCGTGATCGGCGGCATCATTGGCGCAAGAGCGTACTATGTCGCGTTTCACTGGGCGGAATTCGGCGGCAATATCAAGCACATACTCAATATCCGTACAGGCGGTCTGGGCATTTACGGCGGCATCATCGGCGCACTGCTGGTTGGCGGCATCATTTGTAAAATACGAAAAATCAAGCTTTTGCCCATGCTGGATATTGTTTCGCTCGGGTTCCTCATCGGACAATGTATCGGTCGCTGGGGCAATTTCATGAACCATGAGGCATTCGGCTGTAATACGAATGGTCTGTTCGGAATGTCCAGCGGCAGAATCCAAAGCTATATCACTGCGAATTATCCTGACGGTTCGGTTTCTCCCGCACTGCCCGTGCATCCCTGCTTTTTCTATGAATCCATGTGGTGTCTGACGGGCTTTCTCCTGCTGCACTTCATCTCGAAAAAATGGCGCAAATTTGACGGTCAGATTTTCCTGATGTATATTGTCTGGTACGGTATGGGACGCTTCTGGATCGAAGGACTGCGTACAGACAGCCTGATGATCGGTACACTGCGTGTGTCACAGTGCGTGGCGGCAGTATCCGTCGTGGCAGGCATCATTCTGCTTTGCGTCTTTGCAAGCTATGTAAAGCGTATGGGCAGTGACTATGTGCTTTACTGCAATACACAGGCATTTCAGGATGTTCTTGCGGAATCTGCTGCGAAGGACAAGGAATATCAGGAGAAGAAAAACGCAAAGAAAACCGCAAAGAATACGACTGAGGAATCTGTGAAAACAGAGGAAAATGTCCATATTCTGCAAGCAGATGCCGATGAACAAGCGGCGTCCGAAGCAGATACAGATAAACAAGATTCTGAAACATAACAAGGAGGATTTCAACCATGGCAACTATCATCAACGGCAAAGAAATTGCCGCAAAAGTCAAAGCGGAAGTCCGCGCAGAGGTCGAAGCACTCAAGGCAAAGGGCGCAAATCCCGGTCTGGCAGTTGTGCTGGTCGGCAACAACCCTGCATCGCGTGTATATGTCAGCAACAAGGAAAAGGATTGCGCAGAAGTCGGCTTCCAGTCGTATGAATACGCACTGCCTGAAGAAACGACGGAAGAAGAACTGCTGGCACTTGTCGCAAAGCTGAATGCTGACAAGAACATCAACGGCATTCTGGTACAGCTCCCCCTGCCGAAGCAGATTTGCGAACAGACGATCCTGCACGCAATTTCTCCTGCGAAGGACGTAGATGCGTTCCATCCTGAAAATGTTGGCAGAATCATGATCGGAGATTATTCGTTCCTGCCCTGTACCCCTGCGGGTGTGATCGAGATGCTGGATTCTACGGGCATTGACATCAACGGCAAGCACTGTGTGGTCATTGGCAGAAGCAATATTGTGGGCAAGCCGATGGCAATGCTTCTTCTGCACCGTAATGGTACTGTGACGATTTGCCATTCACGCACGAAGGATCTGGCAGAACAGACACGGCAGGCAGATATTCTGATCGCGGCGGTCGGCAAGGCTGGCTTTGTGACGGCTGATATGGTCAAAGAGGGCGCAGTCGTGATCGATGTCGGTATGAACCGCAATGCAGAAGGCAAGCTGGTTGGCGATGTCTGCTACGAAGAAGTGGAGAAGAAAGCTTCTGCAATTACGCCTGTACCCGGCGGCGTTGGCCCGATGACCAGAGCGATTCTGATGCGCAACACGCTGACAGCGGCAAAACTTCAGAACCAGTAAGCAACCATTCGGATTCCAAAGAAAATGCATTTTCTTTGATACACAACAAGAGGCAAGAGCGCGCTTTATGCGGTTCTCTTGCCTCTTTCTCTTGCTGTCTGCCAAATTTCAAAATGACATATTGACAAAATTGTGAAAATGTGCTAAAATAACTGTAATATCAAAGAAAGGATGTGTTTTTATGGCAAAACGCAGACAAAGTTTCGTAAACTGGATCGGCTTTTTCCTGATTTTCGGTGCGATGGGCGGCTTTATCTTGTTTATAGGCATCCAAAATCTGTTCACTGTCTTTCGTTCCACAGACAATCTTCATTTGATTGAAGCGCGCGTACTGGATGCTTCAAACAGTGATGTGCGTGTTGGCTTCATTCTGGAAGGCATTCCAACGGAATATATACTCAATCCTGCCCCAATGGGAGTGCGGAATAATGACACGCTCGAACTTGTCATTGAAGATTTTGACATTGAATCTTATGAGGATATTGAAACAGGCGAAACCGAATACTACATTACAAATATCAGTGCCTACTCTCCGAAAGGTTCGCGGCAGCTTGGGCTTATGGTCATCGGATTCGGCTGTGTCTTTTTTGCGGTCGCTGTCTGGGCACTGGTGATGATGATAAAAGTCATCAAGCACAATCTGCTGTTCCGCAAGAGTGTGGAGTGTCAGGGTGTTGTTCGTGAGGTAATTCCCACGACCATGTCCGTTTCTCATAACGATGGCCCTTCCCGCCGCATCTGCATATTTTATATTACTTATGTTGATGAAGTCGGGCAGTATCGGCATTTAACGCAAAGAGAACCTGAAAATACAGCACAGGAAGGTTTTCTGGTGACGGTATTTCATATACCGAGCCGACCGGATATGGCGTATGCAGATTTGAACCAATTGCCGTCCGCACTCGAAGCACAGCGTTTTCAGGAAGCACATCCTGACCTGATGGATATACCGTTCCCGGAAGAACTGAAACAGGCAGCGAATCAGGATGCAGCGAAAGCATCTGTTGGTTTCCTGATGATTTTCCTTGTGACGGGTATTTTAATGCTGGTCGGTGGATTGGCAGCGCTGCTGATAAACATTTCGAAACCGAACAGCGATTTGTCATCGTCGGTGGTGAGTATGGTCATGGGACTGCTTTTCACGGTAGCTGCAATATTCGGTATGCGCAGCGACAAGAAGAAAAAGCAGTAATTTTCCCTTCGTGTTGTAATTGCGAAAAGAGGCAAAAGGATGGTATCATACCTTCCTTTTGCCTCTCTTTGTTTTGGTTGGATGCTGTCCCGGAACGCCGCAAACTCAGACCATCAAGTCACAAATCATTGCACTCAATGCGACCGGATCTTCTACGGGCATTCCCTCAATCAGCAATGCCTGCTGATACAACAGCTCTGCATATTTCGCAAGCTTCTCTTTGTCCTCATTCTGCAAACGCTGCAATGTTGCAAATACAGGATGCTCTGCATTCAACTCCAGTACACGCTCTGCCTTCACTTTGTCACCTGTCGGCATCGTGTTCAGTACCTTCTCCATCTCCAGCGACAATTCACCGTCAGATGTCAGACATACCGCGTGCGACTTCAAACGATTCGAAATGCGCACACTCTTGACCTTGCCTTCCAGTGCCTTCTGCATTTCTTCGAACAAATCTTTCGATTCTGCATTCTTTGCTTCCAGTGCCGACTTGTCCTCGTCACTTTCCAGTCCCAAATCGCCTGCGGATACGTTCTTGAATTCCTTCTCGGAATAGTTCATCATCATTTTCAGTGCAAATTCATCGACATTCTCTGTCAGGAACAGCACTTCCATGCCCTTGTCGAGTACAAGTTCCGTTGCGGGCAGTGTCTTGCATCTTGCAACGCTTTCACCAGCCGCATAGTAAATGTACTTCTGGTCTTCACGCATACGGGATACATATTCTGCAAGCGTGGTGTAGCCGTCTGCTTCTTCACAGCCCGAACTGTGGAACAGCAGCAGATCCTGCAACAGCTCTTTGTTTGCGCCATAGCCATTGTAAACACCGAATTTCATCTGTACGCCGAATGCATTCCAGAATTCCTCGTACTTCTTGCGGTCGGTTTTCAGCAGCTTGGAAAGTTCATTCTTGATGGACTTTTCTACGGATTTTGCAATCAGTTTCAGTTGGCGGTCATGCTGCAGCATTTCACGCGAAATGTTCAGTGACAAATCTTCCGAGTCAATCAGACCACGAACAAAGCTGAAATGGTCAGGCAGCAGGTCTGAACATTTCTCCATAATCATAACACCCGAAGCATAAAGCTGCAAGCCCTTTTCGTATTCCTTGGTATAGTAATCATACGGTGCTTTGGAGGGAATGTACAGCAGCGAATTGTATGTTACTGCGCCCTCATTGCGGCTGTGAATGTGCAAAAGCGGATTGTTGTAATCAAAGAACTTGTCGCGGTAGAACTTCGTGTAGTCATCCTCTGTCAACTCATTCTTGTTCTTTTTCCACATTGGTGTCTGACTGTTGAGGGTTTCCATTTCCGTATGGGTTTCGTATTCGTCTTTGGAGCCTTCTTTCAGATGCTCGTGTGTGGTTTCCATGCGGATGGGGAAGCGGATATAGTCCGAATACTTCTTGACCAGCGAGCGCAGACGATATTCTTCCAGATATTCTTCGTATTTTTCATCATCGGTATCGTCCAGCAGTTCCAGTACGATTTCTGTACCGACGGTATCTTTGTCGCAGGTGTCGATGGTGTAGCCGTCTACGCCCTCCGACTGCCATACATATGCCGTATCCGAACCATAAGCCTTGGTGCGAACTGTCACGCGCTTTGCAACCATGAATGCCGAATAGAAACCGACACCGAATTGACCGATAATGTCGGTATTTTCGTCAAGTTCATTTTCGGTTTTGAATGCGCGGGAACCCGAATGGGCAATCACGCCGAGGTTCTGTTCAAGTTCTTCTGCGGTCATGCCGATGCCGTTGTCGATGATGGTCAGCGTGCGGGCATCCTTGTCGGGTTTCAGTTCAATACAAAAATCATCCTTTGCGATGCCGACTTTTTCATCCGTCAGTGAACGGAAATAGAGTTTGTCAATGGCATCGGAGGCATTCGAAATCAATTCACGCAGAAAAATTTCTTTATGTGTATAAATTGAATGAATCATCAAGTCGAGCATACGCTTGGATTCTGCTTGAAATTGTTTTTGTTCCATGGGGTACGTCACCTTTCTCAAAACGAATTTAGCACTCGTATCTGTCGAGTGCTAAATCTAGTATATCATATAATCTGAAAAATGCAATGGTATTCACGGTTTGTTCACATAATATTTACAAGCAATTCATAATCATCATTTCAGGATGGTCAGTTCTTTCGGATAGCGTGTCAGATTGCGCGGCGTATCGCCGTCAATGACGAGCATATCTTCGATGCGCACACCGAATTTTCCCGCAATATACACGCCGGGTTCATTCGTCATCACAACGCCGTTTTTGAGGGGTTCTGTGCATCGCAGTGCCGCCACGGGCATTTCATGGATTTCGAGTCCGACACTGTGACCGAGTGAATGCGTGAAATATTCGCCATAGCCTGCATCAGCGAGGGTTTGCGCTGCCGCCTTGTGCATTTCACAGCAGGGATTGCCCACCTTTGCCTGTGCAAGTGCGGCATCCTGTGCCCGCAGTACCGCCGCATAAACCGCTTGCATTTCATCGGTTGCGAAGCCGTATGCAAATGTGCGTGTCATGTCGGAATGGTAGCCGTGCCAGACTGCGCCGAAATCAATCGTGATGAAATCGCCCTTGCGCAAGGCTCTGTCGGACGGTACACCATGCGGTTTGCTCGTATTTTCGCCGAAAAGCATAATCGTATCGAAAGAAGGCTTTTCACTGCCGCCCATTGCCATCAGGTAATCGAGTTTTGCGGCGGCTTGCCGTTCGGTGATACCTGCCTGCAAATCAGGAAGCAGTTTGCTGAGGGCATCTTCTGCAATGCGCTGTGCGTGTGCAATGCAATCGAGTTCCTCCTGCGATTTTTGCGCACGGAGTTCGGAGATGGCATTGCCGATGCCGAAAAAGCGAATGTCTTTGCAGGAATCGTGCATTACCTTGAATTGCTGCATGGTCATGACATCGTCTTCGTACAGCAGGTTTGTGACGGAATGCTCCTGCAAAAGTTCCTGTCGATATTCGCGCTGACTTTTTGCGGCAGACGAAAGCAGGACTTGAAATCCCTGCGGCTGCAAAAGTTTTTCTGCTACTTCGATGTAGCGTCCGTCTGTGACATAGAGGGCGGTGCCGTCCGCCAACAGCAGGCAGAAGCCTTCGATGATGGTTTCGCCGGTGACATAGCGCAGATTGATTTCGCCTGTCAGCAGCATGGCATCGGCATCGTGACTGCGGATGATACCGCAAAGTGCTTCGATTCTGTTCATGATACGCTCCTTTATCTTATTTCGTTGGGGTAATAAAAGGGCAAGAGAACCGTTTTCATGTTCTCTTGCCTTTTGCTTCCGCAGCTTATTTGTGGTGACGCTGAATAAAGCGTTCCATGCGGTCTGCCGCTTCTGCCAGATGCTTCAATGAATATGCATACGAAATACGGATATTGTCTTTGCCGCTTTCGCCGAATGCACTGCCCGGCACGACTGCAACGTGTTCTTCCTGCAAAAGCTGTTCGCAGAAGGTTTCGCTGTCCATGCCCGTGCAGGAGATATTCGGGAACAGATAGAATGCGCCTGCAGGCGGGAAACAGTACAGTCCCATCTGGTTGAACCGTTCCAGCAGGAATCGGCGGCGATGGTCGTATTCCTCCACCATATGCTCCACTTCCGCGTCACAATGCTGCAATGCTTCAATGGCGGCTTTTTGTGAAATCATCGGCGCACACATAATGCCGTATTGGTGAATTTTGCGTGCCTGCGCGATAATCGGTGCAGGTGCAGCCATCCAGCCGAGTCGCCAGCCCGTCATGGCAAATGCCTTCGAAAAGCCGTTGACAACAATCGTGCGTTCCCGCATTCCCTCAATGCTTGCAGGCGAACAATGCTTTGTGCCGTAGGTCAGTTCGGAATAGATTTCGTCCGAAAGTACCATAATGTCCGTGCCTTCCAGTACTTTTGCAATTTCGACATAGTCCTCCCGCCGCATGATCGCACCGGTCGGATTGTTCGGGAATGACATCATCAATAGCTTGGTTTTCGGCGTAATTGCCTTGCGAAGTGCTTCTGCGGTCAGACGGAATTCGTCTTTCTGCTGTGTCGGAAGTGCAACCGGTACACCGTCAGCCAACGAAACCAATGGCGCATAGCACACAAAACACGGCTCAGTAATCAGCACTTCATCGCCCGGATTCAGCAGGGTGCGAAACGTCAGATCGACTGCTTCTGAACCGCCGACCGTCACCAGAATCTCCTTATCTCCTGAATATTCCAGTTGATAGCGGCGGCGCATGAAGTTCGAGATCTCCTCACGCAATGGCTGAATGCCCGAATTGGCACCGTAAAAAATCGGCTGCCGTTCGAGTGTCGCAATTGCCGCAGAACGAATCGCCCATGGAGTACGGAAATCGGGTTCTCCGACACCAAGGGAAATCACATCATCCATTGTTTCCGCAAGGTCGAAGAAGCGGCGAATGGGGGAGGGCTGAATCAACTGCGTGCGCTCCGAGATAATTTGTTCATAGGGCTTCACAGGTAGACACCTCTTTCATCGCATTGCTCCTCTGTGATGCAGATGCCTTTCTCCTTGTAGCGTTTCAGAACGAAATGCGTGGTGGTGGAAAGGACACCGTCCAGTGTGGAGAGACGCTGTGCCACAAATGCAGCAATATCGCGCAGACTGTATCCCGTAACAGTCAGCCCGAGGTCATAGCCGCCGGACATCAGCGTGACCGATTCGACTTCATCGTAGGTCATGACCACTTTGGCAAGCTCATCAAAACCGCAGTCGGGCTGCGGGGTAACTTTCAGTTCAATATATGCCGATACTGCATCACGGTCTGCCAATTCTTCATCCACAATGACGCTGTAACCACGAATGACACCCGAATGTTCGAGCTCTGCAATGGCGGCGGCGACCGCTTCCTCTGTCGTACCAAGCATCACGGCAAGCTCTGCGTTGCTCAGCCGTGCATTCTGCTTCAAGAGATGCAGCAATTCTTTTTTCATGATAGTTCCTCCTTTATTTTGCAGATGAAAAGGATTCATCCGTATAGCGAATCACACCATCCGTTATGGTCATCATCGGCTTGCCTGTCAGCGTCATGCCTTTGAAAACGGAGTTATGCGATTTGGAATGCAGTTTGTCAGGGTCGACCGTCCATGCTTTGGCAGTATCAACGAGCACAAAATCTGCTTTTGCGCCGCGGGTGATCGCCAGCGGTTCCATGCCGAGCAAGCGGCGCGGTGCGGCGGACATCAGACGGACAATATCTTGCAATGTCAGCAGATTCGTATGATACAGTGCTGTCAGCGATGCCGCAAGGGAAGTTTCCAGTCCGACAACGCCGTTGGGGGCTTTCTCGAAGTCCGCTTTTTCAGATGCCGCATGAGGTGCGTGGTCGGTGATGATGCAGTCAATCGTGCCGTCGAGGATGCCTTCGATGATGGCTTGACGGTCGTCCTCGGTACGAAGCGGCGGATTCATGCGATAATCCGCATCGCGGGAAAGCAGTTTTTCTTCGGTCAGCATGAAATAATGCGGGGCAGTTTCGCAGGTGATCGCATAGCCTGCCGCTTTTGCCTTTCGTACTGCATCGACACTGCCGCGTGTGCTGACATGGCAGATGTGCAGACGAGCGCCTGTTTTTGCGGCAAGGTCAATGTCGCGCTGTGTGATGGAATCCTCCGAGCGTCTGTCCATGCCCTTCACACCAAGCTGTTCCGAAATTTTGCCGAGATTGATGATGCCGCCGTTGATGATGCCGAGGTCTTCGCAGTGCGACACGATCAGCAGACGATTTTTGTTTGCCTGCCGCAGGGCTTCTTCCATCAGCGCATCATTTGCAACGGGTTTTCCGTCATCGGAAAGTGCCGAAACGCCTGCATCTTTCAGGGCGGCATAGTCTGCGAGTGCTTTTCCCTGCAAGCCGACTGTCAGACAGCCTGCCTGATGCACGTCAACGCCTGTTTCGGCAGCTCTTGCGAGGTATTCCCGTACCTGTGACGGGTCATCCATCGGCGGCGTAGTGTTCGGCATACAAAGCACGCCTGTCACACCGCCTGCGAGTGCCGCCGCACAGCCTGTCTGCAGATCCTCTTTGTGTGTCTGACCGGGGTCACGGAAATGAACGTGCATATCAAAAAGTCCCGGCAGTGCGGTCATACCGCTGCCGTCAATCACAATATCAGCGCTGATGCTGAGCTTTCCTGCAATCTGCGAAATTTTTCCGTTTTCGATGAAAATATCGCATACTTCATCCCGCACCATATCCACAGCACGGACATTCCGAATCAGAATCGACTTGCTCATGTTTCTTGTACCTGCTTTCCTTATCGCACATCGTAGTAGAAGCTGTCTGCGGCATCACGGTCTTTTCCTGTGAAGATCGCCTTTGTCAGCTTCCTGTTTTTGATGAGATACCAGTCGCCGAACCGGTCGAATTTACGTGCGGAGGTAATGACCTGATTTTTTTTGAGTGTCCCGAACTTTTTGCCGTATTTTGCGCCGTAATTGCGCAGACGCACGGCAAAATCCATGTCCTCCAGACTGACCAGTTTCTCATCAAATCCACCGACTGCGTCAAAATCTTTCTTTTTGCACCAGAACATCGCGCCCGACAAAAATCCTTTCTGACGAATCATGATCGGAAGCAGACACAGTGCGACATATATCGAACAGCACGCGATGCCAAGGGAGGCACGGTCAAATTTTGGAATCGCACCGCCGCCGATGTATTTTCCGCTTGCAAGCATCTGTTGAATTTCCTTTAATGCGCCTGCGGTCATGCAGCTGTCGGCATCAATCGTCACCAGAATTTTGCCGCGTGCAAGCTTTGCACCTGCATTGCGAATGCTGCTGATGCATTTTTCTTCGTTATGGCAGACCTCTGCGCCTTTTTGCAGGGCAATGTCTGCGGTTTTGTCTGTACAGCGGTTTGCGGTCACAATGACCTGTACCGCGCCTTTCGGGAAATCGGTGGCTGCCACAGCAATGGCATCCAGACATTTTCCGATATAAGCTTCTTCGTTATGCGCCGGAATCACGACTGAAAATAATGGTCGTTTATTTTCCATGACGCTTCCTCCATTTTTTGAATGGTGCGCGAATCAGCTTGCGTGCGGTCAGTCCGATGCATACGACCTTCCACCAGTCATCAATGCCGTGTGCCAGCAGCAGTCTTGCGCCCTCCTGCAAGGGCACGACTTCACTCGGCGGCAGGTTGCCGCTTCCGACTGCGCGTTTGGTTTCATATCCGAAATGAAGGTATTGTCTGCCGCTTTTACTCTGAATCTGTTTCTCCATCTGTTTCTTCTGCCTCCTCGGTTTGATGCTTCGGGGCGTATTTTTCAGGCAGAACGGCTTCGCCCTGCGGCGGCTTTGCAATCAGGAACTTGATTTTCTTGCCTTCTGCCGTAAACATCATTTCATGTTCCGTGCGGATATTGTCCGCAGGTTCATCGGCATGGAGGTCTGTGGTCTGGTACAGAATCTCCCAGCCGCAGTCCGCAAAGTAAATCAGGGACTCACGGAACAAATCGTCATCGTCTGTTTTGAAGTGCAGTTCGCCGTGCAGAATCGTCTGATACTGGATCAACTGACGCGGGTGTGTCAGGCGGCGCTTTTTGTGGGAGGGCTTCGGCCACGGATTGCAGAAATTGATATAGATGCGGTCAACGCCGTCCTCAGGCGTCAATACTTCGGAAATGCGCTCAATATTCAGGATCGAAAGGCGCACATTATCAGGCTCTCTGCCGATTTCTGCAAATTTTGCTTCGGTTTTGCGCTTTGCCATTGCCAGCATCTCGTTTTTGATGTCGAGTGCAAGATAGTTGTTTTCAGGCCGCAGAGCAGATGCCTGCGATACCCAGCCGCCTTTTCCGCAGCCAAGTTCTACATAAAACGGCTGCTGCGGACGCGCAAACTGTTCGCGCCAATGTCCGCGCAGTGCGAACGCATTGTCCATACAAAACGGAGATGCATCAATTTCGGGCTTTGCCCATGCCTTGTGTCTGATTCTCATATCGGTTCCATCCTCTTTCTAATTTGCATACAATCAAGGTTATTATAGCACAATGCACCACAAATTGCAATGATTTGCGGCAAGTTTTTTTCTGCCTGCAAAATGGCATGGATACGATTATACAGAGAAATATCAATTTTGTCTATTGACAAGATTTTTAATGTATGATACAATAAGTATAACCATATCTTTGTTTGGATATCATGACAAAAGGGGGGATACAACCAATGTTGTATGGACGCACCGTATTGGCATTTTGCACCGCGCACATCCAAAGCGCAGAAGTGCTGGAGAGTGTGCAGGCATTTCTTGCCGAAGCAAAAACACGCGGATATTATGTGATGGTGTTCAATTCGGATGCTGACATCACGGCACTCGGTACACAGAATGCGATCAGCTACAGTGTCTATGACCTCATTCCCTATGAACAGACCGATGCTGTGGTACTGATGGCAGAAACCATCGGCAATCCGTCCATCACCGACAAAATCTGCGAAAAAGCTGCTGATGCGCAGATCCCCGTTTTGTCCTACGACGGCATTCTTTCGAAATGCCCTTCTGTTTACTGTTACCCGCAGGACAATTTCAGTTCCCTGATGGAACACGTTCTGACCATTCATGGCTGCCGCAAAGTCGATCTGCTGACAGGCATCCACGGGAACTACGATTCGGAATGCATGGTTGTTGCCTATCAGGAAGCCCTTGCCAATCATGGCATTCCCTTTGAAGCCGACCGTGTGGAATACGGCGAATATCTGGAAGAACCGACGGTAGAAGCCGTTGAACGCCTGCTGGCATACGATACGCCGGAAGCCATCTTTTGTGTGAATGACGCGATGGCAATTTCAGCGTGCGGCGTATTGCGCAAGCGTGGTCTGCGTATTCCCGAAGATGTCATTGTGACCGGTCTGGACGGCATCGTGCGTGAACGATTCCATACGCCCCGCCTGACGAACTGCGCAAAAGACTACATCAGCATGAGCGCCGCAGCATTCGATACCCTCGAAATGATGCTGGACGGCGGCGATGCGGATGCAGCCTGCCGCATTATGCCCATTATGCATACGTCCGAATCCTGCGGCTGCCATGTGACGGAACAGCGTGACCAGAATGAGGCGATTTTCCGTATGTACCGTCAGATTCAGGACAATGCCAAGCAGGAAAAAGCCGAAACCCAGACGCTCGCAGAAGTCATGAAGCGCGAACAGCCGAATGTGATCGACTATCTTGACCTGCTTGCCAATCAGATGCCGAAAATGGCGGCACTTTGTCTGCGGGAACGTATTTCTCCCGATATGGAAGATTCTTCCCTTCATCAATTTTCGGATACTCCTGAATTGATGAGTACCGTTACAGTACACCGCAAAGAAAAACGCTATGCGATGGTAAGCCGCACCCAGTTGATTCCCAATCTGCAAAACGTCATTCGTGACGACCATCCGCTGTATGTGACTTCCATCTGCTTCCGCGATGAAGTATTTGGCTATTACGTATATTACGGCAGTGAAGTGATGACCGAAAGCTATAAGCTTCCGAAATTCGTTCATTCTGCCGGCACGATCATCGGCACAGGTCTATATGCGACCAGACTCCAGATCCTCAACGAGAAACTGCTGGCTGCACGTACCCGTGATTCTCTGACGGGAATGCTGAACCTCAACGGCGCACTGAAATCCCTGACAGAACGCATTTCCCGTGCCGACAATGCAGACAGTAAACTGACGCTTGCCGTGATCGGCTTGAAGAATCTGCGTCAGATCAACAGTATTTTCGGGCATATGGAAGGCGATCAGGCACTTTTGAGCCTTGCCAATGCCATCAGCGATTGTGTAGACAGTGATGTCACCACCGCAAAAATCGGCGGCGATGAATTCCTTGTGGCATTTTTGCAGGATGCCACCTTGCAGCTTGACCCGCTTGGGGCACTGCTGACTGTTCTGAAAAACCGCCTGCACAGCTTCAATCAGGTTTCCAACAAGAGTTATTCCATCGAAATTGCCGTCGGTAAAGTCAGTGCGCAGATTTCGCCTACGCTTTCCTTGCAGGCAATGCTGAATGAAGCCATCGCCATCAAAGACGAATCCCACAATAACCTCCTTTCGGAGGATGGACATACGCCGCGCGTTTCGCTCAGCGATCCGCTTGCGGCACAGGTCGAGGAGATTCTCAACAAGAACCTCCTGACCTATCACTTCCAGCCGATCGTCAGCAGCAGCAATGGTCAGATCTATGCATATGAAGCACTCATGCGCACCACAAGCGAACAGCGCATCACGCCGCTGACCGTTTTGCAGTACGCGACCATTATGGGGCGATTGTATGATGTCGAATGGCTGACGTACTGCAATGTCCTGCGCATTATCCGCGAAAATGAATCACAGTTCAACGGTAAGAAGGTCTTTATCAACAGTATTCCCGGACACTTCATCGTAGAACATGACTTCCAGCACCTCAAAACACAGTATTCCGACTTGCTGCCGTCGCTGGTTGTGGAATTTACCGAACAAGCCGAAACGGATGATGAAGACCTCAATCAGATGCAGGCACGCTGCAATTCCTTCAATATGGAAATTGCGGTTGACGATTACGGCACAGGTTATTCCAATATCACGAATTTGCTGCGGTATTCTCCGAATTACGTCAAAATTGACCGTAATCTGATTTCGAATATTCATGAAGAACCCAAGAAGCAGCATTTCGTGACCAACATCATTGATTTTGCACACGCCAATGGATTTCTGGCGCTTGCAGAAGGCGTTGAAACCAGCGAGGAACTGCGTGCGGTGATTCGTTTCGGTGTGGACTTGATTCAGGGCAATTATACGGCACTGCCCGCCCCGATTCCTTCTCCTTCCATCGAAAACGGCATTATGTCTTCTATCGTGAAACTCAGCAGTGAAGCGGCAAAACAGCTTGTCCGCAAGACCTTCATGGCAAACAACCGTCAGACGGTCTATCTCGATAAGCTGACCGCAGAACACTATACAGATATTTTCATTGCACAGCCGTATGTGGAAATCATCGGTGACTTCAATACCACGATGAATTTCTCCATCAAATTCAAAGACGGCATTGAATCTCATGTGGTATTGCAGGATATTCACCTTTGCGCTACCCATCCGTTCTCTTGTATCGTTCTCGGAAAGCATTCAAAGGTCACGCTGGAATGCCGCGGCGATAACCGCATGGACCACGGCGGCATCTGGGTACCGGAAAGCGCCGATCTGCACCTGACGGGCAGAGGAAATCTCTCCATCAGCACCAATGACAGCCGAAGCTGTGCCATCGGCAGTGACATCGAAACCTGCTTTGGTAACCTCAATATTGACCTTGCAGGCTGTTTGCAGCTCACTGTCAACGGCGACCAGTGCATCGGCATCGGCGGCGGTACTGCCCGCGGACAGCAAATTTCACTTTGCGGTTCGAAGCTGTTCATGCAAATGAGTGGTGCAGAAGGCATCGGTATCGGTGCCGGCACAGGCAAATGTGAAATCAAACTTACAGGATGCTCTGTCAATCTGGAAACGCGCATTGCGAACAGCGTAGCAGTCGGCATTCTGGACGGCGCACCGAATATTCTTCTGAATACGGCAAATATTGACGTCATCGGTTCCGGCAAAGCACTTGCTGTGATCGGCTCTCTGCACGGCGGCGGACAAGTCATCATCAAAGATTCTACGCTCCATGCCGACTTGAAGGCGCAGTCAATTACCATTGTCGGTTCAGATAATGGCGCTCCAAAAATTTCCATGCACAATACCAGCCTGGATACCCATTGCGAAGGAATGCGTGTGCTGGATATTGGCAGTGAATCGGAAGATGCTGATATCACCATCATTGATACGGAAATGGTGATGGATATCCGAAGTGCAAAAATGCTGCATCTGGCGGCAGCACCAGACCACTGTATTTCTTCCGGTCTGCAAGAAAAAATGAAGGTGAACGAATGACAACATTACTCTGGTATCTAGGGACAGCACTGGTATGTTATCTGCTTGGATCGTTCAATACAGCGGCAGTCATTTCCCGTGTGAAAGGGTTTGATATCCGTGAGAAAGGCTCCGGCAATGCGGGCGCATCGAATGCGCTGATTACAATGGGCAAAGGCGCGGCGGCACTCACGACACTTGTGGATATGCTGAAAGCATTTCTGCCGGTATTTGCGCTTTTACATTGGATTCCTGCGGCAGAGGGGATTCCCGGACTGCCGATCCTCGCAGGATGCATGGCAATTACAGGACATATTTTTCCGTTCTGGATGCATTTTCGGGGCGGAAAAGGATTTGCTTCCCTGCTGGGCATGACGCTTGCGATAGACTGGCGGCTGCTGATTGCATTTCTGGTGATAACGGGCATATGGCTTCTGACGACACAATACATTGCACTTGCAACGATTTCGTGCAGTATTATTTTCCCGATTTATCGTTTTATTATGGTGCGTTCGGTTGAAGAACTGGTGATTCTGGTGGTTTTGGCGGGCATTATGGTATGGAAGCACGTTCCGAATCTGAAACGTATCAAGAAGGGAACAGAAATCGGTCTGCACGATGTACAGATGCGGGAAGAAGAAAGCAAATCCAAATAAAACGGATGTTTTGCTATGGATTTTCCGTGTCGTACCCGAAAACAATAAAAAAGAGGCAAGAGAAACATATGATAAAGTTTCTCTTGCCTCTTTCTGTTGATTGCTTGCACTGCCGCGCAAAATTATATTTACGGCAGTGGAACGTGATACCATGCAGTCGTGCTGTCTGCAACAAAACTGCCGCCGTCATTCCCGCCATACATGACCTTGTATTCCGCACCGACTGACAAGTTCCCGCCTGCATATACTGCGTATTTAAATGTGCGCGGGGACGTGAATGCCGATACTTCTGCATCACCGCTGAGGAACTGCACCATCGTATTTGCGGGCTGTGTTGCGGAGAAAATCGCACCGATTACAGGGACCGCGGCAGTGCTTGGCAGTGTGCAGGTATTGCCAATTGCACGGAAACTGCCGCCATTGACTGTAAATACGCCATCACAGTAAATTGCACCCTTTTCCTCACGCGAACCGCCGATAAAGACGGAGTCGCCGCCGTTGATGTTGATGTAGCCGTCTGTTTTGATGCCGTTCGTACCGCCGTCACAGGTTAAAATGCCGCCGTTGATGTCAATGCCGTCATTGCTGTGCAGACAGCTTTTTGCCGCCTGAATGTGAATCATGCCGCTGTTGACAACGATATCATCATCGCTCTGCACGCCGTGCGCATAGTTACCGATGATGTTCAGCGAACCATCGCCTTCCAGAATTACCGTGTCTTCGGAGAAAATCGCACCCTTGTCATCATCATGCGTGCCGCCGTCCGCAAGCGTGTTTTCCGTGCCTGCCATTGTTTCGATCGTGACTTTTTTCGCTTGCTGACAGTTAATGGCAGAACCGGCGCTGTTGGTGATGCTGCATCCGTTGAGCTGCAAGCGCACTTTCTTATCGTCCGTGAAAATGTAGATTTGCCCGTTCAAAGAGCCGGAAATCACATAAGTACCGCCTTTGGAAATCGTAATGATATTGCCTGCAACGGTAATGCCGGAACCATTATACTGTGCGGACGAGTCCTGCAAGTAAATATATTTGATTTCCTTGACCTTTTCTTCTTCGGATTCTTCCGTTTCATCAGACGATGCAGGTTCATCTTTTTTAGAAGATTCCGCGTTGTTTTCAGCAGTTGTTGTGCTTTCTTCAGAGGATGCTTCTGCCGCAGTGGTGCTGTCTTTTGCATCGTCAGAAGATTCTTTTTTATCCTTGGCGGCAGTAGTGGTCTTGGTTTTATCAGCGGATTTCCCGCTGTCTGCGGTCGTGGTCTTCGTTTCCTTGTCAGCTTCTTTTTTGGAGGATTCTTCCGAAGATTCCTTTTCTGCCACAGAAGAAGCCTCCTCTGTCTGACTGCTTTCGGTTTGTTCCAATGCCTGCTGTGAGGATTCACCGCAGGCGGTCAGCGGGCAGAGTGTCAACACTGCACAAAGCAATGCTGCAAGTTTTCTGCCGCGATTGTATTTCTGTTCCATAATGCTTCCTTTCGTCAAAAAGCCAAAAAAGACCGAGTTTGCAGTTTTTCATTGCAATCCCGGTCTTTTCGCTGAATACGGTATTACTTCTTCGAGTCGTAAATCTGGTCATCGTAGCGATAAAGAACCAGTGTGACATTGAGGTTGCCGTTGAGCGCACGGATATCATCAATAAATTTCTTCTGGTCTGCATCGGTCTTGACGCGGACAGAATAAACAAGGTCAAAGAGCGTACCAAAATCGGTGGTCTTTACGCGGCGCAGCAGCCAGCTGGTCGTGTATTTTTCCATGACATTGTCGAACAGACCATTGTAGTTGAGGTTTTCGGGGATGGTGACTTTGAGTGTCATGTCCTGTGTTTTCGGTGCTGCAAAATTGGTGAGGTTGAAGATGATGAGCATTGCAGCGATCAGCAGGAAGAACACTGCCGCATAGCCGATGTAGCCGACACCGCAAATGACACCCATGGTCATTGCAAAGAAGATGAATGCGATATCGCGGGGATCTCCGGGGGCGCTGCGGAAGCGTACCAGTGAAAATGCACCCGTCAGGGAAATGGCAGCGGTCACGCCGACACCGTTATCGGCAAGCACACACATCATGATGATGATGGTGGAAACCAAAGTGGAAAGAATCGGGAGTGTCAGGACAATGCTTCTGTTATAGCCTTCCTTGCGGCGGATGAACATATAGACAAAGCAGATCAGGATACCGATGACCAAAGCGCTCAGGACACAGCCGAACACCTGTCCGAAACTTGGGATACCGAGATTGACTTCAGATTGGTCATCAAAAACGCGGCTGAAAATTTTTGCCGCATGAACAACAGAGGGATTAAGCATAGGTTACCTTCCTTTCAAGCGCTTGCTGTGCTGCAATCTGCTGCCGCACGTAGTTTTTATAGGCGTTGCCGTATTTGGAAAAGCTGATTTTGCGAATCTCCAGTTCGGAGAGTGCTTTGCTCATCCAAAGCGGAAGCGCACCTGGAACTTTAATTTCCATGAGCCGCTGGTCGGGCAGAATCAGTTGTTCGCCGTAGCTTTCGCGTGAGAGGGACAGATCCTCACGGCGTGCGGTGATCTGGCGGTCGAAGGTCAGGCGGAATTCCTTATCCTCCTTGCCGAAGAATGCCATACGCTGATAGCTGATGTACTGCCGTGGTGCGATGGAGTCATAGAAGTTGAGAAACACGTCCAGTTCTTTGATGACCTGCTGGTCGATGAAGCGTTCATAGTAGGGCTTCACACGCGTCTGGACATACGTTTCCGCTTCACTGAGTGTCATGGAAACGCGGCGCTTGGTGACGATACCGCCGATTTTCTTTTTCACCTCAAGAAAAACGAGGTCGTCGGGGCCTGCTGGTGAGTAGTAGCTGCGCAGGCGGAGTTTTTCCTTGTAGTAGGGCTTCTCCAATGACTGCCGGATCAGGAAATTATCGGGCGTGTCATAGTAGATATTGTAGATGCCGTACTCTTTGCCGTCGATGCAGAATTTGTCAGGATTCATGTACTCATAAATCGTTGGGAGCAGTCCTTCGAACTGTTCTTTGCTGAGCAAAAACTTCACTTCGCGACGTTGAAAAGTGCTGATTGCCATACATTTGCATTTTCGTGAATGCGTTCTTTCCCCCATATACAGAAACAAGCGGGCATTCCGAAAATGCCTCCCTCCTTTACTGTAAATTCTCTCTATACATCCTTTCGGATTATAATATAATTGTAAACCATTCGGCTTAAAATAACCTGAATATATTCAACAATCGGCAGAAAAGGGAAAAATTATATGCATAATATATCAAGAAAGCACCATGTTGCTGTATATTTTTTCAGCTGCATGGTGCTTGTTTTTGTGTGACAACGGGAATCAATCCTTCAGCGGAATGCCTCTGCCGTCCACTTTGATGGAGCCTGTCAACAGTTGAATTCCTTCAACAATACTCCAGATCTCAGAAACGAGTGCGAGCGCACCGCAGGACAAGAGGGACATCAAAAGCTGTGCGATCGCCTTGCCTGTGTTGTGCAGGTAGAAATTATGCACGCCGAGCGCACCGAGCAAAATGGCAAGGATGCCTGCCGTGACTCTGGAGCGCTGGTCTGCGATATTGTAGAATGCCTGCGGCTGTGGCTGTCCATACTGCGCCTGCTGTCCATACGGCTGCGGTTGACCATAGCCATAGCCTGCGGGCTGACCATAACCCGGCTGCTGCTGACCATAGCTCTGCGGCTGCTGTGGATACTGCTGCGGATACTGCGGCTGCGGAGCCTGTGGGAAGGTCGGCTGCTGAAACTGCGGCTGCTGGAATTGCGGCTGCTGGAAGTTTCCTTGGTTTGGCATAGAAGATGTCATGGTGGGCTGCGGTACAGCATTCTTCTGGGGCACGGCAGTACCGCACACATCACACATCAAAGAGCCTGCCATCAGTTCAGAGCCACAGCAAGCGCAATGCTTACTGCCTGTACCTGCTGCAAATCCGCAGGAAGGACATACAACATCACTTTCAATTAATACTTCACCGCAATTACTGCAAAACATATTCTTTCCTCCTGTATTTTCAATCAATTCACTCTAATATATTTCTGTTTTCATCTGCCGGGTTCTTCTCGGAACTGAGACAAAGAACTTCTATCAATGCCCAGATCCATGAAGCAACGCTCAGACCGCCTAAAAATGCGAGGGCAAGATGAATGAAGCCTTGCTTATATCTTCCGATATAGAAATCATGAACGCCCATAGAACCGAACAAAAGACCCAATAAGACATAGATGCCCTTTTTCTTATTGCGGAAGTACATCCGACGGGAATTGGGGGCAGGGTAAACAGATGATTGTTGATTTGCGGCGGGAGTGGGATATACACTCATACGCTGCTGCTGCATCGGTTGACGCGGAGTAGGGTAAACATTGGGGGTTTGGAAAACAGGTTGACTCTGGAACGTGTTCTGCTGCTGAGTGGCAAATTGTGTCTGAGATTGCTGTTGGAATTGTTGCTCTGGCATTGTTTGAAACGCCATATCCTGCATAGCAGAATCATGTTCAACCTTTTTGCCGCATACTTCGCAGAGGACTGCATAAGCCGGTGTTTCTGTGCCGCACTGTTCGCAATAGCGGTCACCTGTACCGGCGGCAAAACCGCATTGTCTGCATACAACTTCCGTATCAGTCAGAACTTCGCCGCAATTCTTGCAAAACACGCACTCGCCTCCTGTTTGTTCTAATTTCTATCTGTTTCAACTGATTAGTATGCCTAATTGTATTATAAACTTTTTTCCGATTCATGTCAAGCGATTTCGAAAAAATGCCAAGATTTGTAATAAAATCGCAAGATTTTTTCTTTTTTATACATCTTTTTTCGTTTTGTGAAATCATCATCAAAGAAAACACTTGTAATTTAGCATCATTTATGATATAATAACAAATATGCAACATGATACTTTTAAAAAGAAAGGATGTGCAATTTATGCACCAAGAACTGCAAAATCTTTCAGACAGTATTTGTAAAGTCATTGTAGGAAAAGAAGCTGTAATTCGTCGTATTCTGGCAGGACTTCTCTGCGGAGGTCATATTTTACTTGAGGACGTTCCCGGCGTGGGAAAGACACAGCTTGCAGCAGCGCTGGCAAAATCGGTCGGCGGAAGCTTTAACCGTATTCAGTTGACACCGGATGTCATGCCTTCCGATATTACGGGCTTTTCGATGGTCAATCAGCAGACCTTTGAACTGGAGTACCGTCCGGGCGCGGCAATCTGCAATTTCCTGCTTGCCGATGAGATCAACCGTGCTTCCCCGAAGGTGCAGTCGGCTTTGCTGGAAGTGATGGAGGAGCATCAGGTTTCCATTGACGGTGTGACACACGAACTGCCGCAGCCGTTCATGGTGCTCGCAACACAGAACCCCGTAGAAACTTACGGTACGTACCATTTGCCCGAAGCACAGATGGACCGTTTCTTCATGCGCATCAGCATGGGTTATCCCTCTCCGGAGGAGGAATTGCAGATCCTCTCCCGCACAGAGCACCACAACCCGCTGCAAAATATTACATCTGCTGCGGTTTCGCCTGCGCAGATCCTTGCTTTGCAGGAAAAGGTCAAGGCAATTTACGTCAGCGATGCCGTGAAGGAATACATTCTGCGCCTGGTTTCTGCAACCCGCGCACATGAAGCGCTGATTCTCGGTGCATCGCCGCGTGGTTCGATCGCACTGTACAAGGCTGCGAAAGCCGAAGCGTTCCTTTCGGAACGTGAATATGTCATTCCCGATGATGTCAAGAAGATGGTGAAACCCGTACTGGCACACCGTCTGATTCTTTCCCCGAAGGGCAAGGCACAGTATGTCACGGCAGAAAACCTGCTGACAACGATTCTTTCTGAAACGCCTGTGCCGATGGAAACACGCTCATGATGATATTGGGATATTGCTGTGCCGCTGTCATTGCAGTGATCTTCATGCTGTATCTGGACGGTGAGATCGGTGTCATGATGCTGGCGTTTCTGCTGCTGATGCCGATTTTGTCGCTCATTGTGACACTTTGGGTACGGCGAACGCTGAAAGTGTCCCTGATTCTGCCGGAAAGTCGTGCAAAGCACAGACCGATCGCAATGCAGATCGTACTGGAAAAGCAAACTCGTCTGCCGATGCCGTTTCTGCGAATGCGGCTGACTGCGGATGCGCATTTTTCGCCTTTGAATCCTGCGGCAGAAGAACTTTCGGATGCACCGCTGCGGGGCGAAGGAATACTGGCGTTTTTCCGCTATCAGAAGGCATATAAGGCATGGAGGAAGTCGCTGTTTACACAATTGACTCCTGATATGATACCGTTTTGCTGTTCCATGGGCACAGAGCGAAAAAAGGTGCTGAAACTGACGCTGGAAGGAGAATTCTGCGGTACGGGCATGATTTCTCTGTCGCAGTGTGTGATGACGGATTTTCTGCGGATGTTTCATTTTCAGGTGCGGGAGGATAAGTCGGCATCGGTCTTGCTGCTGCCGGAACCTGCCCGTTTGAAAATCAGCAACGAACTGTTTCGTTCGGTTTCCAATGAAGCCATCACAGCCGATGAAGAATCTGAAATGACACCGACCTATTCGGCATCGACCACAGCGGGCTATGAACACCGCGACTATGTGGCGGGCGATTCACTCAAGCGCATCAACTGGAAGCTTTCGTCCAAGCGGCATCGTCTGATGGTGCGTCTGGATGAACCTGTGGCGCTTTCAAAACTTGCAGTTGTACTGGATTTCCGCAGACCAGCGAATACGCTGCGTCCGCGGCAGTTATTTGAACAGGAACAGCAGATCACGGAAACTGCACTGGGACTTGTCAAAATCTGCTTGCAGCAGGGATTTCCGTGTATGCTGTATTTTCTGAATGAGAATGGCGCATGGGTCGGTTTTTGTCCCGAATCGCCTGAACAGCTTGAAGTGGAAGCAGTGACGCTGCTGCGCGGCGGATTCCGCAGTCCTGCGGAACTTTCCATGGCACCGCTTGTGCCGGATACTTTACCGAAAGACCAAAGCGGCATCGTCATCTGGTTTGCCGAAAAAGCAACAGCGGAACTGGCATCGGCGCTTGGTTCTTTGGCGTCAGCATCGCTGTACTGTGTGCTGCCGCAGCCGCGTGCCGAGAATGCGGCATCGCATCAGAATGCCATGCTGCCTTCAAATACTTCGATTTGGTACGCAACATCAGAGAATAATCTGGTGCCGTCCAATCCGTAATTCAGACCGATATGCCCTCGCGGAAAGGAGGTTTCGGTTTCACAATGACTGCATATTTGAAAAGATTATCAGAAAATAAGTTTATTCACTGGCTGATACAGCCGCGGCGGCTGCCGCTGTTTTATGCGGTGATGGTCGTGACAGCCATTATGTATCATTACAATGCCACACTGACGCCGCTTTGGCTGATTCTGGCGCTTGCCATGGAAACCGCACTGTTTCAGTTGTTCGAGTTTGTCAAGAAGCATAATATTCTTGGCGGCGCATTGTTTTGTATCGTGGGACTGATTACGCTGGCTTTGGCATTGGTTTGTATTCAGGTGGGTGAACATCCTGAATTGACAAACGGGATTTTTGCGCCAAGCAATACAGATGTACAAATCGACTTTTATGTTTGGTTTCTGACACCGCAGGAAGTCATCAATGCCTTTTATGCGCCGTATACGGTAGCATTGCTGCTGCTGTTTGCGTTTTTCATCGGCTTCACCACGTATTATTTCACGATGATACAGTACCGTGTACTGATGTCGTTTTCTATCTTATGTTTTCCGTTTGCCATTTATGCAAAAGAAGATGAGAATATGCCGATTCTGTTCATCATTCTTTTGTTTGCGTGTTATTTTGCCGTGATGATTTTCTGCCGGCAGCTTCATGCGGAAGACCCCGAAGTGATTTACTATTATCAGGAAGATGCGCTGAATTATCCGCTTTCGCCGCATCAGAAAAGTTCTTCTCATGCGAAAGCATCGCCCGAACTATCGGATGGTGCGGGCTGGAAAACGGGTGCTGTGTTCCTGACGGCGGCTTGCATTGTGGTACTTGCGATTCCGAAGCCCTCCGTGCAGGAAGACAGAAGCCGAATCGAAGGCTTGATCAATATGGCGGCTTTCACAGATTTCCTGATGGATGCGATCAGCGGCTTTTCGGATGAATCGGACGGCGGTATAGCGGGCGGTGTGCAGACAAAGCAGGCATTATTCTATGCATATGGCGAAGAACCGTGCAATCTGCGTCTTTCGACCATGACCACGTATGACTATAACGAAGACAAATGGATCGCAGGAGAATACGACAAGAAAAACGGCGGAGATGTGTTCTATGCTTCGTATCGGACGGCACTGGTTGATGCCTGTGACAGCTTAAAGCTGGATGCACTGGCATCGCGGATACGTTATGGCGATGCCAATATATTGAAACATACGATCGAAAAGAATCAAACCATTCAGTCTGCATCGTATGCAATTTCGCCTTATGATATGGTTCTGATGCTGCAAAGGGCAGCGGAGGAATCGCCGTCATTTGCAGAGAAATGGGGCTTGACGCAGCTCCCTTCGCAAAGCGCAGATATTGCGCCGTATCTGCATAGTGTGCTGTTGTCAACAACGACTTTCAACGGAGTAGCGTATCTTGCGCCGAACCATACATTTTGTCTGTCAAGCAGTGTTGTAGGCAGAACGCTTCAGCAGAATCCGACCGGCATTATTTACCGTAATGATCCGGACCGTGTATATCATGATGTATTTTATGCAGTATATCTGAGCGACAGATTTGCGCAGGATTCCTGTGTACAATCGCTGCTTCAGAATCGTTCTTTTGCAGACTGGACAGGGTTGCTGCTTGATCTGAACGCTGTCCTGCCGAATGATGAAGCGGTGATGGAAACGGTGACAGAAGCGGCGCGTGCAGAAAATCTGCTTCTGCAAACCACGGCATCACCTGCACCTTCAGCGATTACGGAATTGGCAGAGGAGATCACAGAAGGCTGTACTTCGGATTACGAACGTGCGTGTGCGATTCAGGAGTATCTTGCATTTGGTGATTATACGTATGATCTGGATTATGTCAAAGCATCGGATGCGAATGTGGAAACTTTTCTGTTTGAGTCAAAGCGCGGTGTGTGCTATCAGTTTGCGACGGCTATGACATTGCTTTGCCGTGAACTTGGGATGCCTGCGCGGTATGTAGAAGGCTATTCGATGTCAGAGAACTATGGAAGTTTTCTGAATGATGATTACAACTATGTGATTCGAACCAATCATGCACACGCATTTACGGAAGTATACATTGCAGGTTATGGTTGGATGTCATTTGATGCGACTGCGCCTGATAATTCTATGGCAAACGATAAAATGAAGGAAAGTGTGCTGGGCGCGCTGCAATACACGGGAACGGTGATGCTGATCCTGTCGATATTGGCACTGGTCATTCTGGGCTGGGTTGTACCGCGGGTACAGGAAGCGTTGTTCCGTGGAAGATACCGTCGTTGTCGGAATGGAAAGGTTGTTGAGGAAGCCTTTGCGCGGTTGCGGAAGGAATGGGAAGCTGATCCGGCTGTGACGGCACGGGTGCTGTGTGAAGAATGGGGCATGAAGCTGCATTTGGATACACAGCCGATGCTGGAAGGCATAGAGGCGGCGGTATACGGCAGGGAATGCAGTGTGGAGACTGCGGATGCGGTATTTGCGTGTTACTGTGCATTACGGAAGGCATACAAGGCATGGGCGAAGGAGGAGCGTAAGCGTCAGCGGGCGCAGAAGAAGCAGACGCACGTACAAGAAGCGGCATAAAGGATAGTCAATCATGAGGATTCCAAAGGCAAATTTTTCCGTAACTGTCTGGCTATGCACGCGAAGCGAAATTAAAGTTTTACTCGATTTTCTTCAAAAAATCGCAGAGTCCAGGGGCGGCGCCCCTGGACTTCGCAAGCTTTTGAAAAAGCCCCCCCAATACTTTAATTTCGCTCCGCGGATGTAGCCATTTTGATTCGGAATGATTCCCTTTGGAACCCCCAAAAAATATACGCTTTAAATGGTGATTTTGCCAATCACTTTGTACTTCTTTGTGTCCAGATCATACTTCAATACATTGCGCTCAAACAAAATACGCATGACCTTTGTCGCCTGACGCTCCGAAATGCCGAATTCTTTCATCGCATCCGCAACATTCAATTCTACATTCCGCGTCGCCATGTATTCCTGTACCCAGTTTGCAAGCTTCTCATCTGCTTCATCCTGTGAGCATTGCGCAGCCGTGCGCAGCGGCGGTATATTGCTTGCATTCGATGATGACACAGGCTCCGTCAAACGGTTCAGCTTGTCCATCAGCGCATCTACAGGATTCGGTACAGGACGCTCCTCTACCTCTTTTACAGGCATTTTGTATGCCGCAAGATGATGTTCCTTCCATTGCAGTACCGTGCAGTCCGTCAGCCCACCATATTCCGCATTCTCCAGCGGTGCATAAATCTTCAGCAGACAATCCTGCGCACGGAACTCAATTTGTACGACACCCGATTCCGTCGTGTGGAACGGAATCTCAAATACCCGCAGAAGCTCTCCTTCCGCAGTCTGCTTGCTGATGATTGGCTGATAGTGACTCTCTGCAAGGTCATATTCCACACGCTGTTCTACATCATCATCAAAAATGAATCCACAGCGGCAGACCTCATTTTCCAGTTCGCTCATGCCATGTGTGACGGCAAAGCGGAAAATATAATCCGTATCAGGCTGCAAGTTCATTTTGCTGGAAATCTTTGCGCAGTCGCAGCGCAGTCCATCCAGCTCAAACAGCTCCGTGGTTTTACCGAACATCGTAACCATGACGCGGGATGCACAGTTATATCTTGCATCCATGTCAAAATGAAAGACACGAGGGAAGTAGTGCGCTGCTTCGGAATCGTATTTCAGTGTCACTTGAGAAGCATTCAGATAGAATGCGCGTGGGGAAAAGTTCAGAATTTCTGGCATGAGAAAACCTCCTTTGAATTTGTGAATGAATACAGTATATCACATTTGCTGGAAAAAATCAACCGGTACGGCAAAATTCAATGCAGCGATTTTCTTTGTCGATGACCACCGCAGAACCATGAAAGTGATTGATGCCGTCACCTTCCAGAAGATAAAGCGTTGCCGTGCTTTCATGGTTTGACCAGAAGCCCGTGTCATAAAATAACGCATCGTCCGCGGAGGCTTCTGAGAGGGGGACACATCGCTGTGCAATGGCGGAATACTGCGCTTCATAAGCGGCAATATCAGCATCATCACAAACGAAATGCACATGGAAATAGCCGTCCCCCTGCAGGATCGTGGGCAGAAAGTCGCCGCCGTATTCCGAAACGGAAGCAGGCAGTGTGTCAGGCATCCATGAAATATCGCCTGAACCATGCTTTGTGGTGACATACCATTTCTGCATTGGGTACTGAAATGCAGCCATACAGCGGAATGCACCGACATTCAGGCTCAGGACTACAATCAGTCCCAGAAGCAGAATCGCATGGCAGACAGACTTTCCTGCTTCGGGCTGTATTGTGCCCTGCTTTATCTTGGAAAAGCTGCGAAGCAGACAAATCAGCCATATCAAGCCGATGCACAGACGGATGATGCCGATGCCGATGCAGACAAACAGCACGATGCTGTATACAATCACAAGGATACAGAGTGCGAAGGAGATGCCATAAAGTTTGGGGACAGTGTGATTTTGCTTATCGTCCATTGTACAAGTTTTCCTTTCTATTGGATACAAAAAAACCCTGCTGCAATGCAACAGGGCTTTTGGTGAGAAATGAGGGGCTCGAACCCTCGACCCTCTCCTTAAAAGGGAGATGCTCTGCCAACTGAGCTAATTTCTCATATCTCAAACAACAATAAATATTATAGCACACTTTTTTAGAAATGTCAAGGGGTTTTTGAAAAAAAATTACGCGGGAGATGCGAATGATGTCGCATCTCCCATGTAATTCTTATGTTGTCAATTACACACCGTACTTCGAGGTGGCAACAGGCACGCCGACACCCATGGTAGAAGCCACGGTGACGGAACGCAGGTAGGTACCCTTTGCAGCAGCAGGCTTTGCCTTGACAACTGCTTCCATCAGGGTATTGAAGTTCTCTTCGAGCTTGTCAGCACCGAAGGAAACCTTACCGATCGGGCAGTGAATGATGTTGGACTTGTCCAGACGGTACTCGATCTTACCTGCTTTTGCTTCGGTGACTGCCTTTGCAACGTCAGGAGAAACGGTACCAGCCTTCGGGTTCGGCATCAAACCACGCGGACCGAGGACTTTACCAAGACGACCGACAACGCCCATCATATCAGGAGAAGCGATGACGACATCGAAGTCCATGAAGCCTTCTTTGGTGATCTTGTCAACGTAGTCCATACCACCGACATACTCTGCGCCGGCAGCCTTTGCTGCTTCGTACTTATCTTCCTTGCAGAAGACCAGAACGCGGACGGATTTACCGGTACCGTTCGGCAGTACGACAGCGCCACGAACCTGCTGGTCAGCGTGACGGGAGTCAACGCCCAGACGGATGTGGACTTCAACGGTCTCATCGAACTTTGCTTTTGCGAGAGAGCAAACAGTGCCGAGAGCCTCGTTGGACTCATACAGCTTTGCTGCATCCAGTGCTTTTGCACTGTCTACATATTTCTTTCCGTGTTTCATATCAGAATACTCCTTATTATCATCTTACGTGGTACACCGATGATACGGTATCATCGGGTTTGGCGGAATGGTTCCTCCCACTGGCAGAGCCTTGGGCGGCATTCCATGAACATCTCATTGCTGAGCTGTGCAGAATGAAGCCTTAGTCTGCGACGACAACGCCCATCGAACGAGCAGTACCTGCGATCATGCTCATTGCAGCTTCGAGGGAAGCAGCATTGAGGTCAGGCATTTTGGTTTCAGCGATCTTCTGAACCTGCTCTTTGGTGATGGTAGCGACTTTGGTCTTGTTCGGAACGCCGGAAGCCTTGTCGATACCTGCTGCCTTCTTGATGAGAACAGCTGCGGGCGGAGTCTTGGTAATAAAGGTAAAGGAACGGTCTGCATATACAGTGATCACAACAGGGATGATCATACCTGCATCGCCCTTTGTGCGCTCATTGAACTCTTTGCAGAAGCCCATGATGTTAACGCCGTGCTGACCGAGAGCAGGGCCGACAGGGGGAGCAGGGGTAGCCTTGCCTGCTGCGATTTGAAGCTTAATAAAGCCGACAACTTTCTGTGCCATGATAAATTACCTCCAAATAATGTGGTATGGCGGGACAACTGCGCCCATGCGCGGTCATCTCTCCCACGACGGCGACGATTCGTCTGTACTGCCGTCTTTGAAAAGGGGTACGAATCAGTCGAGGCGGATGACCTGACTGAGGGAAAGCTCTGTGGGCGTTTCCTGTCCGAACATCGAAACCAGCACATTGCAGGTTCTTTCTTCGATGTTGATGGACTGAATGACACCGGTGAAGCCATCCATTGCAGTGCCCGAGATGCGAACCTGATCGCCCACGCTGACATTGACTTCCACGGTCTTGCCGAGATCGACACCAAGCTGTGCGACTTCTTTTTCCGTGAGGGGAGTCGGGTCTGTTGGGCTGGAACCGACAAAGCAAGTCACGCCGCGGATGCTGCGGATGTGATAAGCGACTTCATCGGAATAGATCATTTTGACGAGAACATAGCCGGGGAAGATCTTGCGGGTGACCTCCTTTTCCTTTGCTTTCTTAGCGGACTTTTTCTTGTCCGAAGCATCGGATTCGGTGTCATTTGCGGGTTCAACGACTTCTTCGTCGGGATTCTTCCGTCTGCTTTTCTCTGCGGATTCGACATCCGTGATCTCAAGGACTGTTTCGACGGGGATCTTGACTTCGAGAACCTGGTCCTGAAGTTTCCGATACTCGACGACTTTCATGATGCTTTGCGCAACCTTGTTTTCGTAGCCGGAATAGGTATAGAGAACATACCATTGTGCCTGTGCGATACCATTTTCATTTGCCATCGCTGTGAACCTCCTCTACCTTCTGCGCAAAAGCGCCATAATTTGGGGTGTGATGTTTGAACATGATTATGACTTGCCGCTGATTGCGAACTCAAGGAGCTTCAAGAAGCCCGTATCGAGCAGAAACGTAAAGAGTGCGAACACAATCATGGTAGCAAACACGACAACACTGTTGTTGAAAACGGTTTTCTTGGTGGGCCATACGACCTTTTTCCATTCGGTTCTGAGGTCTTTGAACCATTTGACGAAGCCATTTTCCTTCTTGGACTTGTTATCCTTTTTGTCGCTCTTTTCAGCGGCAGCGGATTTCTTGTCCTTTGCTTTCTTGTCGCTTTCTTCAGCGGCAGCAAGCTCCTTGTCCTTTGCCATGGTTTGTTCCTTTCTGCATCAGGGTGTCAATCGTGATATCCCCTGTGCGGAGTCAGCAGAATGCAATGTTCTGTGCCAAACAACCGCAAACGCGCCGACGGTCGGGTTTCTCTTATTTTGTTTCTTTGTGCAGGGTATGCTTGTTGCAGAATCTGCAATGCTTCATCATTTCGATTCTGTCGGGGTCATTTTTCTTGTTCTTCTTGGAAACATAGTTTCTGCGCTTGCATTCAGTGCAAGCAAGTGTGATTTTAACACGCATTTTTCGGCACCTCCTGTGAAAATTTTTCTGATTGCCGCTTATAGGCATCAGAACGAAAGTTTGCCTCCCTCTTTTGGGCGGATGTCCCGACTGCGGCACAGCAGACGAGCCATGCAATAAAAAACGGGCGCAAAAAAAGCGCCTCCGCAAAGAGGTACTTACATTCTAGCATATAAATTTTGCTTTGTCAAGCACTTTTTTCATATTTTGGGCAACTTGTTTGACAGAAAAAAGCAGTACGAAAAGCATTGCTTTTGTACTGCCTGGGCGTTATGAAATTGCATCGTCATTGTCATCGGTTTCGACCGTTTCGAGATTTTCTGCATCTTCGGCAAGCAGTTCGGGCGTGTTGTCGTCCGGAAGGTCGGCATCGTCCGTTTGCAGGTCGAACATGGTCGGTTCGCTGCTATTTGGCAGCGGCGGCAGTTCGACGAGTGTCTGCAAACCGAAACAGCGTAAAAACTGCGGCGTAGTGCGGTAGGTGACAGGTCTGCCGGGGACTTCGATGCGTCCTGCTTCCTCCAGCAGTCCGCGCTCGACCAATGTATTGACGGTCGAACTGCTGTCTACGCCGCGGACACGTTCCACAAAGCCTTTTGTGACAGGCTGGTTGTAGGCGATGATCGTCAACACTTCCATTGCGGCATTCGAAAGCGGCGCATTGCGCTTGATTTCGAGGGCATTGCGAATGGGCTCGGCGTATTCGGCGCGGGTAGTGATCTGGTAAGTGCTGCCAAGACGCATGACTTGCAGCGCACTGCCGTTCTTATCATAGTATTCCGACAGCACAGCGGCAAGGCTGTGGATGGCTTCTTCTTTCAGTTCAAGTGCCTGTGCCAGACGGGAAGCCTCAATGGGCTCACCGCCTGCAAAGAGTACCGCTTCCAGTGCGGCGCGGGCGTATTCAATATTCATAGATGATATTCCTTTTTACGTTCAGGCATCGGCAGATTCGCGGGCGTGGCGGATGCGTTTGCCGCTGCAAAGTCCCTCACGGCTGCGCATGGTCAGTGTCGTGCCGTCATCACTGATGAGGATTCTTCCTGATTTGGTCAGCTCCAGAATGGCAAGGAAGGCGGCAACGCGGTCAGTACGCTGTGTCAGGTCGGCAAAGAGGGCAGAGATGTTGACGGCTTCATGTTTGAAGAACTGCCGCAGAATGTAGACGACCTTCGAAAAGACGCTCGTGACCTGATGGTGCATCTGCACGACTTCATGGATCTTTGCATCCAGTCGTTTTTCGTTTGCGTTGGGCGCGATTTTCTTGACACCCATCTGCGTGTATACATCTAATAGTGCCGTGGGCGGATGCTCTCGGCGGTAGGTCATGTCCACGGGCAGCTTTGTCGGCTTGCGCACGAACAATACATCGCCAAGATAGTGCTCGCGGAGGTTGGCAGCAGCAAGCTTACACATGGAGTATTCGATCAAAGCTCCTTCGAGTTCTTTTTTGACGGCTTCCGCTTCTTCCTGATGCGGCAGCAGTGAAGCCGTTTTCATCCAGATCAGCTTGGCTGCCATTTCGAGAAATTCGCCGGCAAGTTCGTAATCCTGTTCGGCGCATTCCTGAATATAGAGGAGATACTGTTCTAATAGTACGGAAATCTCAATATCGTGAATATTCAGCTTGTGCTTGGCGATCAGGTGCAGCAGCAAATCAAGCGGGCCGTCAAAGACGGGCAGGTGAAAGGAAAGATTCTGCATGGCGGCTTAACCGAAAATCGCAGGGATCCACGAGGTCAGGAAGTTGATGCCGACGCGGAACAGATCTCTGAGATAACCAAGCGGGATGGAAAGTGCACCGGTATAGATGATAACCAGAAAGATGACTTCGACTGCGAAGAAGTTGCGGCTCATCCAGTCAGCGAGTTTGTTTGCCTTGCTGCCGAGGAAATAGAACAATACTTTCGAACCGTCCAGCGGCGGCATGGGAATCAGGTTAAAGACGGCAAGACCGATGTTGATGGAAATGAAGGAGTCGAGAAAGAGGTAAATGACCAACGGCGTTGTCAGACCGGTAACACCGGTGGTTTCCACCGCGGACAGGAAGGTATCAGACAGCATATAGACCTGAAGAATGTTTTGACCGATGAGTGCGGCGAGCAGATTGCTGATCGGGCCTGCGGCTGCGGTGAGCGCCATGCCTGCACGGAGGCTGATCTTGCGGTTGAAGCGGTTCGGATTGACAGGAACGGGCTTTGCCCAGCCGAAACCTGTCAGCAAAAGCAGAATGCCGCCGATGGGGTCGATATGCGCAATTGGGTTGAGTGTTAGTCTGCCCTGATAGTCGGCGGTATCGTCGCCAAGTTTGTGCGCTGTCCATGCGTGTGCAAACTCATGGAGCGGAAGAATCAGAAAGATGATCAGGATGCGGACAAGGTATTGTAAAAGTGCCTGCGGGGATAAATCAAACATTGAAATTCTCCTTTCGGGGATAATGTCACGCGAATGTGTTACTATTATACAATAAATTGCGGCTGTTTTCAAGTCCGAAAACGGATTTTTCTGTGAAATCTGATAAATTTTCACGAATTTGAAAAAAACACTTGCAATTTTAGCAGTTATCTGTTACAATAGATACTGTTCACAAGTCTGTAAAGGAGGTGCCAGCTATGGCAAAATGCGAAATCTGCGGAAAAGGCGTGACTTTTGGTATTAAGGTTTCTCACTCTCACCGTCGTACCAATCGTACATGGAAGCCGAATGTGCAGCGTGTAAAGGCAATCGTGAAGGGTACTCCCTGCCACATCTATGTGTGCTCCAGATGCCTGCGCTCCGGTAAAGTGGAACGTGCGAATGGCTGAGCCGGTTTGTCTGGCCGAAATTCGTTTTCCGTAAAAGGGTATTCATTCGAGTCTGCGGATGGATGCCCTTTTTGATTTATTCCCGCACTTTTGGCGGGTATGCGTGAAAGGAAGGAACACACAATACTATGGACCAAGATGGCGGCCGATCATGGCTTTTGCCGATGCTGCTTGCAGTACTTGTCCTGCTGCGCATCTGGTTTTCTGCCTGTGAAACAGCACTGACGGAAGTCAATGATTCACATGTGCTGAATCGTGCGGCAGAGGAAAAACGCTATCAGCGACTCAGAAAACTTTTGGAAAACCCAACAAAACTGCTGCGCTGCTTTTCTGTGCATCGTATCTTGTCAGCAGTATTGATTGGCGTACTGACGATCTGTGCACTTATTAAGTATATAGCGACATGGTTTCCGATTGAAGAAGCAGCTTTGCTCGCATCAATCGGTATCGCGGTTGCAGTGACATTGATCCTCACGATTTTTACAGATTTTCTCCCGCGCCGTTTTGCGGCGAATGCCCCTGACAAACTGGCTGTGCTGTGCGTACCGAGTGTACGCTGCCTGAAAGTAGTGACAGCACCGTTTGTTCTGCTGGGCGGCGGCGTGACGAAACTGATCTGCGGTCTGTTCGGGATTTCCTGCGCAGATGATGCGGAAGTGGTGACGGAAGAAGAAATACGGCTTCTGGTCGATGCGGGCAACGAAACAGGCGGCATCGAAGAAAGCCAGCGCGAAATGATAAACAATATCTTTGAATTTGACGATGTCACTGTATCGGACGTGATGACACACCGCAGGGACATGGTCGCTGTGCCATGCACTGCAACTGCATCGGAAACGGCAGCGATTGCGATGGAGGAAGGTTTCTCCCGTATTCCTGTCTATGAAAATTTGGTGGACACTATTGTTGGTGTGCTTCTCGTGAAAGATTTGCTGCCGCTGGTCGGCAAGGCAGAGGACTGTCCTGTTACAAAACTGATGCGGGAGGCATTTTTTGTACCCGAAACAGCAAAATGCCGCGATGTATTCCAGAGAATGCGCCGTGACAAAATGCAGCTTGCGATTGTCACGGATGAATACGGCGGCACGGCAGGCATGGTGACAATGGAGGACTTGCTGGAGGAGATCGTCGGAAGCATTCAGGATGAATATGACGATGAAGAAGCAGAATTCACAGAAACGGCAAGCCATATCTATTCGATTGACGGCGCGGCAGACCCCGAGGACATTTTGCCGCGGCTGGGTGTGAATCCCGAAACGGATGGAAATGACACTTTTGATACGATGAGTGCATTTGTAGTACATCTGCTGGGATGCATCCCGAATGAAGGAGAACATCCCGCAGTGGAATATCAAGGGATAAGGTATACCCTGTTGTCTATTGAGGACAATTGGATCAGCAGAATTCAGGCAGAGGTTCTGCCAAAGAAAGAGGAGAATGACTGAACGCAGTCTGCCATAGACGCCGTATTCCGCAGACTGTACAACGTGGGAGAAACAGTATGGAAAAAAATACATGGCAAGGAAAAATGCTGGTTGGCTTTCTTGGCGTGGTACTGATCGTAGTTGCGAAAAAAACGGTTGATGTAGCACTCCATGCGAAAGAAGAAAAAGACCATCGGAGCAGGATCGTTACCACAGATGCGTCCCTTTGCTATCCGTATCAAGGACTGGATGCAGAGGGCAAGGCGCTGTATGACACGCTGTATACGAGCCTTACGAACTTCGAAACAGATGTAGATTTGCGGAGAAGCTATACGGATGAAGCATATGAGAAAATCTATCTGATGCTGAGAATGCAGGAACCACAGTTTTTCTATGTTTCGGATGATTATGAACTCGCAAGGGAAATGGATCGGACAACGATTCATTATGATGTAGAAACGGGAAAAGCGGAACAAATGCTTGAAGAAGCAGAAAAAGCGGCAGACGACATTATCTCGAAAATTCGCGTGAATGCGGACGATTACGAGAAATGCCTGAAAATCCATGATGAAATAGCCAAACGCTGTACATATAGTGCCGGAGAGCATAGCAATGATATGTACGGATGTCTGGTGAATGGTATGGCGGAATGCGAAGGCTATGCCAAGGCGTTTTGCTATGTGGCTCGTCGTGCGGGCGTGAATGTAATGTGCGTGACAGGGTATAGCAATCAGGGCGAGGCACACGCATGGAATATTGCAGAAATAAATGGTAAATATTATAATATAGACTTGACGTGGGATGATAATGCTTCCTTCCAGGGGAAAATCTCGCACGCATATTTTGCAATGTCAGATAGTCAGTTTGGTGACCATGAATCGGATTGCGAAGGATACATCGCGCCTGAATGTGCGACCGCAGGCGCACTGTACCATCAGAAAAATGGATATGTACTGCGCGAACGGGCACAGTTAGAGCCGATGCTTCGTGACTGGGGCAGAGGCAGAGATGGAATGCTGGAATTCTATTGCTCAAATAAGGAGTTGTACGATCAGGTGCTAGAGGCACTTCAGAAGGACTCTGGAGTGAAGGAACTCCTGTCGAAGAATGCAACGGATGGGAACTTCCAGTATGTACAAGATGAGAACAGACAAATTATAACCATTCTATTCTGAATAGCAGATAGCTTTTGTGCAAAAAATAGAAAGGGGAAAAAAGGGAAAAAAGGGGTTGACAATCGAGTCAAAATGTGGTAGAATAACAAAGTCGCCTGAGAGAGACGGCGAAGAAAAAAGCGCGAAATGAACAGAAAAAAGTGGAATTAGAAGGCAGTACCCAAGAGCGAGTGCGCGAGGCGACTCCCCAAGATGTAGTGCCGGAAGAGGAAGCTGGGAGTACGGAAAGCGGATAAAAAAATTCGAAAAAAGTACTTGACAAAGAGTTCAAAAAGTGCTATAATAGAAAAGCTGACCGCTTCTCGAAAACGAGAAGAAGGGGAGCGAAAAAAGAAAGTATCTAAGATAGCAAAGAAGAATGAAAAGAGTTTGTTAAACGAAAAACTTTTCAAAAAGCTCTTGACAAAATCGAGAGAAAGTGCTATAATAGATAAGCTGCTTCAAAGGAAACCGAGAAACAGCAAACAAAAAACAGCACGGTTCAAAAAGATTTGAAAAAATCTTGAAAAACCACTTGACAAACAAGAGAAAAAGTGCTATAATAGATAAGCTGCTTCGAAAAAGAAACAGCAAATCAAAGAAAAGCACAAAAGAAATTATGAAGATTTTCGAAAGAAAATCGAAAGAAAAATTTCAAAAACCTCTTGACAAACTCAAGAAAATGTGCTATAATGAATAGGTCATCCGAATCGAAAAGATTCAGACGATAAAGACTCAAACCAAGAGTTGGTACCTTGAAAATTGAACAATGCTTTACGAAGAAAAACCCTTGAAGATTCCGAGATTCAAGCGATTGGATCTCAAGTCAAGTAAAGACTATAAAACGAAAAAAAGTAATTGCGAGTGATCGTGATTGACTAGGATTTAACATCAAGTACCTTTGCTTGGTGTTATATACAAACTTTATAAAGAGTTTGATCCTGGCTCAGGACGAACGCTGGCGGCACGCTTAACACATGCAAGTCGAACGGAGAAACGGACTTCGGTTTGTTTCTTAGTGGCGGACGGGTGAGTAACACGTGAGGAACCTGCCTCTGAGAGCGGAATAGCTTCTGGAAACGGATGGTAATACCGCATAACATTACGAGATGGCATCATTTTGTAATCAAAGATTTATCGCTCAGAGATGGCCTCGCGTCTGATTAGATAGTTGGTGAGGTAACGGCCCACCAAGTCGACGATCAGTAGCCGGACTGAGAGGTTGGACGGCCACATTGGGACTGAGACACGGCCCAGACTCCTACGGGAGGCAGCAGTGGGGAATA
>JAZUJW010000098.1:0-33873 GCA_045642925.1 Oscillospiraceae bacterium
CAGGAAGGGGTCTGGGGGAACCCTATTAAGGGGTGCCCCCAGTGCAGTACCCGATTGAAAGACAAAGAGGCAAGAGAACGGTATAAACCATATCTCTTGCCTTTCTTTGTTTATCACGGGTACTGCATGGGGAAACCCCTTAAGGCAACACCGCACAAAGCACGCCTTACGGCTTGGCGGCACCTCTGCTTGCAGTCTGTTGGCGTCCAGAGGCGCTGCCTCTGGACTTCGCCAAAGGGAATGATTCCCTTTGGAATCCTCAATATATGAGCCACATACATTTTTGACGTTTCACTTCACGCCGTATCAATACTGATTGAACCCACTCGACGGATGATATGTGTTCCCGACCCGCATCGCCTTCTTACTCCGCAGAATTCGCGGTATGTCTTCCGGATCAATCCATTCCTCCGAATATCCACAGTTACAACAAATGTACCGATTTACATTGATTTTCGCAAATGCGCCAAGGTTCATGTTGTTGCCCTCTCCATATGAACCTACATATCCGTTTACTCTCACTATGTCCTTGCTTCCGCATTTGGGACACATCGCTGAATACATCATAGCAATGCTGACTTCCTTTCTGTTTATGGTTATATTCATATTTTAGCATATCATAAGCAGTTTTGCAAGCCCTATTTTCATTTAATTCAAAAGAATTTTGCGAAACGTAAAAGAAAACCTGCCTTTTCCTCCCATTTACTCCCGAATGCTCCACTTTCTCATGCTCTCTCAAAAAATAGCCCCGCCCGCTGCATATTCTCACTTCCCTAGGGCATAATGACAATGTGCCGTTCGTGAGGTCGGCTTGCACGGCATATCAAATCTCATGTGAGGAGTGTTTCATGATGAATCAGAAGAAAAACCCCAATATTCATTGCACCGTTGACCAGTGCCGCCATAACCTTTGCAGCGAGCATTTCTGCACGCTCGATATGGTCAATATCGGCACACACGAAACAAACCCCAGCGTCAAGGAATGCGTGGACTGCGATTCGTTCATCAAAAGAGAAGGCGGCTGGTGCAGCTGCGATTAAATTGTACCGTAAGGGCTTGGATTCTGCCAAGCCCTATACATATCATACATTTTTTATTGTTGATATACAGCACATCGCCTAATTTTGCGAAAATCACTTGAAGAATTCCTTGTTTTAGGGTATAATATAAATGTAAAAATGAGTATCCCCGCTGTGGGAGAAAGGAGCGTCTTTGGTATGTCTGACAAAACGATTACATTCTCCATTTCGGAGGAGAGAGAACTGGAAATGAAGCGTACATTGCAGAAAGTTTATGATGCACTGGTCGAAAAGGGCTATAATCCAATCAATCAGATTGTCGGGTATATTCTGTCCGAAGACCCTACATATATTACGGTGCATAAGAATGCCCGCAGCATGATTCGTCACATTGACCGTGATGAACTGATGCAGGTGCTTGTCAAATCATATTTATCTGAGTAAGAGTAACTGAATAGAGGGGGGAAAACGGAATCGAAACCGCTATGGTTTCGGTTCCGTTTTCGTTATGATACATCATTGAAATTCTTGCAATCTTCAAAAAAATCTTGACAAGAGCGGGATTCTGTGGTATGATGTATATATAAAACGATATATATTTTTAAGATTGTGTATAGTATTTTCAGTAACAATGAATAGTAACAAAGGAGGCATTCAAATGTACCACAACTCAGAAACGAATTTTGATGAATCGGCTCTGCTACAGCGCGCAGAAGAATTAGAGACGATGCTTCAGGATACATCCATCTCTGAACAAGATAAGCAAACTGCACTCTTGGATTTCCTGAATGTCCTGCGGACAGAGCGTGCTGCAAAAATCGGCGTAGACTTTTCCGAACGTCTGATGGAGCGCATTCACACTGCATTCAATACACATCCGACCACAGAACTGGCTGTCGATTTGCTCTATGCTTGTCTGTTGGTGCAGCAATTTCACAGCATGAACTTTGACCATTGGCGTGCTGACCATGCAATTAAGAAGTGCAGTACGGCATTGACGGCGCTGGAAATGGATGGAAAGTATTCAGATTGTTTTCGGTTTTGTCAGGAAACGGCGGACACGTATGCGGAAGCACGTTTCTGGCCTGAGGCATTGAAATATGCGATCAGAGCGCATCAGCTCGTGAAAAAGTTGCTGGCGGAGGATATTTCGCTGTTGGAGAACGGAGAAATGCTTGACCCGCATGACACGGCGAGTCTGATATGCGAATATGCGCTGCACACGAAAGATGGTGTGACAGAAAAAATGACTATCATGCTGACGGCGGATCTTGGAGAAGATGATTTCCGGGAAATCGTAGATGAAGCGCAGGAAAACATGGAAGAAATGGTAGTGGACGAAGTTGAATATTCGGACGAATATCTGGCGATTCGATATGAACTGGAAGAAAAGATTGATGAAGCGCTTGATCATCAGCGTGGATATTATGATTACTGCAAGGATTATTGGATTGCAAAGAAGTTGATATTGCGAACAGAGTACGGGATTCAGTGGCAGTCACCTGCAACATTGAATCCGAATACAGAATTTCATTAATGCGGCTATGCACACGAAGAATGAGGCGTCCAGAGGGAATCAATTCCCTCCGGACGCCTTATGCTTTGAAAAAACACTCCCGACTAAGTCGGGAGTGTTTTTTGTGCGATTAGTTTGCACCAGGAGCGTTCGGGTTGCCGGTCAGTTCAAACCAGCTCGTCGGCTCGTTCAGTACAACATTGTAGCTGTAGTACTTCAGAATAACAGTTGCGTCAACTTCAGTAACTTTGCCGTCACCGTTGACATCTGCGATTGCACATTCTTCTTCAGTCAGGAAGGTTTCGCCAACAAGCGCCTTACCATAGTGCTGGAGAATCATAACAGCATCGCTCGTGTTGATGAAACCGCTCTTGTCAACGTCACCAAACAGCGAGTTGTTGCCGCTGATGTTACAGGTATACTGCTTATCATTAACGGTTGCAGTGATAACAGCAGAACCAATGGACTTGCAGGTCACAAGACCAAATTCGTTGACTGTTGCGATAGATTCATCAGAAGAAGACCATGCGACTGCTTGGTCAGTGTTGAGCATCTTCAGTACAACCTGCTGACCTTCTTCGCTGAAGGTGTAGGAAGTGTAGTTCAGTGTAGGCTCTTCATCTGCAACAACAGTGATAGAACCGCTGTAGAAGGTGATGTTCAGAGGCTTGGTGTTGTAGTCAGTTACCATAGTTTTGAACGTAGTACCATTATCCATGCATTCGCTTGCGATATCAATGGAGAATACGGAACCTGCTTTTGCATCTGTAGGAATCTGGAAGATAAGCTTTGCAAGAACGGAACCGTCCTGTGCAGTTGCATTGTAGCCCTGGTTGGTAGCGAGAACGAAAATCGGCTTCTCGGTGTTGAGGTTGACAGTCGGTTCTGCCTTGTAAGCCTTACCTCTATCAATTGCGGAGAGCGTCAGAGCAGGGTCAATATCAAATGCAAGCTGAATACCTGCGGTACCGGGGTCACCGAATACGTAAATCGGAACTTCGACTGTTTCACCGGGCTTGCCGCAGACATCTGCGATATTCCAGTAGAAGCTGTCATCGTTGGTCAGCTGACCGATTTTGCTGGCATTGGTGGTGTCCGTCGTACCATTTGTTGTGTTGGTAGTAGCAGACTGTGTGGTGGTGGTATCAGAAGCCGTGGTGGTAGTGGTTGCAGGCTTCGTGGTATCTGTTGTGCCAATTGTTGTGGTGGTAGTAGCAGCCTTGGTGGTAGTGGTTGCAGGCTTCGTGGTATCTGTTGTGCCAATTGTTGTGGTAGTAGTAGCAGCCTTGGTGGTAGTGGTTGCAGGCTTCGTGGTATCTGTTGTGCCAATTGTTGTGGTAGTAGTAGCAGCCTTTGAGGTAGTGGTTGCAGGCTTCGTGGTATCTGTTGTGCCAATTGTTGTGGTAGTAGTAGCAGCCTTTGAGGTAGTAGTTGCAGGCTTCGTGGTAGTGGTGTCAGAAACCTTTGTGGTGGTGGTACCGGGAGCCTTTGAGGTAGTAGTTGCAGGCTTCGTGGTAGTGGTGTCAGTAACCTTTGTGGTGGTGGTACCAGAAACCTTTGTGGTAGAAGTACCCGGCTTCGTGGTAGTGGTATCAGTAACCTTTGTGGTGGTGGTACCGGGAACCTTTGTGGTAGAAGTACCCGGCTTTGTCGTGGTGCTTTCGGAAACCTCGGTAGTGGTAGCGGAAACCGTTGTAGTGGTTTCGGAAACCGTGGTGTCAGAAGTGGTTGTGGTGGTGTCAGCCTTCTCACCGATGGTAATGGTCAGCGGAATCGTATCGAAATCCAGTTTACCGTCCTTGCCGGTGCAGGAACTCTTACCCTTGATGGTGTTCTTCTGACCAATGGAAATTGCATTGATGTATTCTTCCTTGCGGACATCGAAGGTATATTCGCCTGCGGGGGTGTCCTTCGGAATGACCAGATTGCATTCAGCAAAAGCACAGTCATAAACCCATTCCGGTTTTGACCATGTTGTGGTGCCGGGTTCGATTACCGAGTCAGCCACAGCAGCAGCATTTGCGGAATACATCCAGCCGAGGTTCATGGTGTCTGCATTGAAGGTTGCGTTCAGAGCATACTCAGCAGAGCCTCCTGTTTTACTGTCGAAGCAGTAGGGGGATGCAAATGCAGCATCGCTCAGATGGAAGCCGTAGTTACCAAATCTTCCTTCTTCATCGACTTGACCATCATTCACCTGCAATTTGAGCTGAATGCCGTTTACGCCTGGGTTTTCCAGAACATAAATCTGAACAGGGAGGACGACATCGCCTGCTGAGATAGAAGTTGTAGAGATTTCAATGTTGGTTGAATTCTCGGATGAAATCTCAAACAGCAAGGCTTTGGCGGTTTCTTCTGCATTGACTTCGAAGACAGCCGAGCCAAGCAGAGAGGTTGCTGCAAGGCACATAGAGGTTGCAGCAGCAAGAAGTTTTTGGATGCGCATAGGTTTTGTCCTTTCCGTTTCTGCCTTATTGCAGAAACTGCGTTTGATTTCATGGTGGTGCATCTATCGCTGCGGAATGCCGTGATTCCGTAGTGAACAAAAAATGAATGTTACGACACGTTCAGGGATTCGGGGGTTCCATATGTGCCAGCCCGTAACCGAGTGTCAGCAAGCTGTCGTCTAAATAGACATTTTCTACCATAGCAGCTTCATTTTCGAGGTGGAGATCTGCGTGACTGAAATTCCAGAAGGCGAGAATGCCGAGTTTTTCGAGCCGCTGTGCGATGGGCGGCGCGGCATCTTCCGGCAGACACAGTACCGCAAGGACGGGGTGTTCCATATGGCAGAAGCCTTCCAGCGTGTCCGTGTGATGAATCGGCATCCCTGCGAGGTCTTTGCCTGCCACGAACGGGTTGGAATCGAATAAGCCGATGAGTTCACAGCCGCAGCGTTCAAAGCTGACGTGATTTGCGATGGCTCTGCCGAGATTGCCCAGTCCGATGAGAATGGCAGGTCTGCGTCTGTCCACGCCGAGGATCTTGCCGATTTCCTGATAGAGTGCCGCGACATTATAGCCGTAGCCCTGCTGTCCGAAGCCGCCGAAGCAGTTCAGATCCTGTCGGATCTGGGAAGCAGTCAGCAGAAGGGCTTCGGAAAGCTCTCCTGAAGACACACGGACTTTTCCTTTGGCTTTCAGGTCGCCGAGAAAACGATAATAGCGTGGCAGACGGCGAATCACAGAGGGAGAAACCTCCTGTTTTGCCATGCAGATGCCTCCTTATTGAAGCTTCGCGGAAAGACGAACGCTGATTTCCTCCAGAAATGCTTTGGAATTGACCTTTTTCTTATTGGGCAGCGTGGAAAGCTGATAAAGGTCACCAGTCATGACACCTTCTTCGATGGTCTGAATGGTTGCCGCTTCCAGCTTGTCAGCGAAGTCGCAGAGTGCAGGGAGGTGATCGAGTTCGCCGCGCTTGCGGAGCGCACCACTCCATGCAAAGATGGTAGCAACGGAGTTGGTGGATGTTTCCTCACCCTTGAGGTGTTTGTAGTAATGGCGCTGTACCGTGCCGTGAGCGGCTTCGTATTCGTAGTAGCCGTGGGGCGAAACGAGTACGGAGGTCATCATGGCAAGGCTGCCGTAAGCGGTGGAAACCATGTCGGACATGACATCGCCGTCATAGTTTTTGCAAGCCCAGATGTAGCCGCCGTTCGAGCGAATGACGCGGGCAACGGCATCGTCGATCAGGGTGTAGAAGTAGGTAATGCCGGCCGCTTCGAACTTTTCCTTGTATTCTGCATCATAGATCTGCTGGAAGATGTCCTTGAAGCGGTGGTCGTACTTTTTAGAGATGGTGTCTTTGGTCGCAAACCAGAGGTCTTGCTTCAGGTCGAGCGCATAGTTGAAGCAGGAACGTGCAAAACCTTCGATGGAATCATTGCGGTTGTGCAAGCCCTGAATGATGCCGTCGCCCTTGAATTCGTGGATGAGCTGACGGGTTTCCTTGCCGTCCTTGTCGGTGTAGACAAGTTCCGCCTTGCCGCCTGCCGTGACCTGCATTTCGGTATTTTTATAGACATCGCCGTAAGCGTGACGGGCGATGGTGATGGGCTTTGTCCATGTGGGGATATAGGGTGTGATACCCTTGACGAGAATCGGGGTGCGGAATACGGTACCGTCCAGAATTGCACGGATGGTGCCGTTCGGGGACTTCCACATTTCGGAGAGACCATATTCTTCCACACGCGCCGCATTCGGGGTGATGGTTGCACATTTGACAGCAACGCCGTACTTTTTAGTTGCTTCGGCACTGTCAATGGTGATCTGGTCTTTGGTTTCTTCACGCTTCTTCAGACCGAGGTCATAGTATTCGGTTTTGAGGTCAACGTAAGGAACGAGCAGAATATCTTTGATCCACTGCCAGAGGATGCGCGTCATTTCGTCGCCGTCCATCTCGACAATGGGGGTAGTCATTTTGATTTTTTCCATTTCGGAAAAACCTCCTGTGAAAATAGAAATTGCATAGGGGGGCAGAATATGTGCCGTCAGGAAAGCAGCAGGATAACCGCCACACACAGCACGACTGCGACCGCACCCGCAATGAGGTTGCGTGTCGCATTCATGGCGTTGGGCATGAGGTTTTCCAGCACTTTGCGTCCGATCAGAAAAACAACTGTTGCAACAATGAGAATTACGACTTCCTGCCATGTTTTCAGGCGTACCGTCATTGCAAGCATCTGTGGTAGTAATCTAGTCATGAGATGTCCTTCCGCCGAATGTCAGCTGAATGAAATAACGAAAATAATGCCGAGCACGACAGCAACCGCACCTGCAATGAACTTGCGGGCATTTTCAGAAGAATCCGGCATCAGCTTATCCAGCAAATAATACAGACCATAGTAGACTCCGACGAGGATCGCAGCAATGACAAGGTCTTTCCATGAACGGATACGAATGACACGAGAAGAAAATGCAAGTAAATTCATCATTTGACAACCTTTCTCTTAAAATTCACGGATCAGGGCTGATATCATCTTTCTGATTATTTCAGGTTTTCGCGTGTGAAGTCAAGCAGACCGCCTGCCAGCATGATATCCTTGGTTCTGCCTGTGAGTTCGCAGAGAACAGGGATTTCCGCACCATTTGTCTTGTTGACAACGGTGAGTTCGGTTTTGCCTTCGGTGACAGCCTTGCGGACATCTGCGAGGACAAGCTGGTCGCCCTGTGCGATTTTGTCGTAATCTGCTTCATTGACGAAAGTCAGCGGCAGAATGCCTGCATTGATGAGGTTTGCGCGGTGAATGCGGGCGAAGGACTTCACCAGTACTGCCTTGACACCCAGATACAGCGGAGCGAGTGCAGCGTGCTCACGGGAAGAACCCTGACCATAGTTTGCACCGCCGACAATGATGCTCTGACCGAGTGCCTTTGCTCTTGCGGGGAATTCTTCATCGCAGACTGCGAAGCAGTGTTGGGAAATCTTCGGAATATTGGAACGCAGCGGGAGGATCTTTGCACCTGCGGGCATAATGTGGTCGGTGGTGATGTTGTCGCCGACTTTGAGGGAAACGGGTGCATCAATGGTTTCCAGCAGCGGGTGGGTTTCGGGGTAAGGTTTGATGTTCGGGCCGCGGAGGATCTCGACATCTTCCATGTCAGCTTCCGCAGCGGGGAGTGTGACCATGTTGTCGTTGATGGTGAATACTTCGGGCAGTTTGAATTCGGGCATTTCGCCGATGGTGCGCGGGTCGGTCAGGAAGCCTGTGAGTGCGGAAGCCGCAGCCGTTTCAGGGGAAACGAGGTAAATCTGACCGTCTTTGGTACCGGAGCGGCCTTCGAAGTTACGGTTGAAGGTACGAAGGGAGATACCGGCGGAATTCGGGGACTGTCCCATACCGATGCACGGGCCGCAAGCAGATTCAAGAATGCGGGCACCTGCGTCGATCATATCAGCCAGACAGCCGTTTGCTGCCAGCATATTGAGCACCTGCTTGGAGCCAGGTGCGATAGAAAGCGAAACATCGGGGTGAATGGTCTTGCCTTTGAGGATATGCGCGACTTTCATCATGTCGAGCAAAGAGGAGTTTGTGCAGGAACCGATGCAGACCTGGTCGATTTTCAGCTTACCGATTTCCGACATAGATTTGACGTTATCGGGAGAATGCGGGCAGGCAGCGAGGGGTTCGAGTTTGGAAAGGTCGATGTCGATGACCTCATCATAGACGGCATCTGCGTCTGCGGAGAGGGGCGTCCAGACATCCTCACGTTTTTGCGCTTTGAGGAAAGCGAGTGTTTGTTCATCGGAGGGGAAGATGGAGGAGGTAGCACCGAGTTCTGCGCCCATGTTGGTGATGGTGGCGCGTTCGGGGACGGAGAGCGTTTTGACGCCTTCGCCGGTGTACTCGATGACTTTGCCGACACCGCCCTTAACGGTCATGCGGCGCAGCACTTCGAGAATGACATCTTTTGCGGCAACCCATGGAGAGAGTTTGCCGGTGAGGTTGATTTTGACGATTTTCGGGCAAGTGATGTAGTAAGCGCCGCCGCCCATAGCGACTGCGACGTCAAGACCGCCTGCGCCGATTGCGAGCATACCAAGACCGCCGCCTGTGGGGGTATGGGAATCGGAGCCAATCAAGGTTTTGCCGGGAATGCCGAAGCGTTCGAGGTGAACCTGATGGCAGATGCCGTTACCGGGGCGGGAGAAGAACAGACCGTGCTTTTTGGCGCAAGAGCCGATAAAGCGGTGGTCGTCCGCATTTTCGAAGCCATTCTGGAGGGTATTGTGGTCGATGTAAGCGACCGAGCGTTCGGTGCGGACGCGGGGGACACCCATAGCCTCGAATTCGAGGTAAGCCATGGTGCCGGTAGCATCCTGTGTGAGGGTTTGGTCGATGCGGATACCGATTTCGGTGCCGCGCACGAGTTCGCCTTCCAGAAGGTGTGCAGAGAGGATTTTTTCAGTCAGGGTAAGACCCATAAAAGACCATTCCTTTCGTTTCAATATACAATCTTATTTTACACCGAAACCCCTACTTGTGTCAAGACATTTTTCTGAACTTTAATAATTTTACGAAGAACTTTAAGAAATTTTAATCTATTGCGGAATCCGGAGGCAGCGCCTCTGGTCGCGCTCCGCAGAGCGCGAAACACTCTTTGCAATACCCGATTGAAAGACAAAGAGGCAAGAGATACGATGTATACCGTTCTCTTGCCTTCCTTTGTTTATCACAGGAAATGCATGGGGGAAACCCCTTCCTGATTCGTTGTAAGGAAACAGGGGTGTGGCGCGCTCTGCGGAGCGCGACCAGGGGCGCTGCCCCTGGACTCCGCCAAAGGGAATGATTCCCTTTGGAATCCTCATGATTGGGCGCGGAATGCGCTTTCAATCGTTAGATGGCTTGTTCAGCAGTTCCTTCAATTTCTTGAAGAAGCTTTCACGCTTTGCATAATTTTTCGATTCCAGCGTCGCTTCCAATTGCGTAATCAGGTCTTTCTGCTTTTTCGTCAGATTCTTCGGCACTTCTACATAAACCTTTACGTACTGGTCACCACGCTCCGCTCTCGTCGGACGCGATACACCCTTTCCACGCAAACGGAAAATCGTGCCCGTCTGTGTACCCTCATTAATACGGTATTTTACATTGCCGTCAACCGTCGGTACAACAATTTCATCGCCAAGTGCCGCCTGTGCATAAGTAATCGGAATGTCGCAGTAAATGTCATAACCCTCTCTCGTATAAAGCGGATGCGGTCTGACATTAATATCTACCATCAGATTACCGTTCGGGCCGCCGTTGATGCCAACGTCACCCTGCCCGCCAACCTGCAAACGCTGTCCGTCATCAATACCTGCCGGAATGTTAATGGTAATCGGCTTGCTGACACGGACTCTGCCCGCGCCTTTGCACTTCTGACACGGATTCTTAATGACCTTGCCTTTTCCGCCGCAGCGCGGACACGGTTTCGACTGCGAAATCAAACCGAATGGCGTGCGCTGTGTCGCTTTGACCGTACCACGTCCCTGACATTCTTTGCAGACTTCGGATGCCACACCGCCGGCACTTCCTGTGCCATTGCAATCAGGACAGTTTTCCATGCGCTGAATGGTAATGGTCTGCGATTTGCCTTTGACGGCTTCCATGAAGTCCAGCGTGATATTTGCGCTGATATCACGTCCCTGACGCGGTGCATTCGCATTTGCCGTGCGCGTGCCGCCGCCGAACATTCCGCCCATGCCGCCAAACAAACTTTCGAGAATTTCGCTGACATCGGAGAAACCGCCTGCACCTGCGCCCATGCCGCCGTTTTCCAGACCATCATGACCATATTGGTCGTAGATGCTGCGTTTTTCGCTGTTAGACAGCACTTCGTATGCTTCGGTGATCTCCTTGAATTTTGCTTCCGCTTCCGGATCATCGGGATGCAGGTCAGGGTGATATTTTCTTGCAAGCTGACGATAGACTTTTTTGAGTTCTTCATCGGTGACATCTCGTCCGACACCGAGAATCTCGTAGTAATCCCGTTTTTCAGCCATAGTTTTTACTCCCTTCTGTGTGGGTGGGTATCAGAAAGTCTCTGTGCGGCAGATGCGCACGGGGACAATATTTATATAGTATTATAGCATAATTTATGCGTTCATGCAAGTGTTTTTGGAAAATTGCAAAACAAATTTTCCCGCTTTTTCAGGCATTTTCCGTGGATATTGATGGGAAAAAGGCTTGCGTGAACAACAGAGGGGCAGAATCTTGTTCCGCCCCCCATAATTTATTCATTATGCTTCGGTGAAGTCTGCGTCAACGACATTGTCATCCTTTGCGGAAGTGCTGCCGCCCATGCTGCCCATGTCACCCATATTGCTCATATCAGGTGCGCCATTCGGTGCAGCGTTCTGGTAAACCTTGCCGCTGAGGGCATAGAATGCCTGCTGAAGCGCATCGGTCTTTGCCTTCATTGCATCATAATCTTCGCCCTTCATAGCTTCCTTGAGGTCTGCAATGGCAGCGTTGATGGGTGCTTTGTCTTCTTCGGAAACCTTGTCGCCGAAGTCTGTCATTGCCTTTTCGCACTGGAAGCAGAGGCTTTCTGCGTTGTTCTTGGTATCGACCTGATCCTTACGCTTCTTGTCGTCTTCTGCGAACTGTTCTGCTTCACGAACTGCACGGTCGATATCTTCCTTGCTCATGTTGGTGGAAGCAGTGATGGAGATGTTCTGTTCCTTGCCGGTGCCGAGGTCTTTTGCAGAAACGTGAACGATGCCGTTTGCGTCAATGTCGAAGGTGACTTCGATCTGAGGCACGCCGCGGGGTGCGGGAGCGATTCCGTCCAGACGGAATTCGCCCAGTTTCTTGTTGTCCTTTGCGAATTCACGTTCGCCCTGCAATACACAGATATCAACAGCGGGCTGATTGTCAGCAGCGGTAGAGAAGACCTGCGATTTCTTGGTCGGGATGGTGGTGTTGCGGTCGATGATCTTGGTGCAGATGCCGCCCATGGTTTCCAGACCGAGGGAAAGCGGAGTGACGTCGAGGAGGAGCAGACCGCCCTTGACATCGCCGCCGAGCACGCCGCCCTGATATGCAGCACCGAGTGCAACGCATTCGTCAGGGTTGATGCCCTTGAACGGATCTTTGCCGATGCGCTCCTTGACAGCCTGCTGCACAGCAGGGATTCTGGAAGAACCGCCGACGAGGAGCACCTTGTCGAGTTCGGAAGCGCTCAGACCGGAATCGCGGAGGGCCTGTTCGACAGGGCCCATGGTAGCGCGGACGAGGTCTGCGGTCAGTTCGTTGAACTTTGCCTGAGAGAGGGTGAGGTCGAGGTGCTTGGGGCCTGTTGCGTCAACAGCGATGAACGGCTGATTGATGCTGGTGGTGGTCATGGAAGAAAGTTCGATCTTTGCCTTTTCAGCGGATTCCTTCAAGCGCTGCATAGCAGTCTTGTCGGTGCGGAGGTCGATGCCTTCTGCCTTCTTGAATTCTTCGACCATCCAGTCGATGATGCGCTGGTCGAAGTCATCGCCGCCGAGGTGGTTATTACCGGCAGTTGCGAGAACTTCAGTAACACCGTCGCCCATGTCGATGATGGAAACGTCGAACGTACCGCCGCCGAGGTCGAAGACCATGATCTTCTGTTCTTCTTCCTTGTCGATGCCGTAGGAGAGGGCAGCAGCAGTCGGCTCATTGATGATACGCTTTACATTCAGACCTGCGATCTGACCTGCGTCTTTGGTAGCCTGACGCTGGGAGTCAGTGAAGTATGCAGGAACGGTGATAACAGCTTCGGTAACGGCTTCGCCGAGATAAGCTTCTGCATCAGCCTTGAGCTTTTGCAGGATCATAGCAGAAATTTCCTGCGGGGTGTAAGCCTTGTCAGCGATGGTGACCTTCTGGTCAGTACCCATCTTACGCTTGATGGAGATGATGGTGTTGTCAGGGTTTGCGATTGCCTGACGCTTTGCGATCTGACCGACCAGACGCTCGCCGGTTTTGGAAACGGCGACAACAGAAGGGGTAGTTCTTGCACCTTCTGCGTTCGGGATGACGACGGCGTTGCCGCCTTCTACAACTGCGACACAAGAGTTTGTCGTACCAAGGTCAATACCAATAACTTTTCCCATAATAAATTCCTCCTTAAAGGTTTGGGTGGTTTCATTCAGTATACTATTATAATATGCGCACACAATACGCCGGGGATGTTAACAACTTTTATTAGTTTGCCACAGCGACCATGGCGGGGCGAACGAGTCTGTCGCCGAGCTTGTAGCCCTGCTGGTAGACTTCGCAGACGGTGCTTTCGCCGAAGTTTTCGTCCTCCACCTGACGGATGGCGTTATGGACCTTCGGGTCAAACGGTTCGTTGAGGGCGGGGATCTGTTCCACGCCGAGCTTTTCGAGCAAGGACTTCATTTGCTGGAAGATTTTCTCCATGCCGTTCTGGTAGGCTTCATCACTGCACGGTGCTTTCATCGCAAGTTCGAAGCTGTCCATGGCAGGAAGCAGTTCCAGCACGGTTTTTGCAACGGCATCCTGATAGGTTTCGGATTTTTCCTTTGCGGTGCGTTTGCGGAAATTGTCAAACTCTGCAAAAAGGCGCATATACTTTTCTTTGGTATCCTGCAATTCTTTCTGCACGGGGTCGATCTCAATGATGTCCGGTTCTCCGTCATCGGTTTCTTCGAATGGGATTTCTTCTTCCTCATCAGCGGCATCCGATACAGGAGCATCGTCTGTTTCCGATTCTTCGTCATGCAGACCGTCTTCTTCGAGGGATTCGAAATCCTCGCAGCCGTCTGCGTCACGCAGTTCATCACTCATTCTTGTCATCCTCCTTCTCGGAAATTAAATCCGTGATTTTCTGAGTAAAATATTCGAGATACGGAATGACTTTTGCGTAGTCAAGCCGCATCGGGCCGATAATGCCAAGACCGCCGGCATCGCGGCCGTCTTTATGGTAGCGTCCGACGATCATGCTGGAATTACCAATTACGAACGTGGACGAGTTGTTTTCCGTCTGGTGGTTTTCATCGCTGAACATGACGTGAATGCCGCTGAACGTGTCATTGAGGAGCGGCATGATGACATCTTCCTGATGTTCCATGAATTCCACGATATCCTGTGTATTGAGTTCCTGACAGGTGAGGAGATTGCGCGTGCCGTTGACGGTGAGCTCCTGCCGCATCATGTCGCGGGAGAGTTCGTAGAGTCCCTCGACCAGCGGGGAGAGTGTCACCATGTAAGTGCCGAGCGCGGTGATCAGCTGATCCATCATTTCCGCAGACAAATCGTTGACAGAAACGCCGTGGAGGTGTTCTGTGAGGAATGCGGTGAAGAAAGAAAGCTGTTCGTCATTCAAATCGAATTCCAGACGGCAGGCTTTGTTTTTGATACTGCCTGCGGAGGTGATGAGGAGAATGACGTAAAGGCGTTTGCCTGTCGGAATGACCTCGACCTTGGAAATTACGGAAAACTGTGGTGTTGTGTTGACAGCGACTGCGGCGCACTTGGTAATTTCTGCAAGTGCTGTGGTAGCGGACTGGATGAGGAGTTCTTCGGTCAGCGGGACATCTTCAGAGAACATCTCGTCGAGCCGATTTCGTTCATCGTCGCTGAGTTTTGCGCCGTGCATACATTTTTCGATATAGAGTTTGTATCCCTGAAAGGTTGGGATACGTCCCGCGGAGGTATGGGGTTGTTCCAACAAACCGAGCTGTTCGAGCATCGCCATATCGTTGCGGATGGTTGCAGGAGAAACGTGGATATCAGGCAGTTCCGCGATGGTCTTAGAGCCAACGGGTTCGCCTGTTGTCACATAGGCATCAACGATAGCGGCTAAGATACGCAGCTTGCGGTCGTCCATAGAACGAATCTCTCCTTTCGGCACGCAGGTCATAGTGCTGAGTGCTTGCAGACCTAATTTCGAGGTGCTAGCACTCCATGTCTTTGAGTGCTAATGATAGAATACCACTTTTTGATGCGGATGTCAAGGGCTGTACGAAACTTTGTTGGTTTTGTACAATTTTAGGGACGATAGTACAGGGAGAAAGCGAAAAAGGGCATTGTCAGCATAGGGGGATTATGCTAAAATATAAGAGTGTGTCGCTGAGAAATGCGCATACCACGCCTGACATAAAGCTCACCATTCACCAACTGCACTGGGGAAACCCCTCCTGATTATTTTTGACGAAATAGGGGGCGTTTCGCGCTCTGTGGAGCAGACTGCTTGCAGTCTGTTGGCGTCCAAAGGCTCTGCCTCCGGACTTCGCAAGCTTTTGAAAAAGCCCCCGCAAAACCTTATGATTCCTCATCGCATCAGCGATACTTCTATGGAGGTCATTATGAAAATTTCAAAAAAACTTTTGTCTGCTTTCCTGGCACTTTCCCTTTCGGTCGCTTCCTTCCCCGTACTTCCCGCAAACGCTACGCCCATCTCTGCCATGCAATTCGCGGGCGTTGACGTTTCTTCCGCCATCGCCCTCGAAAACAGCGGCGTCGTCTTCCGCGATGCCAACGGTAACCCCGCCGACCTTTTTGCTACCCTTGCCGATGCAGGCGTCAATATCGTGCGCGTCCGCATCTGGAATGACCCCTACAACGCACAGGGCGTTCCCTACGGCGGCGGCATCTGTGACGCTGACATCGCCGTGCAAATCGCGCAGAGATGCCGGAAAGTCGGTTTGAAACTCCTTCTTGATTTCCATTATTCCGACTTCTGGGCAGACCCCGCAAAACAGTCTGCACCGAAAGCATGGAAAAATATGAACACTGCGCAGAAAGCCGATGCCATTTATTCCTATACCGCCGACACCATTCAGAAAGTTGCCGCAACAGGTGCGGAAATTGCTATGGTGCAAATCGGCAACGAAACCACCACGGGAATGTGCGGCATCCATCTTGATGATTATAACTGGAGCAATGAAGGCTGGGCACAGCTTGCACAGCTTTGGAATGCGGGCGCGAAAGCCGTCCGTGCGTATGACCCGAATGTGAAAGTGGTACTGCACTTCACCAATCCCGAAAAGTCGGGGCACTATGCGTACATCGCAAAGAACTTGCAGCAGAATCATGTTGATTATGACGTGTTTGCGTCCTCATACTATCCCTATTGGCATGGCACGCTCTCGAACCTTTCCTCTGTGCTGAATGAGATTGCGAACAGCTACGGCAAAGAAGTGATGGTTGCGGAAACGTCATGGTGTTATAGTATGCAGGATACCGACTGTTATAACAACACGGTACCTGATTTGTCGCCGCTGGGAGATTATGTCAAATACCCTGTGAGTGTTGCAGGACAGACACAGTATCTCACAGACCTGTTCCGGACGGTTGCAAACGTGAAAAACGGCATTGGCGTATTTTATTGGGAACCCGCATGGCTGACGGTCGGCAATGAATACTATCATAATTTGGACATTTGGGAAACGTATGGTTCGGGCTGGGCAACGAAAGCATCGCAGGAATATGACCCTGACGGCAAAGACTACGGCGGAAGCAGTGTGGATAATCAGGCGTTGTTTGATGCGAACGGCAAGCCGCTGGATTCCTTATATGTATTCCGCAAGATAACGGATGGGAATACGCAGGAAGCCTTTGGCGAGAATCTGCTGGAAAATCCGTCCTTTGAGGCGGACGGCGGATGGACGAATGCGCCGAAGGGCTGGAAACTGCAATCTGCGACAAGCGGACATTTTGATGTGCGGGCGGAGGACGTGCGGACGGGCAGTTATGCCCTGCACTGGTATTCTGAACAGGCATTATCTGAATCGACTGCCGCGACTGCCGTGACCGCACCGCAGGACGGCACCTATCGTGCATCGCTGAATGTGCAGGCGGACAGCACGAGCGAAATCATGGTGACGATGCAGACAAGCGGTGGGAAGACGGAAACGATGGCGCTGTCGGGCAAAGGCTGGAGCGAATGGATGAATCCTGTTTTGCACGTAGAAGCAAGGAAAGGCGAACAAATCACGCTGACGGTGGCGGTGAAGGGCGGCGCGGGATGCTATGGCTCTGTGGATGACTGTGAAATTTGTCGTGAGCGCGAAGCCGCGGCAACTACGACAACCACCAGCACCACGGCAACAACCACAACCACCGCCACCACCGCAGAAATCTTGCAGGGGGATGCGGACTGCGATGGTGACGTGAACATCAATGATGTGATTTTGCTTTCGCGGTATATCTCGGAGGATGCGGCGGCAAAGCTTACGGAGATGGGGACTGCAAACAGCGAATGTGACGGCAAAGAGGGCTTGACGGCGGGTGATGTGACGGCACTGATTCTGAAAATTGCAAAGCTGGAAGATACAGAAAAATAAATAAACGATTCCTATTTGTTAAATTTCGATATTGTAATACATCGAGTATAATTTGTGAAATCGAACGATTTCCTCTCTGTTAATTATTAGCTTAAAATTACGGTAAGTATATTACATATGTGTAATTTACACATGAAAACATTATATAATTAGGCAAATTTTCTATTGACAAATTCATAAGCAGGGTATATAATTATGTTAATCTTGTTTCTGATGGAGCAAGAGAAAAATTATTAATATACTAGGAGGAAACTACAACATGAAAAAGAATTTGAAGAAAACCATCGCTGGCGTCATGGCGCTTTCAATGGCGGCGTCTATGACATTGGACTCACCAATTCTGGCAGACTACATCAGAACCTCCATTGTTGCAAGTGCAACAGAAAACTTTTCTAACCAATCGTCTAATGTTAGCGGCTTGGAAATTTCGTGGGATAATCCATCGAAAACCCTGACTTTCACTGGCGGCGAAATTGATGGGAGCAGTGATTACACGTCTTTGAATTACGAACATGTGGAGACCGCTTTGAAGACTGCTGAAGAGGAAAAGGGAGTGGTGCTTTCAGAAATTAAGCACATTGTCTTTGACGGCAACATTCAAGAAGTTGCTGGCGGCTTTTGGGGTGCTTTTCAACCTTATAATGATTCTCATGCAGCTTTGTTGTCAGCTTTGGAGACGGTTCGTTCCGATACAGTAACTACTGTGGGCGGTAAGGCTTTCGCTGGCTGTTCTAGCCTTGTTTCCGTTTCTTTCCCGAATGTGACAGAAATTGGCAGCATTGCTTTCTCTGGCTGTATTAACCTTGTTTCCATCTCGAATATAAACAATTTGGCGGCAGTAAATGTCGGCGAACAAGCGTTCTCTGGCACAGGGCTTGCAGCTGGCACATATCGCTTCACTGTTGAAGATGCACAGCAGTATTCGGCTATGACAAACGGAAAGAATGGCGGTACAAATACACCGGGAGCTGGCACTGGCAAACGTCACCTTTATGGTAACGAGGGTAATTGGAATAGTGGCGATGTAGGACTTAAGATTGCAACCCTGAAGAAGCTGCTTGGCGAAAACTATAAAATGAAAAATGTAATCCTTTCTGAGGATATTACTGAAATTGGCGGCAGAGCATTCTATAACTGCACAGACCTTGAATCCATCTTTGCACCTCAGGTGTATCGTATTGATAAAGAGGCTTTTGCAGGCTGCACAAGCTTGAAGTCTATTTCTACAATGCCTGATCTTCGACGCTATAAAGATCCTGATAATACTCCTTGTGAAGAAGGAGACCCAGCTCCAACGAATAGCCTTGTTGATGCATTCAAGGGTACACCGCTTGCAGACGGCGAATACTGCTTCACCGAAGAAGATGCTGGTGAGGATAAATCTGTTATACGTGCTGAATATAACGAAAAACTCGAATTCCTCAAGAATATCACGAATAATACTGAGCTGACTTTTACTGAAGTTACAGCAGTTGAGGGCGTTTCCCTGAAATATGAGAAGATTCCTTCTACTTTTGATGAGGCAACCGGCAAGCTGACATTTGACGGCATCTATACGGAGACTGGTGACGAAGTGCTGACCACTGATGATGTGAAAATGGCACTGAAGAGATGGAAGATTTCCGCTGACAATGTCACAGCGCTTGAGATTAAGGGCACGGTTGAGGAAATCGGCAACTCTGCATTCGAAGGCTTTGAGTATGTTACGACTCTGACTCTGTCAACAACGGTGGAAACCATTGGCAAATCTGCATTCAAGGACTGCAAGAAACTGCAGACACTGAATATTCCGTCTGTAACGAAAATCGACAACTCTGCATTTGAAAACTGCGCACTGCTGGAAAAAATTGTTCTGAAGCAAGGCGTTGAGATTGGTGCAATTGCATTCAAAGGCACAAATGCGGAATTCATTCTGCTGTATCCGAATCAGACAGACTATAACCTTACAAATGCAACTTCTATTCCTTCCACAGATACGAGCTACAAATATGCAGAATATTATCAGTGGAGACAAGAAGAAAACGTTACAGAAGGCAACAAATTCGACTCCTACTGGTATCAGTTGGGTAGCGACATCTATATCGTGGCTGCAAATGATGCTCCATGGGATATCAATAACTTGGAGAACAAGCTGTCTGGTATTAACAACGTATACTACAACGGTAAGTTGGTATACTGCGTTGCCGGCACCAGCACTGCGTGGGTTGACAGCAAAGGGACGACATTGAATGTTACAACCACGAAAGCCAATCAGACATTTACCGAAACAGAATACGATGCTTGGGTAGCTACATTTGGAGTTAACGCCATTGACTCTGTGGTTCTGGAAAACTACACAAAGTGCGATCTGCAATATTTCTTCAGCACTTATGCTTCACTGAAGTCCATTACGTTGAAGAACGAGACCTACACTCGCTGGAGCGATGGCGACGATAGCGCGTATTATTCTTATAAAGATAACAAAGTCCTGATTGAAGGCGAAGAGGTTATCTGGAAAGACAAAGAAAATAAACTTCTTAAGCAGTTGCCTGATCAGTTGAGTGAGGAGTTGCTGGGTGTTGAATCTGTATTCATCAAGGAAGGCACTGCTGCGAATGAAGTTCAGGTTTACGGCAAATATGGTGAATTAGGTGAAAACTTCTGGATTTCCAGCAAGGACGGCACGTCTGTTTACATGAGCGGCGATTGCACGCCTGCAATTTTCGGTAATCTTCCTGTAAAGTCGACTGCAACATCGCTGACGATCGGAGGCATTACCAACGCAGGTGACCTCTTTGCTGCATACTCCAATTTGAACAAGGTGACAGTGGTTGATGGTAATGTTGAAGTTGAATACAAGCCTTGGAAGACAGCCACTGAAACAGGCAGTGTCGCTGTGGGTTCTTACTCTGAGAATGCGGGTATTATTACTGTCTATCCGAAGACTGGTTTGAGTGGAGCTGCCGTTTGGTCTCTTGCTAACTATGCATTGAATATTTCGGATTTGTCGAAGACTGTCATGGTTGGTAGTACCTGTGTTCATAAACAGTATTCTTATGGAGAAGGCCAAACTGCAACCTGGACACTCAAGAGTCTGGAACCGGCTGCTAATGGTAATTGGCAGTTGGAAACCAACATTGGTGAAGCAACACAATTCACGAAAACTGCTGAAGATGCATTGCTGGTATCCTTTGATCATGGTGATGATACGATTGATCTGTTTGTGGATTATGTAGTTCCGCAAGGCGGCACATTTGATGTTAGCAACAAGAACGTGCTGCTTACAAATAAAGTGAAGAGTATCAATTTCAATGGACAGACCGCTTACCTTTGGAATGATGCTGCTGATGCATACTGGTACAAGGATGCCGTAAATCCCAATAATGTGACAATTGATGTTCCGAAGGATAATTTGGGAGATGCATGGATCAATATGCCTGATACTATTGTTCCCAACATCAATGGCAAGGTTGCCGGCATTCTCAATGCAGAAAATCCTGCAATGCCTAACTCCATTTCCATTAAGTTGAAGGGTGTAGAGGGTACTGTTCAGGTGCTCGGCAAAGTCGGCGACAGTGATGTTTACTGGATTCAGGGCGTGAATGGTGACGGTGATACTCCCACTGGTGATGGCAACTACCATTTCTTCAAGCTGAAAGAAACTGGAATTGAAGTTGATGGTACGTTCGCTTGGAGTGCAGAATTCTTCAAGAGCGATGCTGTTCAAAAGGCTGATGGCAATTCGTTCCAGCTTTCCACTGCGAAGAGCATCTGCGTCGGTGATGTACTGTGCTATTATAAGGAAACATTTGGTGAGGGTGACGCTGCCAAAGACGTGGCATGGTATGCTACAGACAAAGACGGCAAAAACATCGCTCTGCTGATGACGGGTAGTGAGTGGGGTTCCTTCGCAGATAAGACGCATTGGAAGAACCTCAATTCTGTTTCCATTGATAACGGAAGCACCACCACTCTGGTCGGCTCTTGGTTCGATGATGCTGACGAAACACAAACTCCTCAACAGGATGCAACCTATAAAGCATATTGGTATGCAGAAGATGCTGATAAGGAAACGGTTCATATTGCTTACATTGGTGTTCTTGACGGCAATGGTAATATCATGACAGCAGCTATTCTGGAAGATCTGAACGCATCTCTGGGCACGAACAATACCAATACATTCGCACTGGTTCTGGATGAAGGCATTACAGCAAACACCATTACTAATTTGTTTGCTGCTGCTGACGCTGACGGCAGCACACTTGCAAAGCTTTCTTACATCGAAGTAGCCGGTATCAAGTACTATCCTTGGAAGGATGCAAACAGCTCTTACTATTGGTATAGTGAGGACAACAAGGTTATTACCATTCAGAATGACGATGGCGATGATAAGATTGATTGGGTTGAAAATGGTAAAGAACTCGCAGACAAGCTTGATCTGACAGGCATCGATGCAATCAAAATTGGTCAAACGCAAGTATTCGGCGAACTGAATAAGGATAAAGGCATTTACGGGTATGCAGAGAAAAAGGATTCGGATGATGATATCGTCGCATTCAAATTGAGTTTCTCTGAGGGAAAGAAAGCCGAATGGAGCGCTGCTGACTGGGATGAAAACAGCTTGGCTGTGAATGGCGATTATAGTGCGATTACGGGTCGGTATGCTACTGTATCTGTTGAAGTAGTTGATGATCAGGGTGCTATTTCCAAGTCGGTTGTATATGATACATTCGATAATGGCTACTGGTACACCAGTGCAAAGACAGCGGCAGCTACAGGTGCAAAGTGGAATGTCACGGCTGTTTGCACAAGTGGCGAAGGTGGCGACAAAGCATTCAAAACTAAGGTACTCAACAATATGAAGGGTGACGACACGATTGACCTGACGCTGGATGGCTTTACGTCTGTGGTTAAGAGTAACGATACCGATAAATTTGGGAAAGTGCTTTCTTTGAAGAGTGAGTCTATCACTAAAGTGTCGAACTACGAATTTACCGCATTCAAAGCTTTGACAACTGTTACTCTGAAGAATGCAGAAGAAATTGGCGAGGGTGCATTCAATGGCTGCAAGGCTTTGACAACTGTGAATCTGCCAGCGGCAAAAACGATTGGCCAATATGCATTCTTTGATTGCTCGGCTTTGAAGAATGTCGATGTGCAGGCGGCAAAGGAAATTGGTGGAAGTGCATTCGCTAGTTGCACTGCTTTGGAAACCATCAACCTTCCAAGTGTAGAAACAATTGGCATGGATGCATTCTATCTATGTGCTGTTTTGGCGACTGTTACTTTGCCAGAAAGCACAGCATTTACAATTGGCGAAAGTGCATTCAACGGCTGTGAAAAATTGGCAAGCATCAACCTCTCGAAGGCGACAGCGATTGGCGCTGGTGCATTCATTAACTGTAAAGCATTGAATACTGTTGATCTGTCGAGTGCAGCTACAATTGGCAAAAGTGCATTCTATTGCTGTGCAGGGCTGACTGCTGTAACGCTCTCTCAGAGTTTGACTGCAATTCCTGCTGCTACATTTATGGGCTGCGAAGTTCTGGATACCATCAATCTTGGCAATGTTACAACCATTGGCGGGCAGGCATTTTCAGGCTGTAAAGCTTTGGCTTCTGTTGATTTGACTTCTGTCGAAACAATCGGACCTGCTGCATTCATGGGCTGCGGTCTGACAAAAGTTGACGCTCCTGCCGTAATTGAAATCGATGGTTTCGCATTCGCTGCCTGTGCAAATCTTGAAGAAGCAACTCTGGGCGCAAAGGACGGAATGGTTACCTTCAACGGAAATGTATTTGGTGAATATCAGAAAGGTGCAACACCAGCTGAGGATCTGGATACCAGATGCAAGAATCTGGTTTATGTAAAGGTTCGCGGCGCTTACTATGGAACTGAAAATGCTGTTGCAGGTCTGGAGGAACAGTCTATCACATTCCGTTATCAGTCCAAGGCAGCTAACTGGGACGAGGCAGCGAAGTCGAACTTTACAGAGAACGTCACGCTGATTCCTTACGATGAAGTGACCTTTACCGATTCTTTGGAGACTGTAAAGGATCTTGTTGATGCTGAAACCGAAAAGGTTATCCTGCTGGGCGACATCAAGAATATCGGCAGCAAGGTATTTGATGGCTATACCGGTCTGACGACTGTGGTTCTGCCGGATTACGTGATGAATGAAGGCAAAAAGATTGATGACCAGTTTGTGATTGCAGCAGATGCATTTGTTACGAAGCCGAAGGTGCAGATCACTTCTCAGACGGAATTGACATTCGAGAATGTCGATGAGATTACGAGCAAGCAGACCATTAGTGAGTACAGCTATGAATTCACTATGCCTGATGCTGAGGTTGCGATTTACCACAAACACGCATTCAAGTTCAAGAATGTTGATAAGGAAAACAACGTTGACAAGACCGTATTGCGTGGCTTCTGCACCAACGACAAGAGCAGCGTACCGTTCAACGTTGAAATTGCTCGTCTTGACGTTACTGTAAACGGCAGTGCGATTGAACCGAATGCAAACAAGGAACAGATTTTGGAATATCTGGATAATGCTGATGTTAAGATTACGCAGAATCTGAATGTAGAGGACTTTGAAATTGAGGGTAAGATCAAAAAATCCTTCTATACCTATGATGCAGAAAATGAGGAAAACGATTATCGTGGTACCTATTTGAAGGCAATGCCAACGGATGCCGGAAAGTATATTGTTGTTGCAGAGTTCTCTGTCAACGGTACACTGAGCTATCTGGAGCGTGTATTCGAAATCATGCCGCGTAGTATTGACGAACAGCAAGTAGTTGTTACTGTGAAAAATGATGGTTCCGAGTATACCGGCAATGAAATCGCTGCAGACTTTACTGTGGTAGATGAAAAGACGAAGACCGAGGAAAATGCAGGTTTCGCCCTCACTGAAAAGGAGTTCACTGTAACCGGTGTTACAAGTGCAACAGAAGTAGGCGAGTATGAGTTCACGCTGAAAGGTATCGGCAACTACACTGGTACAAAGACTGTTGAATGGGAGATTGCTAAGCAGACTCTGAAGGACTTCAATGTTACGCTCGATGTGGATACGAATGGCGAAAAGACCTATGACGGTAAAGCAGTCGATGTGAAGGTAGATGAAACCAATCTGCCGATGAAAGACATTGATCTGACGATTGAGTATTTTGCAGATGGCGACACGACTCCGCTCAGCGAAGCTCCGATCGATTGCGGCAAATACAAAGTTGTCGTTACCGCCAACAAGGAAGGCACTGAAAAATATAATAAGAACTACACAACGAAATCTGTCGAGAAGGACTACGAGATTGTGAAGCGTGATGTCATCATTACTCTGACAGACGAAATCACGAACGTGAAGTACGGTACTGCTAAGAGCGGCGACATTGCAATCGACTATACATTTGACGGCGTTCTGGATAAAGACAAAGTGGGCTTCACCGATAACCGCAAAATGTTCACAGCAGTCGGCTATGATAAAGCAAACGGTGATGTCTACTCAGAGACTGGCGAACGGAAGCAGTATGCAATCGAGCTGAATTCCGAATACATGACACAATACTTCGGCAACTACAATGTTCAGTTGGTTCCTGACACGAAATCCTTCGTGGAAGTTGATCCGATCGAGCTGAATGATCCATTGTTGAAGATTGAGCCGATTGCACCGTTTGATGGCAACTTCGATTACACTGGCGAAACACAGTCGGTAGCTGGTTGGTTCAAGGTGACATATGAGGATTCTGTCTGGTTGGCGGAAAAGACAGACAAGACCTTGTATCCTGATGTATCGGAAGTGTCTGTACTCCGCGGCGATGTGGAACAGAAGTATGTCGGCACCTATGAACTCCAGATTGATGCCAGCCAGTCCAAGTGCAACATTACCGGCAGAAATGAAGTTGAGTGGAGCATCGGTATTGCAAAGACACCGTATGCAGTGGAATCTATCACCTATGGTGATGAACTGAACTACATCATCGGCGAAGGCAAGAACACATCGCTGACACTCAAGGATGGCGATACGGTTGAATACCAGTTCTACAGCGTGAAGGAAGGTAGCCAAGACGAACCTCTTGATGAAGCACCTGTCAATGCTGGTAAGTACTATGTCATCGCAACGATTACCGACAGCCAGAACAATGTTTCGAAGTATCGTGCAGACTTCACAATTGACAAGCAGGAAGTATCCTATAAGACCAATAATCTGAACATTACTTATGGTGATGAACTGCCGACCGAAGGTCTGATCTCCTTCTATGCAAATGGTGAACAGATTACCGATGATGCCGTGAAGGCACTGGCAACCTGCAGCTATGTTGATGAAGCAGGCGAAGCGATCACTCCTGTGAATGTCGGAACTTACAGCTATGCAGTGAAGGCTGATGGCACGGCTGACAACTACGTTTTGAGCGAAACCAATGAAAATGCAGGAAAGCTGACCATCGCAGAGAAGACGCTGACCACTGATCTGCTGGATATCGACAACACCATCAATAACAATGTTCTCCGCAAGGATGGCGACTTTGTCACGATGGAATTCGTTACGAAACTGGTCGAAGGCGTTGACTTCAAGGTGAACACCGGTGCACGTACCAGCTACGAGGCAGGCACATTTGACGTAGAAGTTGAAGGTCAAGGCAACTACACCGGCAAACTGAAGCTCCAGTGGACTGTAAAGCAGGCAGAAAAGTTTGCAGATCGTAATTATTCGCACAATGTTTCGTTGAACAATGACCTGTCAATCGGTTTCTATGTCTCTGCATCTGACCTGGATGGCATGGAGAATGTACGTCTCGAAGTTACCAATAGTAGCGGCGAAACTGTGAAGTTGACTGGTGCACTTGGTGTCTACGATGCAAACTATGGCAAGGAGTATTACTTCAAATACAATGGCATTGCTGCAAAGCAGGCTGGTGATGAGGTCACTGCAAAGCTTGTCGGCGAAAAGGATGGTATCGTCTATGAATTCAATGAGGATACATATTCTATTTCCACTTACTGCTACAAGCAGCTGAACAAGTCAAGTGATCCTGAGTTGAAGAAGGTTCTCGTTGACCTGCTGAACTACTGCGCAGATGCACAGCTTTACTTCGGCTACAACACTACGCATCTGGTGAATGAGAAGCTGACCGATGAGTGGAAGGCACTGGCAACTCCTGATTCCGCTCTGAACCTCGAGTCTCAGGCTGCTACTCTGAATAAGCTTGCAAATCCAACTGCTGAGATCACTGCTAAGTCGCTCGACCTGGGCAGCAATCTTGGTTTGGTATTCACCATGAATATTGAAGCAGTTGAAAACAAGGATAACCTCGTTCTCCATGTGTCCTACAAGGATCGTGAAGGCAAGACTGTTACAAAGGATATCGCATACAGCGAATTCCAGAAGCTGCCGTACAGCAACCAGTATGGTCAGGAATACCGTGCAAACTACATTGGACTGACTGCTACTGATTTCAACACCGCAGTGGAAGTAACGATTATGGATGGCGATACCGCAATCAGCGATACCATCACATACAGCGTTGAAACCTATGCATACAATCAAGTGAACAAGACTACCAGTTCTGCATCCCTGAAGAATCTTCTTCGTAGCTTGATGAAGTACGCAGCAAGCGCAAATGAGTTCTTCGCAAAGTAATTCCTCGACTGAAACACAGTCATTGACCACATAAGGCAGTGGCGCTCCTCCAATTGGGGGAGCGCCGCTTTTGTGTTGTAATGGTGGATGAATGAATATGCAAAAAAGAGTCCGAAGGCGCTGCCTTCGGACTCTGCCAAAGAGAATGATACCCTTTGGAAAATGTATATCATAGAAGCATATGATTATTGTTTTCGCGCAATTTTGTATTCGTCACCATCCCGATAGTAGGGGCAGCGAGTGCTGTGATTCTGCAAAAATCGCGCATATTCGTCTTCATCCAAATCGAGTGAACAGTAGTAACAGTCCCATTCTTCATCGTACTCATTATACGCACAGGTGTCACAGTCCGTCATCGTTCACAGCCCCTTTCGGTCATTATGCTTTCCAGCTCTGAATGGATTCCAATACCTTTGCAAGCTTTTCTTCCGCCTTTGCAAGCTTTTCACGTTCTGCTGCAATCAGCTGTGCAGGTGCTTTCTCACAGAAGCCCGGATTGTTCAGCTTGCCCTGAATGAAGCCGATGTCCTTGCGAACCTTTGCTTCTTCTTTCTCCAGACGTGCCAGTTCTTTTTCCACATCCACAAGTTCTTCCATCGGAATGAAAATTCTTGCAGCATCCGTCACGACTGTCAGTGCATTCTTGAACTGATAGTTCTGACCAAATTCCAGTTCGGATGCGGAAACCATATTTTCGAAGAACATCTTGCATGAGGAGAATACTGCTTCATCAGCCGTTTCAAAGAACAACTTTGCCTTGACCGAATTCGGTACGTTGAGTTCAGTACGGCTCATACGTACTGCCTTGATCGCTGCAATGACCTTTTCAAAGTCCGAAGCCGTCTGTGCAAAGTTCAGCGATTCATCGTAGGTCGGGAAATCTTCCAGCATGATCATAGAATTGCCTTCCGTGAGTACCTGCCAGATTTCTTCCGTGATGAACGGCATGAACGGATGCAGCAGCTTCAGCATTCCGCGCAGAACGTACACAAGTACCTGTTCTGCATCAGCCTTTGTCTGTCCGCCCTGACGCATTCTCGGTTTTGTCAGTTCAATGTACCAGTCGCAGTAGACATCCCAGATGAAATCGTAGAGTTTTGCCGATGCAACGCCGAGTTCGAAGTGGTCAAGGTTCTCGTTGACATCCTTTGCAAGCTGATTGAACTTGCTCAGTACCCATTTATCCTCCATTGCGAGGTTTTCGGGCAGTCCCTTGAATTCGAAATCATCCGGCAGATTCATCATGACGAAACGGGATGCATTCCACAGCTTGTTTGCGAAGTTACGTGCCGCTTTGACCTTGTCGTCCGTGAAGCGCATATCGTTTCCGGGAGAATTGCCCGTTGCAAGCATAAAGCGCAGTGCGTCTGCACCGTAGTTTGCAATGACCTCCAGCGGGTCGATGCCGTTGCCGAGCGATTTGGACATTTTTCTGCCCTGTCCGTCACGCACCAGACCATGAATCAGCACGGTTTTGAACGGTTCTTCGTTCATGTGCTCCATGCCGGCGACGATCATTCTGGAAACCCAGAACGTGATGATATCGTAACCCGTGACAAGCGTGTCAGTCGGGTAGAAGTATTTGAGGTCTTCGGTCTTGTCGGGCCAGCCGAGCGTGGAGAACGGCCAGAGCGCAGAGGAGAACCATGTATCCAGTGTGTCAGGGTCTTGGCGCATCGGTTTGCCGCACTTCGGGCAGACCGCAGAGGATTCCTTGGTGACGACGAGTTCGCCGCAGTCATCGCAGTAGAATGCAGGAATCTGATGTCCCCACCAGAGCTGACGGGAAATGCACCAGTCACGGATGTCCTCCATCCAGTTGAAGTAGAGCTTATCGAAACGCTCAGGGACAAACTTGATTTTACCGCTTCTGACAGCTTCGATGGCAGGCTTTGCAAGTTCTTCCATCTTGACGAACCATTGCAGGGAAACACGCGGTTCAACAGTCGTGCCACAGCGGTAGCAGGTGCCGACATTGTGAACGTGCGGCTGGACCTTGATGAGGAAGCCGCCTGCTTCGAGGTCAGCAACGATTGCCTTTCTTGCCTCGTATCTGTCCATGCCTGCATACTTCGGATAATCCTCGGTAATTTTTGCATCTTCTGTCATGACATTGAGCACTTCGAGATTGTGGCGCTGACCGACCATGAAGTCGTTGGGGTCATGTGCAGGTGTGATTTTTACAACGCCTGTACCGAATTCCATATCAACATAGGAATCAGCCACAACCGGAATTTCTCTGCCGACCAGCGGGAGAATCAGCGTTTTGCCGACTGCATCCTTATAGCGTTCGTCCTTCGGGTTGACGGCAACGGCAGTATCGCCGAGGAGTGTTTCCGGACGGGTGGTAGCGAGTTCCAGATAGCCCGAACCATCCTTGAACGGATAGCGGAGATGCCAGAAATTGCCGTCCTGTTCTTCGTATTCGACCTCTGCATTGGAGATGGAGGTCAGGCAGTGCGGGCACCAGTTGATGATGCGCTCACCGCGGTAGATCAGACCTTTTTCGTAATACTTGACGAATACTTCCTTGACGGCTTTGGAGCATCCTTCGTCCATCGTGAAGCGTTCGCGCTCCCAGTCGCAGGAAGAACCCAGCTTCATGAGCTGCTGGTCGATTCTGCCGGCATACTTTTCTTTCTATGCCCATGCACGTTCCATGAAGCCATCTCTGCCGATGTCCTCTTTCGTGACACCTTCCTCACGCATCTGCGCAACGATTTTTGCTTCGGTTGCGATGGAAGCGTGGTCAGTGCCGGGAAGCCAGAGGGTGGAGTAACCGCTCATGCGCTTCCAGCGGATGAGGATATCCTGCAAGGTTTCGTCCAGTGCGTGTCCCATGTGGAGCTGACCAGTGACGTTTGGCGGGGGAATGACGATGGTGTAGGGCTTTTTCTTGCTGTCCACTTCTGCATGGAAGCAGCGCTGATCCATCCATCCCTGGTAAATACGTTCTTCAAAAGAACTGGGGTCATAATTTTTGGCAAGTTCTTTTGCCATCGGGAATCACTCCTTTTTCAAGATATAACAAAATCGTCCTGAGCGCAGGACATTTGTCAACGCTCAGGACGAAGCTTTACAGGTTATGTAAAGTCCGCGGTACCACCTGAATTCCTGCGTGTGGCGCAGGCACTCAATCAGCAGCATTCAAACTGCCTGTTCACTGACGGGGAACTTGCCGTCAAACAGTTGTCCGCATCTGCCGAAGGGGTGGAGGATGACAGAGACGGCTTTTCCGTTTGCAGCTCGAAACGCGACTTCATCACGGACAGGGAAACGCTCACAGCAACCGCGTTCTCTCTGAACCCTGTTGACGGGATTACTACTCGTTCGTCATAGCTTTCTTCACAATTCAGTATATCAAAGTTTGTGGAGAACGTCAAGAACTTTTGAAAAATTCGGCGTTATGCACAATGAATTCTTTTGGCTTATATGCAAAATCACAGGTTTTACCATATTATTCTTCGCAGAAAGACATGGTACGTACATCAAATATGCCCTGCGGCAAAATTTTCAGTGTGGGGATAACGGGCAGACTCAGGAACGAAAGCGACATAAACGGGTCGATATCGCTATGAACACCGAGTGCATAGGCAGCCGTTTTTGCAGCATTCAAGCGCTCATTGACGGTTTCCAGCGGTTCTTCACTCATGAGCCCTGCAAGTTTCAGCGGCAATCCTGTGCACTGTGTTTCGTTGACCACGAAAATGCCGCCCTTATTTTCAATGACGGTATTGATGGCGGCGCAGAGTGCTTCATCGCTTGTGCCGACTGCAATGATATTGTGGGAATCGTGTGCGATGCTGGTTGCAACAGCGCCCGCGTGCAGACCGTAGCCTTTCAGGTAGCCGACACCGATATGTCCTGTATGCTTGTGGCGTTCCACCACGGCAATTTTCAGAATGTCCGCATCAACGTCAATGGCATCTGCCATGCCGCAGTCCTCTGTGAAAAGCTGTCCTGCGATGAGTCCGATGACGGGCTTGGTGCCGCATTTCAGGTCTTGGATGGTGACGGGGTCGGCGTGCATGGAGTCATGTGCAAGTTTCAGGAGCTTGCTGTCAATGGCGGGAATCGGCATGGGCATGGCAATGTGTCCGTTCTCCGCGCACAGTTTTCCGCCGCACCAGACCTTTTCTGCACGAATCGAATGCAAATCGGAGAGCATCAGCAAATCTGCATCATAGCCGCCCGCGATAGCACCTTTTTCCTTCAGGTGGAAATATTGTGCTGCCTGGAAGGATGCGGCTTTCAGGGCAATGATGGGGTCGATGCCTTCTGCAATGCAGCGGCGCACGATATGGTCGATGTGACCGAGTGAAAGCAGGTCATTGGGATGCTTGTCATCGGTCGCAAAGAGGCAGCGGGATGCGGTCACACCGCGCAGCAGCGGCATCAGCGTATCAAGATTTTTGGCTGCTGTTCCTTCCCGAATCATAATATACTGTCCCTTGCGCAGCTTTTCCATCGCATTTTCGAGCGTATCGCATTCATGGTCGGAGTAGATGCCCGCGGCAATATAGCCATCCAGCGCACGCCCTGTCAGCGCAGGCGCATGACCGTCTATGCATTTATTGTGGATATGGGCAGCGGAAATTTTGTCGATTGTGGCAGAACTTGCATAGGCACTGACATAGTCCATCATTTCGGCAAGCCCCAGCACACGGTTATTCTCGTAAAACGGCTCTAAATCTTCGGCATAGAGTGTACCTGCATTTTCGTCCAGTGGCGTGGCTGGGACACAGGAAGGAAGCATCAAAAAGACATTCATGCCGATATTTTTGGTTGCCTGAAGCATATAGCAAATACCGTTGACGCCAATGACATTGGCAATTTCGTGCGGATCTGTCACAACAGAGGTTGTGCCGTGTATGAGGGCGATTTTGGCGAATTCGCGCGGCGAAACGATACTGCTTTCCAGATGGATATGTGCATCAATAAATGACGGAACGATGAATTTTCCGGAAACATCGACATTTTGCAGTCCTTCATAACTGCCGCCGACACCGGCGATCTTGCCTTCTGCGATTGCAATGTCACCGTCCAGCCACTCAGAGGAAAAGACGTTGAGATAGTGTGCGTTTTTGAGAACAAGGTCTGCGGTTTTTTCTCCGCGTGCAACGGCGATGAGGTGTTTTCGGCTTTGTGTTGTTTCAGCGATGGGTGTGTACAAGAAAATCCCTCCTTTTGGATATGTCTTTTGGGATCCTGCGAAATCATGATGACATTTTTCCGAATCAAATATATCAATATCATAGCACATTTTTTGCCTGTTGTCAATTTTTTAAAGGAAAAAGATACAAAACAGCAATGGACAAATTGATATGGTTATCAGATATAACACCAGCTTGCGCGGGATGGTTTTTCCCGTTCTCTTTCGGAAAAATGCTTGCATTCTGCGTGGTTTTGTGGTATAATACAATACGTCTATACCATGAATGCGCGAATTTCAAGGAGATGAATGCCCATGGGTAACGTGCCGCGTGTTGCCTGTATCAACGATTTGTCAGGATATGGGCGCTGTTCCCTGACCACAGCACTTCCTGTGCTGTCCGTGATGGGCGTACAGGCTTGTCCTGTTCCGACCGCAGTGCTGTCGAAGCACACGGGATTTCCGCAATATTCCTTTACGGATCTGACAGATGCACTGCCCGCCTACCTGCAAAGCTGGAACGACCTTTCGTTTGACATGATCTACAGCGGTTTTCTGGGTGCGGAGGGACAAATGGCGACTGTCCGCGACTTTATTCTTTCGCAAAAGGAGAGAAACCCGAATTGCCGTGTACTGCTGGATACGGTCATGGGGGATGAAGGCAAGCTGTATTCTACGTATAATCAGGCACTTTGTGATGCCATGCGGGAACTGGTCGCGCTTGCGGATATTATCACGCCCAATGTGACCGAAGCCTGTTTGCTCACGAAAACGCCGTATCATGGAGAATATCTCCATACTGCTGAAGCCGTGGCACTGGCGGAGCAGCTGCTGAAGCTTGGCTGTAAGGCGGTGGTCATCACGGGCATTGTGCGTGAGGACATGATCTGTAATCTGACATATACAGGGGATGCACCTGAATTTTCGGTCATCCATCGGACGAAATGCTTCTTTTCGGGAACGGGAGATTTGTTTGCATCGGTGCTTTGCGGCGCATTGGCGGTGGGCAAATCATTGCCTGAAGCGGTGGCGGCGGCAGGCGCGTTTCTGTCGCAGGTCACGCAGTACACTTTGCGGCAGGGGACACCTGCGGCGGAAGGTGTGGTATTTGAGCCGCTTTTGCGAAATTTGGTGATGGATGCATGAATGAAAAGCTGCTGCGAACGGTGCGGGCGGGATTGATGGCGGCACTGATTTGTCTGTTGACGGCGGTGCTGCACATTCCTGTGCCGAATGGTTACCTGCACTGCGGCGATGCGATGGTATATCTTGCGGCGGTGACGCTTCCGATGCCGTATGCAGTATGTGCGTCGGCGGTTGGCGGCGCGATGGCGGACTTGCTTTCGGGGTATCCGATGTATATTTTTCCGACATTTCTGATCAAGGCGGCGATGGCGTTTTGCTTTGCGAAAATCTGTGAGAAGCAGGCAGAGGGGACGCATCGGCGTGAAATCACGGCGAGTGTCGTGTGCTGTGTCATCTCGGTGGCGGGATACTGGGCGGCGGCGGCAGTGCTGTATGGGAATGCGGCGGCACAGGCTTTGGAAACGATGCCGATGAATCTGATACAGGGAATCGTGTCAGCAGCGCTGTATTTTGCAGTACGCACCGCATTGCGAAAAAAGTAGTATGCAGCGCAGGCCGCTGTCTTGTTTGGCGTGTTAAGGCAACACCGCACAAAGCACGCCTTGCGGCTTGGCGGCACATCTGCTTGCAAATTTTCCGCCATCTTGCACAGAAATTCCTTGCTGGGCGTCAGCCCAGCGGCGTCATTTCTGTACAATCTGACGAAAAATTTGACTGC
>JAZUJW010000099.1:0-2910 GCA_045642925.1 Oscillospiraceae bacterium
GGCAGGCTCCCCTGCGCGGACTTCGCGTCCTCGGGCGGGCAAAGCTCGCCCTGCGGAATGAAGTCAGAGGGCTGCGGCCCTCCGAACCTCCCAAGTTTGAGTTTGGAACGCGGTTTTCGCGCTGCTCTGAAAAACGCTTGGTATGCATATCTGCCCGATGATATGAATACGCCGCGAACTGTAGGGCAGGGGCTTGCTTCTGACGCCGTGTCTCTGTCATACCTCCGTAAATTGAGTTTGGAACGTGTTTTTCGCGCTGAGGCGAATTGCCATAAGCAAGTATTTTGCCTTTGTCTGCAGCGGTATGGTTTATCCATGCTGCTGCAGTTCTTCTATCGGTATTTCATCTACCAGATCATAACTGATATGGATTGCCTGATGGCGTACTCCCGTACTTCGATCCGGTGCTTCCACATAGATGGCCTTGATGAGCTCATGGAGAGCATATGGATTCATGAAGTCCTTGTCTGCGTATTGACTTGCTCTTGCTATGAATTCATCAAGATTTCCGTGTCTGCTTTCCTGCTCCGCGATTTCACTCTGTACTGTCTGCAGCTCCGATTTCAGGGCAGCCTGTTCATCCTCATAGCTCTTGCTCATCATCGTAAAGCGTACATCGGGAAGACGGCCTGCGGCGTTATCTTCGTAGATTCGTATATACAGTCGATCGATCTCTGCTATCCGCTTTTCTATCTGTGCTGCACGTTTTTTGCGCGTATTCAGTACCGTCTCCGTTTTCAGCTTCATACGGGTTTCCATTGTCTTGCGGAAGTATGCTTCATCATTCACTATGCCGGAGATAACGGTCTGTATGTGCCGGGCTACAAGCTCCTCCAAAACTACAGCGCGGATATAATGTGATGTGCATGTGCCGAAATTGCTGCGGTAGCGAGAACACACGAAATTGTCCTGACGCTTCTCGTAGTAGCGGGTCGTGTTGAACTTCATCCTCGACTTGCAGTCCGCACAGAATACCAGCCCCGAAAGAAGACTGTTCTTGCCCGTTTTCGTCATTCTGTGACGTTGCTGACGAATCTCCTGAACCTTGTCAAACACTTCAATCTCAATAATCGGCGGATGCGTGTCCGGTATTACCGCCCATTCGGATTGAGGAGTGGTACGCCGCCGTTTATCCCAGATGGAATTTGAATGTGTCCGGAAATTCACCGTGCTGCCCGTGTATTCATGTCGTGACAGGATTTGGATCACAACGGCGGAATTCCATTTACAGGGATTCTGAGGGTCGAAATTGCGTGTCTTCATCCCGTTCTTATGCTTATATGCAGACGGAGTAGGCACGGCTTCCGATTCCAGCAGCTTCGCAATCTGAAAAGGACCTCTACCTTCCATACAGAGAGTGAAGATGCGCTTTACCACTTCCGCCGCTTCTTCATCTACGATCCATTTCTTTGGATCTTCCGGTGATTTCCTGTAGCCGTAAGGCACATTTGTCGTCATCGGTTCACCGCGGTCCGAACGCGCTTTGTTAACGGCACGGATCTTGCGGCTCGTGTCTCTTGCATAGAATTCGTTGAACCAGTTCTTGATTCCCGCAAAGTCATTGTCGATACTGTTGGGATCAATTGTATCGTAATGGTCGTTGATGGCAATGAAGCGCACACCGTATTTGGCAAACGTGATGTTGATATACATGCCGGTCATGGCGGAATTGCGCCCGAAGCGTGAGAGATCCTTTACGATGCAGGTACTCACATGGCCCGCTTCGATTTCCTCCAGCATGCTTTGAAATCCCGGACGGTCGAAATCGGTACCTGAATATCCGTCATCAATAAAGCACTCGGGATTGGGGAAGCGGTTCTCTTTTGCATAGCGTATGAGGATGCTCTTCTGGTTGCTGATGGAGTTGCTTTCGCCTTCGTTCGCGTCTTCCTGACTGAGGCGGCAGTACAGGGCAGTGATTTTTTCAGCCGCTTTCATATTCTCCTCCTTTTCGTTCGCGGCTGACACTTCGGAATTGATCGTCTCTATTATAGCAGATTTGACTTGCGTTGTCATGCTTTCCGTCCCCCTTTTTGGATAAGTTTTGAAAAATGATGCGTTGGTACTTGTCCCGCAGATGTTCTTTTCCGTCAAAACTGCAGGTGACAGTGTAGACTGTTCCGCCGATTTTGTGCTCAAAGGAAAGGTGCGGAGATGCGTATGCCGAAGTATCTTTTGTATCATCGAATTTTTGTTTTGTGTATTCCATAGTTTGTCCTCCTGTTAGAAAAAAGTAATGGTAATCTCATGAATCACTTCCTTGCTGACTATTTTTATTACAGCATCTCTTCGCGTCTCCGCTTTTTGTGCTGTACCTGTTCAACCTTCTGTTTGTTCTCGTTCAGTTTTTCCCGTACGGAAACACGCTGTACCGGTTTGATTTCCTCTTCGCTCTTACGCACATACCACTCAATTTTGCGCATCATCTTGAGACTGTACTCAAGACCCGCGAGGAGTTTGTCGCACTCTTCGTTTCGCTTTGTCAGCTACTCAAGCTCCGCGTTGTTGCCCTTCTTGTCAAAATCCAGATTGCCTTTTTTGTTGATCGGCGCACCGTTATCCTTGAGGTATTTATAGAGGCGTCGGAACTCATCGATCTCCGGCTTGTGCTTGTTGTAGTACATGTCGCGGGCAAGCTGGAAATGCCTCTTGTTATATTCCTCCATGACATCTTTATATAGCTTCAGTGCTTTTGTATGCGCGTCTCGGAGTTTCTCGCGCCGCGTGATCTCCTTGGCATTATCACTCCGCTCGCTGCGAAGCTGGCTGAACATCAATTCGCTGACCGTGAGCTGGTGCTCCAGATCTTCCACCGTGCGGATATGCCGCTCCTCCATAAAACGCATGACCGTCTGCACATCCTCAAGGTCATTGACTCTTCCCTGAAGTTGGGCGTGCGTTGACCAGTCC
>JAZUJW010000100.1:0-16421 GCA_045642925.1 Oscillospiraceae bacterium
TGGACTTCGCAAGCTTTTGAAAAAGCCCCCGCAAAACTTTAATTTCGCTTCGCGTGCATGAACGGATAGTACAGAACACATCTAAAAACAGCGTTTCCATTCACATGAAAACGCTGTTTTTTCGCCTAAAGCGCATCATATACCTGATTCTGTATCGGTAACCGCTGTAACCGCGGATACAAACTGCCATACAATTCCTTCAGCCTTTTTGCATCCTGCGGACTAAGCTTCTCAATCAACGGAATCGCAAATCCCTGTACCGCTTCCAGCATCCAGTAAATGCTCACCGGCTCCTGATGTGCAGTCGGTGTCTGAAACATAAATTCCAACACACACCGCACTTCTGCCGAATCAGGACTCGTCTCAGCAAACGCTTTCAATTCCGTTTCCACCGATTCAGAAAATTGTTCGTGACACGGGTCATCCGCCGCTTTCTTGCCAAATCCGAATAATCCGTCCGCAGGCTTCCGATTTTTTTCAGCCGCCAGCGCCTTTTCAATGTAATCCTTATAAAGCGCTTGCAGTGCATTCAGTGCGGCAGAAGATTCTGCGGGCGTTTCACATTCATCAGCTTCCTCTGTGATGATTGCGGAATCCGTTTCCGGAAGCGCGGCATTTGCTGTGTCAGCTTGCCAACGCTTCCGGATGTAGATGCCGAATACGAGTGCCGCCGCAATGAATGCGCCGCCAATCAGTTTGCTAATCAGCGGGGACATTTCCCCGTTTTCATTCTGAAAAATCTTTACGCCAATGTAAATCAGGTATCCTGCGACCAGAACACGGAGAATCGCTGACGTACTTGCTTTGGAACGCTGTTCATTGTCATTCATGCATCAGCCTGCCTTGCCGGTCTTGTGGTTGGATACAACGTCGAAGATAACGGCAACCAGCAGCACAGCACCCTTGACAACATACTGCCAGTTGTTATTCAGACCGATGATGGACATACCTTGGTTGATGACACCGAGGAGAATTGCACCGACCATGATGCCGGGAACCGTACCGCTGCCGCCGTATGCCGAAGCACCGCCGATGAAGCACGAACCGATTGCATCCATTTCGAAGGAGTTACCCGTATCACCATTGACAGAACCGATACGTGCAGCCATCAGCAAACCGGAAAGACCTGCCAGCAGTGACATGGAGGTATATGCCATGAAGTAGACTCGTTCCGTATTAATGCCCGAAAGCTTGGTTGCTTTTTCGTTGCCGCCGACTGCATAGAAATAACGTCCGAAAGCGGTCTTGGAGGTAATGAATGCATAAAGGAATACAACAGCAAGCACCCACAGTGCCATGACCGGAATGCCCTTATAGTGTGCAAGTTTCCATGTGTAGAACACAACCAGTGCGTCAATCACACAAATACGGCTGAAATCAGAAACGAAAGATGCCTGTTTGTAGCCCTTCTTCGCCTTTTTGGAACGGCTGATGAACAGGTTGACCAGCAGAAATACAGAAATTGCAATACCGACAATAAAGGCAGACCATTTCACTTCGCCGTCCACGCCCGGAACATTGATATAGGAAGCAAAGATATTGAGGAAGGTCTGGTTGTTGATGGCAACGGTCTTGGAATCCAGAATGGCACGTCCCAGACCACGGAACAGGAACATTCCTGCAAGGGTACAGATGAAAGGCGGAATGTGGATATTACCGATCCAGAAGCCCTGCCAGACACCGATCACAGCAGAAAGTGCCAGACAAATCAGAATGACAAATACAGGATGGATGGAGGTTTTTGCCATCATCTGGGCGGCGATCGCACCGATCAGGCAGACCGTAGAACCAACGGAAAGGTCAATGTTACCGCCTGTCAGGATGCAAAGCAGCATACCGCAAGCCATGACCAGCACGTAAGCATTCTGAAGCAGCAGGTTGGAAAGGTTCTGCGGATACAGCAGACGTCCCTGCGTCAGAACGGCAAAGAGGACAAAGACCACTGCAAGCGCAATGACCATCGTATATTTTTTGATAAGTTCTTTTGTGTTCATGTTGCATTCCCTCACTTATTTTTTGTCAGATTGGAGGATTGCAGCCATAATTTTCTCCTGCGTTGCCTCCGCAGCGGGCATTTCTGCCACCATGCTGCCTTCATTCATGACATAGATTCGGTCGCACATACCCAGCAGTTCAGGCATTTCGGAAGAAATCATAATGACCGATTTGCCCTGCGCCACAAGGTCGTTCATAATACAATAGATCTCATATTTCGCGCCGACATCAATACCGCGTGTCGGTTCATCGAGGATCAGCACTTCGGGATCTGCAAACATCCATTTCGAGAGCAAGACCTTCTGCTGATTGCCGCCCGAAAGATTTCCGACATTCTGCTGAACGGTCGGTGTTTTGGTACGAAGGCGCTCTTTGTAGTCCTCCGCCACAGCATTTTCTTTGCCGACATCAATAATGCCGTTTTTGCAGACCTTTTCAAGCCGCGCCATCGTATTGTTCTTTGCGATGCTTTCCGTCAGGATCAAACCGTTGCCTTTACGGTCTTCTGTGACGTAAGCAAGTCCCGCTTCGATGGCATCACGGACTTTTTTGAGTTCCATCGGCTTGCCGTCAATTTTGAGTGAACCGCTGATTTCCGTACCATAAGAATGCCCGAAGATGGACATGGCAAGTTCGGTTCTGCCTGCGCCCTGCAAGCCCGAAAATCCGACGATTTCGCCGTGGTTGACATGGAACGACACGTCATTGACCACTTTGCGTTCCGTATAAAGCGGATGATGCACTGTCCAGTGTTCGACTTCCAGACCGACTTTGTCACTGACATTGTGTTCACGTTCGGGGTAACGGTCACTGAGTTCTCTGCCGACCATGCCGCGAATGATACGGGCTTCATCAATGTTATGGTCTGCATTGTCGATGGTCTCGATGGTCGTACCATCGCGCAATACCGTGATTTTATCAGCAACATAGGAAATTTCATTCAGTTTATGCGAAATGATGATGGAGGTCATACCGTTTTCCTTTTTGAAGGTCAGCAGTAAGTCCAGCAGCATACGGGAATCTTCTTCGTTCAGTGAGGAAGTCGGTTCGTCCAGAATCAGCAGTTTGACGTTTTTACTGAGTGCCTTTGCGATTTCGACAAGCTGTTGTTTACCAGTTCCGATGTCCTTAATTAAAGTTGTGGCATTTTCTTTCAGACCGACCTGCCGCATATGTTCTTCGGCTTCGTGATAGGTTTTGTCCCAGTCGATACCGAACCGTCCCTTGCGCTCATTGCCAAGAAACATATTTTCACCAATGGATAGTTCCGGAATCAGTGCAAGTTCCTGATGAATGATAACGATGCCGTTGCTTTCGCTGTCGTGCAGGGTTTTGAATTGGCAAACCTCACCGTTGTAAACGATGTCGCCCGTATAAGTCCCATACGGATAGATGCCGCTGAGGACATTCATGAGGGTGGATTTGCCTGCACCGTTTTCACCGACCAGTGCATGAATTTCGCCGCGCTTGACTTGCAGATTGACTTGGTCAAGCGCCTTGACACTTGGGAATTCCTTGGTGATATTTTTCATTTCCAAAATCAAATCTGTCAAATAAATCCCTCCATGCGTTCTATATTTCTTTTGTCTTTGCCATATTTCATATTCAGCCAATCGGGATTCGAAAAGGAACGGAATCCCAACAGCGTTATATTCAGATTTATTATTTCATAAATAAGAAAAGAGGACGGGCACAGCCCGCCCTCTTTCAGACATACTTGGTTGTGAGGTATCAAATCAGGTAGAAGAAGCAGTGGATTCCAGATATTTGTTGTTGCTGTCCCACTGATACAGACCGGTATCAACCAGTTTCTGAAGGTTGTCTTTGGTGATGACATAAGGAACAAGCAGGTAGGAAGGAACTTTCTTTACGCCGTTGTCATAGGACTCGGTGTCATAGGAAGCTTCTGCGGAGAGGGAAGAAAGCAGACCTGCGTCAGGAGTCTGACCTGCGAGGATTGCCTTGGAAACTTCGAGGGTAACGCTTGCTTCATCGCTGACGTTCTTGTAAACGGTCATCGTCTGGATGCCGTCCACGATGTTCTGGAGGTTTGCGATATCGCCGTCCTGACCGGTAACGATCGGGGTATTGCCGCCAGCATAGTCAGAGGTGATCGCCTTTGCAACGCCCAGTGCGGTGGAGTCGTTGGAGCAAAGTGCAACATCCAGCTTTGTGCCGCCTGCATAGTAGGAAGCGAGGGTGTTCTGCATATTGTCGAATGCGGTGTCAGTAGACCAGCTTGCAGTTGCAACCTGTTCGAATTCCTTCTTGCCCGAAGGAATGACGAGCTTGCCTGCATCAATATAGGGCTTCAGGGTGTCGAATGCACCATTGAAGAAGAAGCCTGCATTGTTGACAGCGGGGTCACCGGCAGTGAATTCGATGTTGAACGGGCCGTCAGCGGTATCGAGTTTCAGCTGGTCGCGGACGAATTCGCCCTGCAGCTTACCAACGGTATAGTTATCGAAGGATACATAATAAGAAACAGCATCGGTATTCATGATCAGACGGTCATAAGCGATAACAGGGATATTGGCATCCTTTGCATCGGTAAGAGTCTGAGACAGGGTGCTGCCGTCGATCGCAGCGATCATCAGCAGGTCAACGCCGTCAGCGATCATGCCCTGAATATCGTTATTCTGCTGGTTGGTGTCGTTATCGGAGTATTTGAGTTCGACTTTGTAGCCCGCAGCTTCAAACTGGTTTTTGAGGTATTCGCCGTCACGATTCCAACGCTCAAGGGACTTAGTCGGCATAGCGATACCAACCGTTTTGTCGCCTGCGTCAGCGGTGCCGGAAGCCTCACCTTCGCTGGAACTGCTGTCAGACTTGCCGGAGTCGCTCTCGGAGCTGGAGCTCTTATCGGGAGTGCTGCTGCTTGTGTCGGTCGATGCGGTAGAGCTTTCGCCGCAGCCTGCGAGCGATGCGCATACTACCAGTGCAAGGAATGGTGCAAGAAACTTTCTCATAAAATTTTCCTCCTAACATAATGGGTTTCTCACCTTATAGAAACTGTAAGCCAGCCTCTTGAAATCATTTTACACAAACGGCAATCAGATGTCAATACATTTTGTTTTTGAAATGGAAAAATTGGCGACTTGTATAATCTCGTGCAGTATTTATGTGCAAAAAAGCAAATCGTTTTCAACAGTTGTATACATGGTTTATCGAGTTGTACGCACAATTGCGGTGCTATTGTATGCACAATTGACAAAATATAGTTGTTATGTGGTTTTAAGGCAACACCGCCCCCAACGATTGACGTTCCTCCCATTCTATGATATAATATTTTTCGAAATGTAGACTCTATCCAAAAAAATAATTAAAACAAAAATATTTATAAATCGATGTAAGTTTTCAAAACCATTTTCTGTCTTGATAGACAGAGGGGAAAACAGGTGGTGGCGTTATGGAAGACGAAAAAATTATTTCGCTGTATTTTCAGCGGAATGAATCCGCAATTACCGAAACACTGCGAAAATACGGCAACTACTGCCGCAGTATCGCAGCAAGAATTCTTGATTTGCATACGGCAGAAGAATGCCTGAACGATGTGATGCTCAAATTATGGGAAACTATCCCGCCAACGCATCCCGCATCCTTGCAGGCGTATCTCTCCGCCATTGTCAGACGCATCAGCATCAACCGCTTAGAGCATGACCACGCACAAAAACGCGGAAACGGTCAGGCTGCCCTTTTGCTGGAAGAATTACAGGAATGCGTTGCCGACAACACCAATATTGAGAAGGAATATGACGCAAAGGAAGTGGTTCTTGCAATCCAGAGATTTCTTGATACATTGCCAAAGGAATCATCGAATATTTTCATGGAGCGTTTCGGCAATTTCAGGTCAGTAACGGAAATCGCGGAAAAGTACCACCTGACAGAAAATCACATCAATGTGTCCCTTCACCGCATTCGTAAGAAATTGCGCAAGTATCTGAAAGAGGAGGGATTGGCATGACGGAATTCGATTTACTGCGAGCCATCAGCGAAGTCGACGACTCCTACTTTCCGCAGGAATCCCTGCCGAATGAATCTGAAACAGACGAAACAGCGCCGCTTTTGGCAACAAATGAACCTGCTGTTGTTCGTCCGCACAAAAACCGCATCTGGATGCGCGTACTAATTGCCAATGCCGCCTGTATTGCTCTGTTCGTATCTGTGTGGGCACTTTACCGCAAAACACATACGGATATCCCGATCGTCACACCCCCGCAGACGACGGCTTCTATGACCACAATTACCACTGCGCAAACCCTCATTTCCAAAACCACACCACCGCAAAGCGATACTGCCACAACCGCCTCCCTTTCTGCGCCCACAGTACATTCCACCTCGGCTGTGACGCAAACGGTTTCTGTGACAACGGCTTTGTCGGCGGACAATACCACACAAGCCCCGCCTACTGCGACCACCACCCCACAAAACAGTTCGCAGGGCACTGTCAAGACAACCACCCACACCGCTCCGAAAACCGTAACCACCACTCCGCAAACTGTGAAAACCACGTCCAAACCTGTAACCACCTCTGCCAAACCTGTGACCACCACGGCTGATGTCCATACCACGCAAAATCTTGAGGTTTCTTCTGAATATCGTGACACTACTGTGACATCGGCAACAGACAAAGGGGAAGATGGCTCGTCCACTTCAGGAGGAAACTGTGTTACCACGACCGATAAGGAAGGTCCTTCCGGAGGACCCGGCGAACAGAATCCAACGAACAGCGACCCCGAATACAAAACCGTCTGGTATGACGATGTAGAATACCATGTTTATGAAAACCATGCATCCATTGTTGGCCATGAATTTACGGGCAACAAACTCGAACTGCCCTCTACGCTCAACGGCGTACCCGTTACGCAAATTGAAACAGCCGCCTTTGCGGATATGCCTGCAAATGAGGTGATCTTACCGTCTTCTTTGAAGCGGATTGACGATCGCGCATTTGCGTATAGTCAGATTCGGTCGATTGTCGTTCCTGAAAGCGTTAAATACATGGGCAGTGCAGTTTTTAAGGGCTGTATGCAATTGCAGTCCGCTGAGATCCATGCTGAAATTTCCTATCTTGCATCCGAAATGTTTGAATGGTGTTCTTCTCTTTCTGCGGTCACATTGCCGCAAACGCTCTATTCCATTGAAGCGTATGCTTTCTATGAATGCAGTTCGCTGACAGATCTCGAACTGCCTGAAAGCGTGGAATGGATCGATGATACTGCGTTTTTGTCAACACCGTTCGAAAATACGTTCCGTTAGCCCATATCATCATAAGGAGGATTTTACGATGAAAAACGGAAAACGAATTGTTCTGTCTGCAATGGCACTTTTGCTTGCAGCGAATACCCTGACGCTTCCCACAGCGGGAATGCAGAATGTAATGATCGCATCCGCACTGGATGAAAATGAAGTTGATACAGAATTTGACGGAGAATCGGATATCGTTGATGTTCTGATTTCTGAGGACTTATATCAAACGGTCACGGAAGATGACACCCTTTACTATGTCTATGAAGACCATGCGGTTTGCATCCGTTCCGAATCCCAAAGTGAAAAAATCGTGATTCCTGCGGCAATCAATGACGTTCCCGTGACCGAAATCGAAACGGGCGCATTCTTTGAACTGCCGATGAAAGAAGTTGTCGTTCCTGCTTCTGTGAACAAGATGGCAGACATTGTATTCGGCAAATGCGCCGCATTGGAACGTGTGGTATTTGAGGGCGAACCGGAAACACTGCCTGCAAATACATTTACTTACTGCACCGCCCTCAAAGAAGTGCAGCTTCCGAAAAACCTGAAAGCCATCGGCGACCTTGCGTTCAATCACTGCGAATCCCTGCTGAATCTGGAACTGCCGAATGAAGAAATTGAAATTGCCGAAACTGCATTCATGAATACACCGTTCGGACAGACATGGTTCGGCTTCGTCACACCGCCTTCATCAGCGCATACCGAAACAGAACAGCCTGAAACCGTCATCGACGAGGAAAACAGCGTGGAATATGCGGTATACAGCGACCATGCGGAAGTAAAGCAATATAAAGGCAGAAACCAAATGGGCCTGCCGGATGAGACGGAAGGTGAGAAAAAAGAAGCAGATATCAGTCCGATCACGGATGTGACCATTCTCGCAGAAGTGAATGGTGTTCCTGTGACGAAAATTCAGACAGAAGCGTTCGACAGCATTGGCATTACCAGTGTTGTGATTCCCGCATCGGTCTGCGAAATCGGAAAACTGGCATTTGCTTACTGCAATGCACTGAAATCCGTAACATTTGAAGGCAGTATTGCCGAAATTCCGGCGTTCTGCTTCTGTCATGACCCCTTACTCACCAGCATCACGATTCCTGAGGGAACATCCGGTATTCAGGAAGGCGCATTTTCAAAGTGCGAAAACCTTTCCGAAGTGATTTTGCCGCATTCATTGGCGAGTATTCACCCGCGTGCCTTTACGGAATGCCCAAGCCTGAAGGAACTTGCGATTCCTGAACCACTGCTGATAGAAATTTCTGAGGAAGCATTCGATGGCATGGATGAAGATGGGATGCAGCATCGGGTATATATGTCTTTATTAGATGAAGCATTGGAAAATCAGGGCGTTCTGACGACCGAATACGATGAAAGCGGCAACTGTTTCTATGAATTCGAGGGATTTGCTGCTTTGCGGTATCTTGAAACATCGAAAAGCCCTGTGGCTGAGATTCCTGCGGAATGGAATGGGAAGCCTGTGACAGAAATCATCAGTACCGCCTGCTATGGACTGGAAAACCGCTTCGTCAGCATTCCCGACAGCGTTGAAATCATCGGTGCACACGCATTTCAGGAATCACAGCTGCAATCCTTTGAACTTTCGCACCATGTGAAAGTGCTGGGTGACAGTGCATTCCGCGGCATGGTCAATCTGAAATCGGTCGTGATTCCGAACAGCATCAAAACCATTCCTGCCAACTGCTTTGCTGACAGCGCCTCCCTGACAAAAGTTGTGATTGAGGACGGCGTAGAAGCCATTTGTGCAGGTGCATTCAAAAACTGCCCGAATCTGGAAAGCGTCACAATTCCTGAAAGCGTGAAGTACATCGCGCCCGATGCCTTTGCAGGAACGCTGTACGGCGATGCCGATGTGGTGCTGCATTTGCAGAACGAAACCTATAAGGTCGATGTTTATGCTGACCATGCGGAAATTCTGGAATACCAGTCCGCAGAGAATCTGGTGTATGTGCCGAGTACGATTCTGGGCGTTCCCGTAACGAAAATGGCAGAGAATCTCTATGAGAGTGCCGGCGTGGAGAAAGTCATTGTGGCAGATGGTGTGACTGAACTCGGAATGTGTTTTGCAGGCAGTAATATTCGTTCCATCGTGATTCCTGCATCTGTGACCTCCATCGCACCATATGCATTCTCAAACTGCGAAGAACTGACAAGCGTGGTCATTGAAGCACCTCTGACATCTTTGCCGAAGAATGTCTTTGCATATTGCGATGCGCTGACAGAAGTCACACTGCCCGACACGCTGGAAAACATTGGCGATTACAGTTTTGCCTTCTGTCAAAGTCTGCAAACACTGGAATTTCCTGCTTCCCTGAAATTCATCTGCAATTATGCATTCCAGAATGCAGGTCTGACAGAAGTGAAACTGGAAGAAGGTCTGGAATCCATCGGTGATTACGCATTCAACCTCTGTACTGCTTTGCAGCAGATTTCTGTGCCGCAGTCAGTCAAGGAAATCGGTACTTTTGCATTTGCGAATCTGCCGGAGAATGAGGAAAAGCCGCAGGAAGATGTATTCACAGGTGATTTCATTGCCGCAGAACAGTCCTTTGCTGCAAATTATGCGAAAGAGCGCGGTTTCCGTCTGATGAACGCAGTGCCTGCAATGCCGCTGGGTGACATTGATCTGGACGGAGAGGTCAACATTTGTGATGTGATCCTGTTCAGCCGCATTCTGAATGAAGACCCCACCATTGAAAACATTGCGCAGTACATGACCTATGCGGACATGAACGGCGATGAATGCTACGATGCGAATGACTTGACGATGATTCTGAAAAAAATCGCAAAACTGGATGACTGATATCTGAAAGGATGAGTATGATGTTGTGGAATCGAATCAAAGCCGCAGGGATCGCCGCCTGTCTGTGTGCTGTTCTGGTGCCTTGCGAACTTCCCGCGGTACAAGCGGAAACATTGGATACGGATACGAATACGATTGAACTGCCTGAATGGATTCCGAACAGTGCCGATTCGGCGGTGTCATTTCTGAATACGCATGGTGCGACATATTTCAAGGATGGTTACATTTGTGCGGTTACAGCACATTCGACAGAAGAAGAATGGGGCATTTCGATGTCGAACAGCCTTGCCTGTCAGGAGCTCATCCATAAAACTTACACGCTGACAGATGTGGTACACCCCGGTTATGATGTGGATTTTGATGTATTTGTGTGCAAGGCAGCATACGAAGGACAGTATGACATTGGTATTGGAAATGGTAAAAACAGCAGGTATTATAATTTCCTGATTTCGCAGTCACTGGACATCACCCAGACGGATATTTTCGGTTGGCTGCCTGACTGTGCAACGGAATTTTCAGCCTGCAAAAAGGAAAACGGTTTGGTTTTCATGCATGACAATACTGTGGTATATCTGGCACAATACGTTGGCAGTGCGGGTTATGACTGCAATGTACAGCAAAGCGGCACGGGAGAACTCGAATGCTTCATGGATGTAGAATGTTCGTATCGTTCGTATCCGAGTGCAGAAAAAGGTGCGGCGTCAGGCGGCACTACACTGCAATGCCTTGTATATCGCGGCAAAACAGACGGCGTTTCCGAGATGAAATGGATGATTGGGCGTTCATGGGAACTGGATAATCCGATCAGTGTGGAAAGCACGGTCTGCAAGACCTTCCGCATTCGTGAGGAAGGAAAAACCGTAGAGTTGTATGCGCCTGACCTGAAGCCGTACAGCGTGCGTTTTCAGGTGGCTGACTACGACACGGGCGAACTGATCCATCCTTATGATGATGAAGTATATACAATGTCTATTGCGCCGTATATTGTCATGACGTTGGACGAAGAACAACGTACCGGCCCGATGATCAATTGGGACTGGAAAGAACAGAATCCATATATTTTCGACTTTTCTCAATATAAGGATGCGGTTCAGATCGACATTGGTCTGGCAGGGCCTCCGCGTAAGATTCCACAAGGCTATGTACTTCCGACAGATTATCTGCTGGAGGAAACCTATGCAGACGACTGCAAGGGCATCACAGTACGGCTGAAACGGGACAGATCCGCGTTGACATTTGATGAATTATCGAGTGTGGGGGAGATTATCATGCTGGAAAAATGGCTGACGGGCAAGACAGAAACGCTGAAAAATTGGGAAAAATACGATTATAATGAAGATGGAGTACTGAACGTCAGCGATTTGGCAATGATGAAGCAATCCTTACTCGCAAAGCTGAACAAGCAGTAAGCGGCTAGGCGTACAAAATTTTCCGATCACCAAGCACAAGGCGTCCAGAGACAATGTCTCCGGACGCCTTCTTTATAACAGAACAACAATTGCATTCTGAAATCATCCATGCTATAATATGCAAAGCGTTGCAGACAATGCCTTTTTTGAAAATGTCGAATTGTCATTCTGTATGCTTTGTCTGATCGTATTTCATATTTCTGCTTCCGTGCTGATTTTCTACGGCGTACAGACAGGACAGGTCAAACGCTTCTTCCTCCCCGCCATGGGACTGCATATTGATTTTGCCTCTGCATGGCAGGAACTCGGAATCATCAGCAAAGACGCAGATTTCGTATACACCCCGTTTCTGACGCTCGGCGTGGCATTCTATGCATGGCGCACCTACGAAAAAATCCCGCCGACCTACGGCGCATCTGCATCTTCCTATTGACAAAAAACGCATTTTCTGGTATCATGAAACTGTACTTGACAAGCTGATAACCCGCTGTCATACAAACTATTGAAAGAAGGAATCCCTATGTCTTTTCAGCCTTATAACAATGCCATGCTGGCACTCGGAAAAGCCCCCTCTGTCATCCGCGAAACCTTTGAATACGGCAACCGCCGCGCCGCAGAGATCGGCAGAGAAAATGTTTTTGATTTCAGCCTTGGAAATCCGAGTGTACCCGCACCCGAAAGCGTACATACCACCATCCGCCGCCTGATGGATGAGACCGATTCCGTTTTGCTGCACGGCTATACCTCCGCAGTCGGTGCAGAACCGACTCGTGCTGCGATTGCTGCAAACATCAATGAACGGTATCAGGCAGGCATTTCTGCGGGCGATATTTACATGACCTGCGGTGCTGCGGCATCCCTGACTGTCACACTCCACGCCATCCTCTGCGAAGGCGATGAATGCATGACCTTTGCACCGTTCTTCCCGGAATACCGTGTCTTTGTCGAAGCGGCAGGCGCAAAGCTGGTCGTTGTCCCCGCTGATACCGATTCCTTCCAGATGAATCTGGAAGCATTCGAGAAACTGGTCAGCGAAAATACCAAAGCAGTCATCATCAATACCCCGAACAACCCGACAGGCGTCATTTTCACCCCTGATAATCTTCAGAAATTCTGCGATATCCTGCGAAAGAAGTCTGCGGAATACGGTCATCCGATTTACCTGCTGGCTGACGAACCTTATCGTGAACTGGTTTACGATGAGAGCGCCGTCGTGCCTTACATGACCAATCTCTATGATGACACCTTCGTTTGCTATTCGTTCAGTAAATCGCTTTCTCTGCCCGGCGAACGTATCGGCTACATTGTTGTTTCGCCGAAAATGCAGGATAACCGCGCACTGTATGCTGCGGTCTGCGGTTCGGGCAGAGCGCTCGGCTTCGTTTGCGCACCAAGCCTTGCGCAGCGTGTCGTGGCTGAAAATGTCGGTAAAACGGGTGATTTGTCCATCTACCGCAAGAACCGCGACCTTCTCTACAACGCGCTGACCTCCTACGGCTACCGCTGCATTCATCCGGACGGCGCTTTCTACCTGTTCGTGGAAGCCCTCGAAGAAGATGCCAATGCATTCTGCCAGAAAGCGCGTGAATTCGAACTGTTGCTCGTGCCTTCCGACAGCTTCGGCTGCAAAGGCTTCGTCCGCATTGCATACTGTGTCACAACCGAAATGATCGAACGCAGCCTGCCTGCTTTCCAGAAGCTTGCACAGGCATACGGCAAATGAATCCGTAATTTCATCTGTCAACACGAAACGCCGAGGTTTTTACCTCGGCGTTTCGTTTATGGATACAGCGAAAAGGCAGACGGGTTCCACCCGAACCGTCATGCTTTCAATTTAATTTGGTGCAGTGGTTGACCAGCATATCTACACTGACATACTCCTGTGTTCTGCTGCCGACCTTATATTTTTCGCACCAGATCCAATCGCTCATATCATTGGTCTTTTTATTTTCCTGGACAACGTATGAGCACCCTGCGCTATCCTTAAACATCTGATTTACGTGGAATTCATAGTAGCCTTCCGGATTCGGGAAATCAGAACGGCCAAACTTCATTGCATTGAATTTTTCTTCTAACGATTGAGATTTACGTGTGTTTTCGAACATAATGATTACCTCTTTTCTGAACGATGTTTCATTGACTTTTGAATATAAAGCAATACTGCAATGTTTTTGTGACTTTTCGTTCTGCCGTCAACGGCACACGAAACGAATGATGTATTTCTGCATGATTGATGACTCAAAAATGTAATCACCTGATTCAATGCATCGGGGATTCTTCCCAATCACCAACGCCCATCGGAAATCGTTCTCCACAAATCGCATTCATGGACGCAGGAACATACCCAATGCGTCCACAGCATTCTGTGTCCCGACCAAAGTCAGAGGTTTCTTTATGTATCCGACTTTGTCGGGAGCTTAGTGTGGCAGTTTCATTTTAAACACTCCTTTGCAAGATATGGTCTGGTGGACTCTCGTCTTCTTACTATCTGTGATATTGTACTATTTATTTTACCACTTTGTGAACATTTTGTCAAGCCTTTACTATCAAAAGATTATACCAACTATTTGTACCATGATAAGACGATTTGAATATTTCTGCAAAAATAGAAAAAATCTCTCTTTTTTTCCATTTTCCGCCGCCGATTCCGCTTTCAGCGCCCCAGCATAGACTTTTTCTGTTTTTATTCATTTTGTTCCCTTTCCACCGCATTCTGCAATCAGATTTCAGCACTCTGACAGCCCACTTTTTTCTGGCAGAATGCCCCAATAATTAAATGAATCGTCACACAAGGGCATATCCTCACAGGCACGCCACATTCCTGCATCGGCCGTGTTGATTACATCATATATCATTTTTTGCACCTATTGACAAATTCGCAAGAAGCTGATATAATCATAGATAGCGATGTACGAAACACGAAGTATAGTGTTGTATTCTTCTCCAAAACACTATATGTAGTATTTGAAGCTTTTTCCTTCATGGATTCCGTTTTGTTTTCATTTCTGTTTTAACATATTTTCAGAAAGCGCGGTGAGCGTGTGATTCTCGCTGGATTACAAAAGCTGACACTTTTGGATTTCCCTGAACATACCGCTTGCACGGTTTTTTTATGGGGATGCAATTTTCGCTGTCCCTTCTGCCATAATGCAGGATTGGTCACACGACCATGTGATTCTGCCCTTTCCGAAGCAGAATTTTTTGCATTCCTGAAAAAAAGGCAGGGGCTTCTGGACGGTGTCTGCATCACGGGCGGAGAGCCGACGCTTTCCCCCGAACTCCCAACCTTCATTCAAAAAATCCGTGCGCTCGGCTATCAGGTCAAACTGGATTCCAATGGCACCAACCCTGCCATGCTCCGTACCCTTTGCAAGGAGCAACTTCTGGACATGGTTGCCATGGATATCAAAAATGCCCCCGACAAGTACACCCTGACCGCAGGCACAGAACACCCGCATATCGAAAAAATCACGGAAAGTATCCATTTTTTGCTGGAAGATACCGTGCCATATGAATTCCGCACCACCATCGTAAAAAACTACCACACACCTTCCGATCTGGTACGCATTGGTCAGTGGATCCAAGGTGCAAAACATTACTACCTGCAAAATTTCGTGGATTCCAATGACTTGATTGCCGACCATGTGGAAGGATGCACGCCACAGGAAATGCAGCAGCTTTTAGAAGCAGTGCTGCCCTATGTTCCCAATGCGCAGCTGCGCGGCATTCAGCTTTGACTTTCGCTTTCTCGACTTGTACAGAATGACAAGTCCCATCAAAAGGAACTCAATTCAGGAGGTTTAATGATGTATCAGGTCACCAAGCGCGATGGAAAGATCGTTGAGTTTTCCATCAGCAAAATTTCTGAGGCAATCCGCAAAGCTTTTGAAGCTACCAATAAGCAATATCACCCGACTGTGATTGATATGCTCGCACTGCGTGTCACTGCCAACTTTGAACCCAAGATCAAAGAAGACATGATCGCCGTGGAGGACATTCAGGACAGCGTAGAAGCTGTACTGAGTGAAGCAGGCTATGCAGACGTCGCCAAAGCCTACATTCTCTACCGCAAACAGCGCGAAAAGCTCCGCAACATGAAGTCTACCATTCTGGACTACAAGGACACGGTAGACAGCTATGTGAAGGTCACAGACTGGCGCGTGAAAGAGAATTCTACTGTCACCTACTCGGTCGGTGGTCTGATTCTCAATAACTCCGGTGCGATCACCGCAAACTACTGGCTCTCCGAAATTTATGACGAGGAAATCGCAAATGCCCACCGCAGCGGCGACCTCCACCTCCACGACCTCTCCATGCTGACAGGCTACTGCGCAGGCTGGTCGCTCAAACAGCTCATTCAGGAAGGACTAGGCGGTGTCGAAGGCAAAATTACCTCCGCACCCGCAAAGCATCTTGCCACTCTCTGCAACCAGATGGTCAACTTCCTTGGCATCATGCAGAATGAATGGGCAGGCGCTCAGGCATTCTCCTCGTTCGATACCTACCTCGCCCCCTTCGTCAAGGCGGACAACCTCTCCTATGACCAAGTGAAAAAAAGCATCGAATCCTTCATCTTCGGTGTCAATACGCCTTCCCGCTGGGGTACACAGGCGCCGTTCTCCAACATCACACTCGACTGGACTGTTCCAAATGACCTTGCAGAACTCGATTGTATCGTCGGCGGAAAACCCGCAGGCTTCAAGTACAAGGACTGCAAAAAGGAAATGGACATGATCAACAAAGCCTTCATCGAGACCATGATCGAAGGCGATGCCCACGGCAGAGGATTCCAGTATCCGATCCCGACCTATTCCATCACCCGTGATTTTGACTGGTCCGATACGGAAAACAATCGGATGCTGTTTGAAATGACGTCCAAATACGGAACGCCGTATTTCTCCAATTATATCAACTCCGATATGGAACCGAGCGACGTCCGTTCCATG
>JAZUJW010000101.1:0-5842 GCA_045642925.1 Oscillospiraceae bacterium
TCCATACCTAACTAGTTGACATTTGATGAGGTTTCATATATAATGACTGTGTTGATGCGGGCGTTGTTCCGCTCAAATATGCAATTATTATGTTACGCAACGGTATACAAAGATTATTAATAGAACTGAATAATATCATAATATCGCAGCTAATCTGACATTGGCTGCGATATGATCGTGTATATATGGAGGGGTTATGTCTAAAAAAATCAAATATATCTTTGCGTTGATTCTGTTTCTGGTAGCATTTTTAGCAGTCGGCGAGATGTGCTGTGAAAGGCTATTTTCATTTCAGTATCAGTTTGCAGAGACAAGTGTCTATCTTCAAATCGGACAAAAACAGTCTGATCTCTGCGCCGACATTGCCGCAAGTGCTGCGCAGCATCATGTCGAGGTATTTGCAGTACAGTCGGAGGGTGGCACAAACCATCAAGATCTGCTGACGATTTACGGAACAAAGGGAGCCGCCACGATGCTGGCGAAAACCTGCGATCTCCGTGCAGGGAAATATACCTCCTTTTTCTGTGACCCGATCTGCGTTTCGTTTGCGTCGATTTCGGAACTCCCTGAAGATTCAAACGGCATTTTGCTGTATGTGGACGGAAACTGGGATGATGTCTGCGCGTTCAAGACTGCGCTGGTCAACGACTATGCGGGAAAATATCCGACCAAAGGGAACAGCGATTCCGATCGGTATCTGTTCTTCGGTATGTGGCTGGTCGTGTTTTTGGTTTTGCTGATGTTTACCGTATTTGAGATCTACGACTTTGAAAAGGAAAAGACCATTCTGATTGTCAACGGGGAAAACATCTTTGTCCTGATGCTGAAAAAAATCGCCGCGGATGTGCTGATTCTCAGCATTGCATTTGCCGCAGCGCGAGCAATTTCCGCGTGCTTCTGTCATTCAGGCTATCATTTCAGCAGGAGCATTCTTTGTTTTCTGCTGTTCCTTATGTGCAATTCCGTATGTTATCTGTTCATGCTCCGCTTTGACGTCAAAAAAGGCTTTTCCAATGCGATTGCCGACAAAACCGTCAGTACGTTTCTTGGCATGACCAAAGCCGTCATCTGCATTTGTGTCATCATCGGCTGCGCAATTGTGATGTATGCGCTGAAAGAGTGCATTTCGTTTTTTCGGCAGGATTCCTTTTTCCGCAATCACACAGATCTCAATTATATTTCGTTTGTCGGTACGCAAAACGATATTTCGGCGGACGGACTGGTTGCCTATTCAGACCCCTTTTATGCCCTTTGCGATCAGTTTTATCAGGAACATCTGCAAGATGCCGTAATCTGCGAACTGTATGCCGATGTTTCGGGATATCGCATCATGAACATGAACAGCGCGGCTTTGCAACTGGTGCAGGAGGATGTGCAGCTAAGTGAACCTGATGCAGAACTCACGCGCCTGATTCAAGAGCAGCCGCAGGCAATTCTGATTCCGAAAACGCTGCCTGAGCAAGTGCGTTCTGAGCTGATGCGTTGGAATTTCACAGGCGAAGCAAATGCTGTCATCGAATATGAGAAATTTCATGCGGTATGCATCGGTTCTGACCGCAATTATCTCAGCAGCTACGAAACAGAACCAATCGTGTTTCTGAACAACAACAGTCAGTACTCGCCCTTGAACGTGTTGTACCGCGTCACGGCGGAAGAAACGGAGGCGTTTCTTGCACAGCACGCCGATGCGCCTGAGAACTGGAAATATTTCAGTACGTCCGCAGCAGAGCTGTACGAAACATACAGAGAAAAGATCCAGAAAATGGCAATGGTCGAAACGGTACTGATGATCGTGCTGGTATTCCTCACGATTTTGACCATCATCAGCATGACGCGGCTTTACATCACTTCCCATAAAATGGAACTGGCGGTGCGATACTGCCTTGGCGACCCGTTTGGGAAGTTTCTTTCCGCACCGATTGGGATCAATGCGGTCATTCTGCTGGTATCTGTGGGCTGTGCTGCGATCATTTCCGCAGTTTTGGATATGGGAGTCAGTCGGAATCTGCTGTACGGATTTTTGCTGATTGCGCTGACGGATCTGCTTACAGTCATTATCTTGTATCGGCGGTTTTTCCGGAAAAGTATCATTCAGATTGTGAAAGGGAGAGCGTTATGATCTGTATACAGAACCTGAAAAAATCATTCGAGGAGAAAATCATTTTCGATCACTTCGAGCTGGAAATTCCTGACGGACAGTTCGCGATTCTCTCTGGAAAAAGCGGTGCAGGCAAGACCACGCTGCTCAATATGATCGGTGGGTTAGAACCGCTGACAGACGGCGAAATTCATGTGGATTCCTACGTATTTACAAAAGATTCCAAGCCGCCGCGCAGCTATTTCCAGACAAAGATCGGGTTTATCTTTCAGAATTACGGGCTGGTCGATAACAAAACCGTTCGGCAGAATCTCGAGATGGTACGAGCAAAATTCAGGACGGATATTTCCATCGAACAGGCACTCCGAAATGTCGGTCTGGAAGCGGCTCAAGACCAACCTGTCTATAAGCTCTCCGGCGGAGAGCAGCAGCGCATCGCGCTCGCAAGACTGATGCTGAAACAATGCGATATCATCCTTGCGGACGAACCAACGGGTTCGCTGGACTGGGAAAATGCGCTGCGTGTCATTGACATCATCAAACAACTGAATCAAAGCGGCAAAACGATCGTGATGGTCACGCACGATCAACGCCTGCTTTCATCCGCAGAAAGGATCGTGCAATTATGACCAAGAAAAAAATCATCGTGGCAGCCGCAGTCGTGCTGCTGATTACATTCGCCGTATGGAACGTGCTCTGGATTCTGCATTACAATCAATACAAGGTTTTTCGTGATAAGACAAATATGGAAATACTCGCTGGTGAGGTGTCTTATACAAAGAATTTCAACGGATATCACTTTAATGTTTTTATGCCAAGCTATCTTAGATTTAACGGAAACCTTTCTGCCAATAAAACACTCCCTGACCATGAAATGGTTGATATTGTCATGATTGTCTGGCTGAACCTGTTTCATGAGGACACATACGGCGTGATGGTCAACGACTCTGACGGGATCCTGCATCAGATTTACATGGACAGTCAGGGAAATCCTGTCTTTGAGGACGAAGAAGATTGGAACTATATCGACGAGATAAATCCAATTATCGAGGCAAATCGGGAACTCATCGACGAAACATATGAAGCATGGGATACCGTGTTCGGAATTCGGGATTAAATAACTGTCCGCAGCCGGAGAACAAAACGGCAAAAAACAGGCGTATCTTGCACTTTGAGCAGATTACAAAAATCTGAAAGTGCGAAGATACGCCTTTTTCTTTTATTTTTCTATTGTACCAAAAATATTCATTTGGTGCAGTTTATCGGATTTTGTGAAAAAACGGGGGGTTGTTCCACTATATACTAACAGAGATGCCGATTACGGCATCCACAGAAAGGAGTGCAACCGATGCCCTTGTAGGAAAACACTTGACATCAACCGACATATGTGACATAATATAATTGTTGGCTCTATATGATATTCTCACAAATCCGACAAATCTGCTCATGAAAGGGAGTTATCCAAATGCTCAAAAAACGAAAAAAAGCTCTTGCAATCGTCCTGTTGATTCTGACGGTCGTATTTTCGTGTATGCTGCCGCTGCTTAGCAGTAAACCGAATACGCTGCCGAGTCTGACAGCCGAAGCCGCAGATGCTGCGACAGGTGTCAAAATCAAACGCTATGCATCTTTGGCAGCGTTTGAAAAAGACTATCCGACCGATGCCTCCGACTTTAAATATGCTTTTCAAAAAGATGCTGATTACAGCGCATATCAGGTCGTTGTCAGTCAGGAAACAAGCGGAGAGAATTTTGCAATCTTTTTTGATGCAAAACGGTATCCGCAAACACTCGTTACGGACACGATGTTTTCAAACTTTGGAATCCAATACTGCAAATACCTGAATTCACTGAAAGCAATATCGGGTGTATCTCACGGCGTGTTGAATATTTTTATTCATATGTCGCATGAAAATGAAAATGGGTTGGGGGCTGGCTGGTGGGATGGTTCCTGTGTGAATACCAATGAAGACTATACGGAACAACTCATGACTGCCATCATGCAATGCACCACAACAGATTTTTACGCCAGCTGGTGCCTGCTGCATGAAACTTCCCATTCTTATGGTGAAGGATATTTCAGTGTTCATAGCGAAACATCAGTGAATATTCGTTCTTTCGCAGCCGTTCATGCTATGGGAAACGGAAAAGCAGAAACCGATCCGCACTTTCGCATATTAACGTATTATGATTCATCGAAAGACAAATTCTCTGCTGCCACAGTTTCGGACAAACTCTATTCATCCGTTTTATATTTTGATTCGTTCATATCTCATACATTCAGCGGAATCAACAGCACTTTTTACCAATACAAATCACTGGATGAAGTAGATCCAAGTACGATATCTGATATTATATATGGAAACTGCAATACTTTTGATGTGTGCCTTCTCAGCGCAAATACCGGCACGAATCTTTTCAGAAATATGAATCCGATGGATGCGGAATACAAAAAACTGATCTACGATACACTGATCGGATCAACCAGCAAAATAAACTGGGACAGATTCTATGCGCAGTTTATCGTCAAACCGGAAAATATCAAAGACAGCTTTATGTCCGGGGCACTTCAGATTTATAATCAATTTAATTCTGTTTATAACCTGATAAAAATTCCAACTTGCCTTTCTTTGCTCAATAAAGAAAATAATACAATCACAACTTTTTGGGATCATATCTATGTCATGGAGGCAACAAAGAATATTCTGGATGAAAAGGGTTATCTGTGCAGTACCGGGCTATACAAAGGTTCATATACTGCCTCTCAACTTCTCATTCGTTTTTATGAAACGCTCTATATGATAAGCGGCAGTTTCAAATTGGATTTCATCGATAACATTCGTTCCGACTTTACATTCACGCAGTTCGTAGATCAGCTGCTGAATGAAAAATGGAATAATTACGGCTTAACGCCCATGAGATTTGAACGAAATCACAACCCCACAACCACCATTCTCTTTGGCGGACAGACGATTACGATCAGTGCAGATGATTTATGGTATCCGCCAATGGGCAAGATCGTAAACGGAAAAGAAGTATTAAGCGGAACAGTTCAGTGGCACAATATTACCACAAATACCGATATTCGCAATGCAACTTCCGTTGTATGTGATATTACGCAGCCTGTCGGTTTATACGAATATGAAATGCGCACAAGAACGATCAATGAGACCGGCTCTGAATATTCTACCGGTTATCACGGACACCATTATGTATATGCATTCAGTCAGCCGACTTGTGTCGCTGCAAATGGGACGACGCCTGCGTGTCTGTCTGTTGTGTCAGGTTTCAATAACGCTTCTTCCATTGACTTTGCAGCGCGCAAAATCAAATTTCAGTGGCAGAGCAAATCGGGCAGCACATGGTCAAACATTTCAGGCGCGACTTCTCCGACTTATCAGCCCGCTCCAACCAGCACGGTCAATACCTATCGCTGCGTCATCACCAGTATTGATCAGCGAATTACATCAAATGCGATTTCGGTATACAATGTGCAGTTCAATGCAAACGGCGGCACTGTATCTGCAAAAAATATGCTGATAAAGCCGAGTGCGGCATATGGCACACTGCCTACGCCGACCAGAACGGGCTACACCTTTGCAGGCTGGTACACAGCGGCTTCGGGTGGCACAAAAGTCACCGCAGATAGCAAATATACAACTAAAGCAGCATCTACGCTTTATGCACACTGGACAGCGAAAACCATCACCGTCACATTCCACCGCAATATAAGCAGCAGCGATAC
>JAZUJW010000102.1:0-21955 GCA_045642925.1 Oscillospiraceae bacterium
CCGCCATCTTGCACAGAAATTCTTTGCTGGGCGTCAGCCCAGCGGCATCATTTCTGTACAATCTGACGAAAAATCTGACTGGTCAAACTCGTTTGACCATACGTATCCTGCACCACCAGCTCTGTGCGGTGTTGCCTTAATTGCTCCATTGGGGTTCAGAGATTTCTTCTGCGCCCACCGTCAGCGGCATATAGCAGACAGTACTCATCGGCAATGCTGCTACCGTGCAAAGATTTACATAATGTTTCATTTCCATATATTTCTTATCTCCCTATCGCCTGTTTTTCAGGCGTTTATGACGTAATGGTATAACAGTTAAATACGAACAAATCGTGTATAATCAACGAATTTTTGTGCTTTTCACACATTATTCACAATTTATTCGTCAACGGGTAATGACTATGAGATGTTTTCTGCATATAGTCGTTATTTATCATACAAAAAAGCACAGCTTCCGCCATCAGCATGACGGAAAGCTGTGTTATTACAAGAAAGAAATAGGGGTTTTCGGATAAAGGGATTGGGGAATGGAGAAAGTAAGTTTAGAGGGGATAGGAACAAGCTTATTGAAGAATTCGGAAATCCGAATTATTTCGCAGCGATGGTAACGCGGTCAAAACTCAGAGCGGAGTTGCCGCAGTAGTATACACGGAACTCAAGCTTGTGAGTGGAATTCGGGTTAGTGAATCCAAGCTGGAATTCCTGATAGGTATTCGCTGCTACGAATTCCATACGGGTGATGGTTCTGGAAGCCAGTGCCTTGCCTGTTGTTGCATCGTATACGTCAATCGTTGCAACATTGTAGTTTTCAGCGGTGTTGTTGTCGATTTTCAGACGGAAGGAAGCAACCTTGGAGCCGGTGGAGATACCGGTGACATACGGACCATAAGCCAGATGACCGGGCTTATCTTTTGCGGTGTTTGCTTCACAGCAGCCGCTTGCGACACGACCGACATTATGAGAGAAGGAAGAAGATTCGCCCTCGTAGATACGACCGTCGTCGATACGAACGGACAATGTGCTGAGGTCGGTGAGGTCTACCGCACCCTTGCGGTCAACGTTTGCACAGTCAAGACGATAAGCGCCGGTAATGTTGCCTGCGTGGGTGACATAGTTTCTCAAAATTGTGACATCCGATTGGTCAATCTTGCCGTCCATGTTGATATCGCCGCGGTCGCTGACGTTGTAGTATGGTGTGCAGTAGCAGGACACTTTGTCGCCCATGCTGAGGTCGAGGATCTCAGCAGTGCTGGTAGAAGTGTTTCTGCCGATCATCACAGGAACGGTCTTGCCGTTCTTGGTGGTGGTGCCAATGACGATTGCCATTGCATCTTCACCATCGGAAGGCTTACCGTTGGTTTCCAGCAGTGCAACGTCACCGGGACGCGGCACATAAGAAGACGGGCTGAATACTGCGTTCTTATTGTTGTAGTTCTTTTTCAGAACACTGATGTTGATGGTATTGGAAGGCGTGTAGTTGGTTGCGCCTGCCTTGCTCAGCATATCCATCACGAACAGAACGCTGGTGCTGTATTTTGTGCCGTTCTTGACGCAGTTTGCAGCTTCTTCAACGGCTCTTGCACGCGAACCGGATACAGCAGTCGGCTTGACCTGCGGTACGAAACCGTCAATGACCTGGTTGCCATAATTAACTTCACAAACGCCCCAGAAGTAAGAACCCCAAGTGGTTCTGTAGTTGGTGTATGTGACTTTCTGTACCTTACTGGAATTCCAGTAGTACCAGCCATCGCCGCTGCCGTTCATGTTGCCTTCTACGGTTTCGACAATGACGTTGCCGTAGCTGTCTTTGTAGGAATTCAGGACCAGAACGGTGTGGTCGGGGTCATCGTCGTCGCCGTTGGTTTCGATAATACCGAGGTCGCCCGGCTTCGGAAGATAAGCGCTGTCTACCTTTTGTGTCGGCAGATGCTTTCCGGCGTAATCGAAGCCGTTGGAAATTTTCGCATGATATTTACCGACATTATTGTAAGCCTCAGCGAGGCTGGTTGTCGAGTTGATGTTGCCGCACTTCGGGAAGGAAGCGCCTGCTTTTCTTGCGCACATACAAGCGAATGCTGCGCACCAGTGGTCATTGCAGTTCAAAGAATCTTCGCCTGTGAATTTGCTATGTGTCCAACCATTATATTTGTTTGCCATTGCAGCGACCTGTTCTTTGACAGTAGCAGCATTGACAGTGAAAGACGGAATTGCAGATACAGCCAGACAAACGGCCGCGCTCAGACCTGCCAGAAATTTCTTTGCTTTCTTCATATTGATAAACTCCTTTTCATTGTGTCTTTTTTACGTTTTGTTGATTTCTTAAATGAAATCGGTTCACTTCGGAGGTTGTGGGACGACAGGTTTGGGTAAGGTAAAACCGCCGCGCGTTACGGATTTACCAACCTGTCGCTGTTTCGAATTGGGGGATGAAGAACAAGGAACACCATCACACATTTGATGTATTTACGTTCATGCTGTGTTTTTCCTTGTGCTTATATCATAGCACATTGTTCACATTTTGTCAATAGATTCGCTAATGTTTATTAAAAACTTTTCTAAACGTTGATTATATATCATGCTTTTCATTATATAACAGTATACAACATACTATTATATTTTTTGTTTAACCTGCCATATTGGTGCAAAACTCGATATTACTCTCTGTATAGAGCATCGAGTTGAAGATAAATATAATATGTGATACTTTTCGTTTCTGATTCTGCTAAATGGCTAAGCAATATAAAGTAACAATATCATATCTAAACTTTCGATATATTTCGAAGGAAAGCGGAGCGAGATAATTTTTTCTTTTACTTTGGCAATTTGACACTTTTTCACAATATCCGACCACAATTGGGTGCAACGTGAGATTCTTCCGAATCAAAATGGCTACACCTGCGAAGTGAAATGAAAGTATTACTCGATTTTTTTCAAAAAATCGCAAAGTCCAGAGGCAGCGCCTCCGGACGCCAACAGACTGCAAGCAGTCTACACCATAGAGTGCGAAACGCCCCTTGTTTCCTTACAACGAATCAGGAGGGGTTCCCCATAACATCTCCCGTGATAAACAAAGAAAGGCAAGAGAACGGTATATAGCGTTCTTCCTGCCTTCCTTTATTTATGTCGGGTACGACACGAGGGGAAACCCCTTAATAGGGTTTCCCCTCACCCCTTCCTGATTCGTTAGGACGAAATGGAGAATTTCGCCGACTGCGGTGCAGACTGCTTGCAGTCTGTTGGCGTCCGGAGGCGCTGCCTCTGGACTTCGCCAAAGGGAATGATTCCCTTTGGAATCCTCAATAAAATAGCCGCAATGTGCGTGTGTAGCCTTGCTTATGCGGTGAAATGGAACAACACAATGTCACCGTCTGCAACCTCATACGTCTTGCCTTCCATGCGCACAAGACCTTTTTCCTTCGCAGCCGCCATCGAACCCTCACACGCGATGAAGTCATCATACGAAATGACCTCCGCACGAATGAATCCTTTCTCAAAGTCCGAATGAATCTTACCCGCTGCCTGCGGCGCTTTCGTCCCCCTGCGAATCGTCCACGCACGGCATTCATCACTGCCACCCGTCAGGAACGAAATCAACCCCAGCAATTCGTATCCCGCATGAATAATACGGTTCAGTCCCGATTCGGACAAGCCCAGTTCCTCAAGGAACATCGACTGATCTTCTTCACTCATGCCCGAAATCTCTGCCTCAATTTGCGCACAGATGGGAAATACCGCCGCACCCTCTGCTTCCGCGATTTTTGCGACTGCCTGATAATGTTCATTATCCGCGAGATTGCCGGAAAAATCTGCTTCGCAAAGGTTTGCAGCATAAATCACAGGCTTCGCACTCAGCAGCGGAGATTCGTCCAGCACTGCCTGTTCATCTTCATCACACTCGAAGCTGCGGGCAGGCTTTCCATCCGAAAGATGTGCCTGCAAACGCTCCAGAAGTTCCACATCTGCATTATATTTCTTGTCGCCCTTCGCAAGTTTTCTGGTCTTGTCCAGACGGCGCTCAATGATTTCAATATCAGAGAAAATCAGTTCCAGATTGATGACCTCAATGTCACGGGCAGGATTGATAGAACCATCCACATGAACAATATTGTCATCCTCAAAGCAGCGTACAACATGAATAATCGCATCCACTTCACGGATATCCGCAAGGAAGCGGTTGCCCAGACCTTCGCCTTTGGATGCGCCCTTCACCAGACCTGCAATGTCCACGAACATCAGGTTGGCAGGCGTGAATTTCTTCGGCTGATAAATCTCTGCCAACTTTTCCAGACGTGCATCCGGAACGGACACAATGCCGACATTTTTATCAATCGTGCAGAACGGATAGTTGGCGGATTCTGCGCCCGCATTGGTAAGTGCATTGAAAAGGGTGCTTTTGCCGACATTCGGCAGACCGACCATGCCTAACTTCATAGAAAGATTTCCTCCGTAATTTCACAAATTTCTTTTGTTTACTGTGTGTGGCTGTCTTTTTTCCTGCGTGTCAGATAATACAGCAACACCGCGCCGGCAGTCACGCCCGCAAAAATGGCGGCATTGCGCAGTTTTCGTTTTGAAAGTGTAATTTCATGCCCTGCCGACTGAAACACCACATTTTGCTTCGGTGCATCAGGATAACCGTCAGGAAACACGACATTATGCCGCTGCGGACGGTCAAAGGTGCGTTCATCAGAAATCAGGCTTTCACAAGCAGCCATATCCATATCCGGCACGCCGGCAATAGTGCAGACCGCGCCCGCCGCCACAAAGCGGAAAGTCAGGGCATCTGCTGCCTGCGGTGCAGTGAACGGAATGGCAAACAGCAGCCAGCCGTTTTTCTCCAGCAGCGGTTTGGTATGTTCCCGATTCAAGCGGAAAGACAAGCGGTTTTCCCAGTTATCACCGAAAATTTCAAGCATACAGGTTTCGTCATGCGCCGCATTTTCGCCGCCGTTGAGCCAGAAGCAAAAGCGGTATTCCCCGCCTGATTCCAGCCAGCCCGCTTCCATATGGATGGCAGATTGGATGGCAGTCCAATGCTGTTCCCAGTCGCCAAGCTGCCATGCATCCACAGGGATACCTTGAAAGCCCTTCACTGTAACGTGTGAAGCAATATTGGTCGAGATGAGCGCATCCGTTTCCCAGCGCTCCGGACAGAAGAATAAATCAGACATCGGAAAACCACCTTTCATGCAAAATCACATATTCCTGCAAAAACGAGCGAACCGAAAAAACGGTTCGCTCGTTGCATTCGGTCAATATCAGCGATAAATCATATCCGCACGGTCCGGGCCGGTGGAAATCATCGTAATCGGATAGCCAATCTGTTTCTCAACAAATTCGATGTACTTGCGGCAATTTTCAGGCAAATCTTCGTACTTTTTGCATCCTCTGATGTCGCATTTCCAGCCGGGGAGTGTTTCGTAGATCGGCTTTGCAGCATCCAGACGGTCGCCGCTGGGGAATTCTTCCGTGCGCTTACCGTCGATTTCGTATGCCACGCAGACAGGGATCTCATCGAGATAACTGAGAACGTCGATCAGGGAGAAGGCAACATCCGTTGCGCCCTGAAGCATACAGCCATAACGAGTCGCAACGATATCGAACCAACCCATACGGCGCGGACGACCGGTCGTTGCACCGAATTCGCCATCGCTGCCGCCCTTATGGCGAAGCTGGTCAGCCTCATCGCCAAAAATCTCCGTAGTGAACGGGCCTGCGCCGACACAGGAAGAATATGCCTTCACAACAGTGATGACACGCTTGATCTCATACGGCGGGATGCAGGCACCGACTGCGCCGTAACCTGCCAGCGTAGAGGAAGAAGTGGTCATCGGGTAGATACCGCTGGTGAGGTCACGCAGAGAACCGAGCTGACCTTCGAGCACGATATTCTTGCCTGCCTTGATGGCATCGTGCATGGTCTGTGCCATGTTGCAGAGGTACGGCTTGAGGAATTCGCCGCATTCACGCAGATATGCGAGAATCTTGCCGGGCTCGAGGAGTTCTTCGCCGCCGTAGAGTGCCTGAATAGTGGCATTCTTGATGTGGCAGACACGCTCGACCTTTTCCGCAAGGTTTTTGTTATAGAGTTCTGCAAGCTGGAAGCCGATTTTCATAGCTTTATCGGAATAGTGGGGTGCGATACCGGACTGTGTAGAGCCGAAGCTGTGCTTGCCCAGACGCTTTTCTTCCAGTCTGTCAAAGAGAATATGATAAGGCATGACAATCTGTGCGCGATCAGAAATCAGGATATTGGGGGTAGGAACGCCGCCCTCTTTCAGCTGTTCGAGTTCGCGCTGAAACGCCTCACAATTGAATGCAGCACCCGAGCCGATGATGTTGACCGTATTCTTCTGGAATACGCCCGATGGCAGAATATGCAGAACATACTTGCCGTATTCGTTGATAATGGTGTGCCCTGCATTGGCACCGCCCTGAAATCGAATGACATAATCCGCATCAGCAGCAAAGACATCGGTCAGTTTACCTTTGCCCTCGTCGCCCCAGTTTCCGCCTACAATTGCTGTTACCATAATCGTTTCCTTTCCTGAATATGGGAATAATAGACTTTCCGAGGATTTTCCCTCGGACATTCCCTTCAAAATAATACCACAAAATGCGTTCGTTGTCAAGCACTGCGCGATGGAAAACGGCATTTTGACCAGTTCCCTGTCAATATCGCACAAAAAAGCGGCAGGGAATCTCATTCCGACCTGCCGCTTTTGTTTTTGTCAGCTTATGCGACGCCGCCTTACCCTTGTGAAATGATTTCCAGCATATCGCAGCCGAGAATCAGACGCAGAGTATTCATCATTTCAGAATCCATCACACCGTTCGGTTCCCGAATCTCAAATACGATTTTTGCCAATCCACACGGTTCGCGGTATTCAAGTTCTTCGAGTTTGCCCTGACGCTTACAGCAGGGAAAGATAATATCGCGGTCTTCAAAGCCTGTCTCGGAACAGCGTGCCATTTCAGCAGCCCACCATTTCAGATGCAGTTTTTTATGGCAGTGCGGACAGCCGATATAGCGCAAACGTTCTCCGCAGTCCACAAACATGGCAGTCTGTGCAATGACATAGACCACATCATCCGTTTCCAGCGTATTCCGCAGGAATTGCACCGCAGAACGCGCCTGTTCTTTCGAAATTTGTGCATCGAGCTGTGCAGGAATCAGGCGGTACATAATATCGGACATAGCATACTCCTTCCCGGCGCTGCACGCAGCAGCACACTATTCAAAATGTCAGCAGCGGGAGAAATAAGGAAGCCCCTCGCCTGCCCTGCGGCAGTCAAGGGGCGTTGAGATGGACCCGAAGGGGATCGAACCCTCGACCTCCGCGTTGCGAACGCGGCGCTCTCCCAGCTGAGCTACGAGCCCATATACATTCTACAGCTTCATTATTATAACATATTGCGCCCCGATTGTCAAGAGATTTTCGCCGAAAAAATCACAGAGAAAAGAAAGAAGCATCATCCGTTTTTGTACAGGATGATGCTTCTGTGCATCCTCAGACTTCCACATGAATCGGAGAAGGTTCAAGCTGCAAAGCACGGTCGATCTCCGTGTAAACACTGTACAAATCGAACACGCAGGATTCCAGTGCGCTGCAAATATGCGCATCCAGCTGGAAGGCATCGCGCAGGGCATTGAGCGTCATGCGTTCGGTCTTGTCCTCAAAATTATCGCAGATGGCAATGGAATAAAGCTCCATGTAGATCTTGCGTTTCGTGATGTCGTCCAATTCTGCGAGGGTGTTTCTTGCGGCGTTGCACGCTGCTGCATCGTAAGAGAAGCCGGGGCAGTTCAGTTCCATCTGATAGCGTTCGATCAGACCATCTTCTTCAGCGGAAACGATGCCGTCATCTTCAATCATTTCATTTGCAAGCGTGAGAAACGCTTCTGCTTCGATTTTACCGAGTTCCTGTAAAAACATTGTCTTCTGTTCTCCCTTCAGATACATGGTTCATTCCTCATCCTTCATTCAGATTTTTTACCGCTGTTATCCTGCGGCGGTCGGTTCGGGCGGGACGGACGATTGCCGCCTCCATGGTTAAAATTGCGGCGGTACGGCTTATGTTCGTCGTTTCCGTTCTGCTGATTTTCGCCGTTTCTGTTTCCGTTGCTGCGGTTCTGGCGTGGGCGCTGGTTGTTGTTTCCATTGTGGCGATTGAAGTTTCCGCTGCGGTTGTCATGGTTTTGTGCATTGCCTTCGCCTTCTGCGGACTGTGGCTTTGCGGCACGGTGCTCTGTCAGATCCATGGCATCCAGCGGCATTGTTGTGCGGGGTACGGTAGTGGGAACGGGCTGCTGCTGACGGCTTTCTCCGAATTCGGAGTGCAGTGCAGAAGGTTCGGTAGCAGGCTGTGCGGGACGATTCTGCGGTGGATTTTGCTGCTGCGGCTTTTGGGGACGGTTTGCATTTTCACGCGGCAGACGATTTCCGTTGTTTTCGCGCTTGGGACGCGGCTGCTTCGGCGGACGCTGCTGAACAGGCGCATCATCCGAAAGTGCCAGCAGTTCTGCATCCAGCACTTCTTCAGCGGCATTCTCCGCAGCCTGTTCGGGATTCGGCTGTTGCTTTTCGGCTGCTGCAAGATTTGCCGCAGGCGGCTTTGCGGGAGTCGGTCTGCCACCGTTTTCGCGGCGGTTGTCGCGCAGATCTTCTCGCGTCATGCGCTTTGTCATATCCTGTAAACGCTCGACATCTGCACGGTCTACCGTGATCGGCATTTCTGCATTTTCCGGTTTGACGCGCAGTTTGCCTGTGATGAGATTGGCTTCCATCACATAAGCACGGACAGGCGGTTCGCCTTGCAGTACCACCGTAGAACCGACCTTTGGGGTAAAGCGCATCAGTTCCTCGTACACAGGGCTTTCATAACGCAGGCAGCACATCAATCTGCCGCAAGTACCTGAAATTTTGGCAGGATTCAGGGCAAGTCCCTGTTCCTTTGCCATTTTGATGGTAATGGGCTGGAAATCACTGAGATAGCCCTTACAGCAGAATTCTCTGCCGCAGATGCCGAGTCCGCCCAACAGTTTTGCTTCATCGCGGTCACCGATCTGACGCAGTTCGATGCGGACATGGAATGCGGATGCCAAGTCCTTGACAAGTTCGCGGAAGTCCACACGCGATTCTGCGGTGAAGTAGAAAATCAGCTTATTGCTGTCAAAACCGCATTCCACATCGACCAGCCGCATTGGCAGTTCGCGCTTTTGAATGCGTTCTTCGCAAATTTTGAAGGCATCCGCCATATATTGCTTATTGCGTTCCAGAACGCGCAGATCCTCCTCTGTGGCAAGGCGGAGAATCGGCTTCAGGGGGGCGGTGATGCTTTCATCTGCCACAGCGTGACGGCGGGATGCCACTTCGCCGCATTCGGGGCCTCTTGCCGTTTCGACCACGACATACGTCCCCTCCGCAGGATTCAGGTCACCGGGTGCAAAGGAATAGACTTTGCCGTTTGTTTTGAATTTGACTCCGATGATTTCAGTCATATATCTCTGCAATGCACCGCAGGATACTGCGTGCATTCCTCCTTTGTATCAAAATCAGCACTGCATGAGTAAAGCACAGAGTGCTGTTGCGGCAAGCACCGCACCAACATTGCCATCCAGATCGGCAAGTGCCTGTGTGATCGCATCATGCATCTTCATGGCACGGTTTGGTGTGAAGCCCTCTGCCAGTGCCATTGCCGCACTGCGGTCACAGCCCAGACGGACAAAGCTTTCATCCATCGAAAGCACTGCCGCATCACGAAGCTGCACATCCAGCAGCAGCAATGTTTTTTTCAGGCGTTCCTTGTCGGCAGCCGCCAGCGTCAGCAGACGCAGCAGGTCATATTCACGATGTTCGGCGAGCGCCTGCGTTAGTTTTGCGGCATCATCCGCCGCCTGCCGCAGTCCCGCATCTTCGAGATATGCCGCACATTTGCCGATATTGCCGTCAAAGCGGGTGACAGCCGTCTGCACATCCGTTTCGCTGTATCCCATCTGCAAGAGTGCCGTCACGCATTCACCGCGTGTAACAGGGAACACCGCCTTTGTGGTCATACGCGAAAGCAATGTCGGCAAAAGCGTACCGATGGTTTCGGTCGTGAACAGAAAAAGTGCATGAGGGGGCGGTTCTTCCACCGATTTCAGCAGGGCATTCTGTGCCTGAATGCTCATGCCGTCCGCATCGGTAAACAAAAACACGCGAAGACTGCCATTATTCGGCACAATGGCAGCTTCCTTACGGATATCGCGGACAGTTTCGATCAGGTAACCCATGCGTTTGCCTGAATGTTCCGCAGTACGGACATCAGGGTGCGAATCTTCGGCAGTCAGCTTGCAGGCTTTGCAGATGCCGCATGGGCCCTGTTCTGTCGGATGCTCACAAAGCGCCAGCATCGTGAACCATTTTGCGATGGTTTTCTTGCCGCAGCCTGTTTCGCCGTGCAGCAGCAGTGCATGGGGCAGGTGATTGCCGAGCCGCATCTGGATGAGTTCTCTGCAAAGCGTCTGATTGCCCGCGATGTGCGGGATCTTCTCTGCCATTTTACAGCTTTTCGAAGCGTTCGATATCCGTCACGAAGATGGTCGCGCCGCCAACGGCAACTTCCAGCGGCATCGCAGACGGTGCGCCCGCAGTACCCGCATTGGAACTGTATGTCGGCGTAGACGGAATAAACTGCTTTCTGTGGTGACATTTCTGCTTGACCACGTCAATGACATTATCCACCTTGTCTTCCGAAACGCAAATCAGGAAGGTCGTATTGCCTGCACTGAGGAAGCTGCCTGCGGAAGCAAGTTTGGTAGCGGGAAAACCGTTCTTGGAGAGTGCTTTGGAAACGGCGGCGCTGTCGTCACCGTTGACCACTGCGAAAATCAGTTTCATTCTGTAATATCAATCCTTTCTGTACTAGAAGCCCTTCCATATGTGCCGTGCGGGACGGTCAGATTTTTCGAACCACCGTGACGGTTTCGATGCCGTAAGCTTCAAAGAGCGCGATGCACTGTTCGTCCAGCACTTCGCCGCAGACCACGAACGGAATCGGCGGGTTGCGCAGCGGTTTCATATCCGCAAACACACGTCCCTTGCATTCGGAAACAGGAATTTCTTCCTTCGCAGAAAATGCAGCAATACGTGCCGGAAGCATCACATAAGGATGCGGCAGACGCAGTGTTTCGGTGCGCGGCAATTCCTGTCGGCAGTAGGGGCATTCCATCAGAATGCGTTCAAGCTGTTCGAGTTCGGTATAGGTCGTGCAGGTGGAACACAGCAACACAACATGGTGATAATCTGCATATTCGTAGGCGACACCGCACGAAAGCAGCCATTCTGCCAGCAAATTGCCGTCCATGCCGCAGCGGTCGGTGTCGATGGTGATATGGAACACATCGCCTTCGTGGAATGCGAAGTAGTTGCTTAATTTCAGCTTCAGGCGGCGAATCCGCTGGGCGAGTGTAAAAACATCGTGTTTTGCCTGTGCCGCAAGATAGCGGTTGCAGAGGTCGATGGAAGCCAGCACGGGATACGAAGGGGCATCCATGGTGACAGCCGCCATGACTGCACGAAGCACAGGATAATCTGCGGGATTTTTGCATTGCAGGCAGGCAGCGCCCGTCCATGCAGGCAGCATTTTGGAGAGTTCATCGCAGCAGAGGTCAGCGCCAAGTGCGATAGGATGCAGATTGACTTTATCAAAGGCAAGATGTGCGCCGTTGGAGTTGTCAACCAGCAGTTTTGCACCGTAATTCTGACAGACCTTGGCAATTTTACGAACATCGCAAATGCCGCCGAGATAATCGGGGGTAGTAAGGTAAACGCAGGCATCTCCGACATTGCGCTTGAGTGCCGCATTAACGGCTTCCGCAGTCACAACGCCTGAAAAGGCATCATTCGAATCGGGAAAGATCCATGTGACGGGTAAGTCCAGCAGCATACAAGTATGGAGGAAGGCACGGTCAGCGCCGCGTGCGGCAAGAACGGTTCTGCCTTCCAGTTTCATTTGCAGAAGCATGGCATGAATGCAGGGGGCTGTGCCGAAAGAAGAAAAAACAGCACCGCCTGTCCCGAATAAAGCAGCCGTATTTGCTTCTGATTCGGCAATAATGCCGTCAGGAAGCGTGATGTGGTCAGCGCCGGCAATTTCGGAAATATCCAGCGGATACGCCGTACCAAGCCAGCCGCCGAAGCCTCTGCCTTTGTGACCTGCCGCATGGAAGCGCAGGCTGTTTCTGCGGACATAGTCCATCACAAAATCATAAATCGGGGTAGAAACCATAGCGGGGAAAATACACCGCCTTTCTGCGGAAAATAACATGGGCATAATGATACATCATCAGTATAGCATAAAATCAAAAAATATGCAAGAGTGAACAGAGAGAAATTACAGAAAACCTGAAATTGCCCTGCCGAAGCGCAAAAATGGCTGTCGAAAAATGGAAAAAACAAATTATTTTCGAAAACCACTTGCTTTTTTTCAAAATTGTGATACAATAGAGATACCGAATCTGCATCCGTGCAGGACGGAATCTTAACACGGAGGGACAACTACAATGGCTTACATCATTTCCGATGAGTGCATCCAGTGCGGTGCCTGCGCAGATGCTTGCCCTGTCAACGCTATTTCTGAAGGCGACGGCAAGTACGTCATCAACGCTGATACCTGCCTCGAGTGCGGTGCTTGTGCAGAAAACTGCCCCGTTGGCGCACCTCAGCAGGGTTAATCCCCAATCACACGGAATTCTTGCGGCAGTCTGAATATTCGGACTGCCGTTTCCGTTTTCTGTATTCCAAACATGGAGTGGTCTGATGAAACTGAAAAACCCGTTTCGTACCCTAAGCCGCGGAGAATGGGCGCTGTGGCTCATATCCATGGCGGCAGTCACGCTCTGCACCTGCCTGACACCCGCACCCGACATTGCATCGCTCTGTGCGTCCCTGATTGGTGTCACGGCATTGATTTTCGTAGCAAAAGGGCATCCGATGGGGCAAATCCTGACAATCGTCTTTGCGGTGTTTTATGGTGCGATTTCCTTTTCTGTGCGATATTACGGCGAAATGCTGACATATCTCTGCATGACTGCACCGATGGCGGCAGTTGCACTGGTCACATGGCTGAAACATCCGTATCAGGATAGTGAGGAAGTCGCAGTCGGGACACTGCGCCGCAAAACCGTCATTTTTCTATGGCTCGGCACAGCGGCAGTGACATTTCTCTTTTATTTTGTTCTGAAAGCCTTTGGCACGGCACAGCTTGCCGTCAGCACTCTGTCCATCGCTACCAGTTTTCTTGCCTCTGCCCTGACTGCACTGCGCAGTCCGTACTATGCCCTTGCCTACGCTTCCAATGACATCGTACTGATTGTATTGTGGTGTCTTGCGGCATCGCAGGACGCGGCAGGACTGCCGATGGCAGGCTGTTTCACGATGTTTCTTGTGAATGACCTGTACGGCTTCTGCAACTGGAAGCGCATGGCAAAGCGGCAATCCAAACCTTGCGAATAAATGACGCAAAGCACCGTCTGCAAATGAATGGCAGGCGGTGCATTTTTCTGTCAGAAAATCTGAATCTGTGTCTGATAAAGCGTTTCCGGCAGGACGATACGATACAGTTCGCCATAGGCTTCCCGTATTTTCTCTGCGGTATGCGGCTTGCCCTGCAAATATTCCAGCAGGACATACGGCACACCGAATGCCTTTGTGGTAACGCCTGTTTTCACAAAGCCGCCCCGTTCATAGAATGTCATGCGGCGGTGATATTCCTGCATTTCTGCCGCATTGTCCGGCGAAGGCAGATTCACTTCGCATATCATCACGTTCGCAATGCGTATCGAGTCCTGAAGCAGCCGCAAGAATTGCGAACCGATGCCTTCTCCGCGCCGTCCGTCAATCACTGCAAAATAATCCAGCAGAAAATACCGTTTTCCTTCCTGCATCTGCCCAACGAAAAACGCATACGCTACAAGTGTATCGCCTTCAAAACAGCCGAAGCACCAATATTTTTGTTCTTGCAGTGCCGTCAGGATCCTGTCCAGCGGCTTCCGTTCTTCCGGCAGGAAATCATTGACAAGATACTGCTGATAAACACTGCAAATTTCCTGCGTTTCCAATGCTCTGCAAAAAAGCATCCTCTCTCACCTCCATAAAACAGATGCCGTCCGTTCGCATTGCGAAAGGGACGGCATCATGCAATTATTCGTTCGCCGCGCTGAAGCTTTCAACATAGTGGCGGATATCGCCCTCAGCGATCACAATTTCCACCTTGTCGTTGTTGTAATACTTAAACGGCGTATACATCAGTTTCAGTTCACTGAATGTGGCAGGCGCTTTGAAGGAAATATAGCCCTGCACCGACTGACCGGGTTCAATTGCCTGATTGAACGGCTGAAGGGTGCTGCTGATGTGGGTATAGTATTGACGTGCAAAAATCTGTGCGCCGACATCAATGACATCTGCCAGACTTTCCTCGCCGCCGTCTGCGACCAAACCGAAATGCGTACCGATACTACAGTCAATCTTTTCAGTACCTGTATTGGTGATGGTCATTTCTGCAAGCAGGATTCTGCCGCCTGTACCCGACTTCGTATCCAATTCCACAATGTCGTTGATTACAACGCTCACTTTGTCACTGTAATTGATGGTATCGCCTTTTTTGCCTGACGTGACCTGACCTGCGGCATCATCCGCAACAGGGTTTTCAGGAACAGAAGGGGCATAAGCAGTCGAAATGGGCTCGTCAGGATTCTGTGCATTTCCTGACTCGCCGCAGCCACAAAGAGAAACTGCGGAAAGCAGTACCGCAGCAGAAAGCACCAATGCAGAAATAGAGTGCTGATGTTTCATCGTGAAGATCCTCCTAAAGGAAAATGAAGTGTAGATGGGATTTTTCCCAAATCGGTTTTATTATAACACAATTGTCAAAGAATTGCAAGTGCTTTTTGAAAAAAGCTGTTGAAACAGCCGTTATGCGCATTTCCTACAAACAAAACAGCGCCCGCTGCATCGAAACACAGCGGGCACTCTTGGGATGGGGTGCGAAAAATTAATAATCCATACCGCCTGCGGGCATTGCAGGTGCAGCAGGTGCGGGCTCTTTGATGTCGGTCACAAGGCTCTCGGTCGTGAGAACCATTGCAGCTACAGATGCCGCATTTTCCAGTGCAGAACGTGTTACCTTAGTCGGGTCTACGATACCTGCCGGAATCATATCAACATAGGTTTCATTGTATGCATCGAAACCATAGCCTGCCTTGTTCTCACGGCGAATGTTCTCGATGATAACAGAACCTTCCAGACCTGCATTCGCTGCGATCTGACGAATCGGTTCTTCCAGTGCGCGGAGGATGATCTGTGCGCCGGTCTTTTCATCGCCGCTGAGGGTTGCAACCAGTTCAGCAACAGCCTTTGCAGCATTCAGCAGTGCAACGCCGCCGCCTGCAACGATACCTTCTTCAACGGCTGCCTTGGTTGCTGCCAGAGCATCTTCCACACGCAGCTTCTTTTCCTTCATTTCGATTTCGGTCGGTGCGCCAACCTTGATGACTGCTACGCCGCCAACCAGCTTTGCAAGGCGCTCCTGCAATTTTTCGCGGTCGAAATCGGAAGTGGAATTCTCGATTTCGGTGCGGATCTGTGCAACACGAGCCTGAATGTCATCGCTGTTGCCTGCACCGTCTACGATAATGGTGTTCTCCTTGGAGATGACGACCTGACGGGCGCGGCCGAGCTGATTGAGCTGAGTATCTTTCAGTTCCAGACCGAGGTCTGCGGTGATGACTTCGCCGCCGGTGAGAATTGCAATATCCTTGAGCATTTCCTTGCGTCTGTCACCAAAGCCGGGAGCCTTGATAGCTGCGCACTTGAATGTGCCGCGGAGATTATTCAGGATCAGCGTGGTGAGTGCTTCGCCTTCCACGTCTTCTGCGATGATGACCAGACGCTTGCCGCTCTGGACGATCTGCTCCAGCAGAGGCAAGATCTCCTGAATGTTGGAGATTTTCTTGTCGGTAATCAGCAGGAACGCATCATCGTAAACAGCTTCCATTTTGTCGGTGTCAGTGACCATGTAGGGGCTGACGTAACCGCGGTCAAACTGCATACCTTCGACAACCTCGCTGTAAGTTTCAGCGGTCTTGGATTCCTCGATGGTGATAACACCGTCCTTGGCAACCTTCTCCATTGCTTCTGCGATCAATGCGCCGATTTTCTCATCAGCGGAAGAAATGGTTGCGACACGGGCGATATCTGCGCTGCCGTCCACAGCCTTGGAATTTGCCTGAACATCAGCAACAGCAGCTTTTACAGCGTTGTCAAGGCCTTTTTTGAGGATCATCGGGTTTGCACCTGCTGCGATGTTCTTCATGCCTTCGCGGATGATTGCCTGTGCAAGCAGGGTAGCGGTGGTAGTACCGTCACCTGCTGCATCGTTTGTCTTAATAGAAACTTCTTTGACGAGCTGTGCGCCCATGTTCTCGAATGCGTCTTCGAGTTCGATTTCCTTTGCAATGGTCACGCCGTCATTGGTAATGAGCGGAGCGCCGAATTTCTTATCGAGAACGACATTTCTGCCTTTCGGGCCGAGGGTGATCTTCACCGTATCAGCGAGTTTATCAATACCTGCCTGAAGCGCCTTTCTTGCTTCTTCACCGTACTTCAAATCTTTTGCCATGTTCAAAAAACACTCCTTTTAAAAATGTGTAAAAGCAGACTGTCGAATTATTCTACGATTGCGAGAATATCGGACTGCTTGAGAATAGTATATTCCTGACCGTCGAGTTTGACTTCGGTACCGGCGTACTTAGACAGCAGCACCTTATCGCCGACTTTCAAATACATGGGAATTTCCTTGCCTTCAACCATGCCGCCGGGGCCGACTGCGACAACTTCTGCAACCTGAGGTTTTTCCTGCGCGGAAGCGGTGAGGATGATACCGCCTTTTGTGGTTTCCTCTGCTTCGGTCATTTTAATGACGACTCTGTCTGCGAGGGGTTTGATAGTCATAACAGATTCCTCCTGAATGAAAATTGGGGTGTTACGTCGGAGCAACACGCACTGTTCGGATTTAGCACTCGAACCGTTCGAGTGCTAAATCTATTTTACCATGAAAACGAAAAAAATCAAGGCTTTTTTGGAAACTCGCGAACGATTTGTATGAGTACACAGTAACCGCATAAAGCAGAGTCTAGGCTTTGTGCCTTTTCGACAATTGTGTATGCAGTAATTTTATATGGCTCTTTTATTGAGGATTCCAAAGGGAGATTCTCATGAAAATTTCCACACGGTTACTCTGTAACACGCTTGCGCAAAAATGCCCCCGCAGGAATTTCTTCCCCCTCATACTGCATCGAACAATCCATCACCGCATGATTCGCACTCTCGATGCGCTCTCCTTCCGCATCCCGCAGGTCTGTCACCGTCACCTGAATCGGCTGCGAGTACGGCTTCAATACCTCCAGCACATCCCCCGCAAAAAACCGATTCCGCTGACTCACCATCAGCCGTCCGTCCTTCACGCCCTGCACAATTCCCACAACATCACAATTGCGCACATAACTCGCCGTCGCATTGTGAATGCTGTCCATCGGCTGTCCAAAGTAGAACCCCGTCGTGTACGGTCTGTGGCTGACCATCTCCAGTTCTTCAAATACCCACGTAGGTACTTCCTTTTTCGGCTCTCCAAACACTGCATCCATCGCCATGCGGTATGCATTCGTCACACCCGCCACATAGTACGCAGCCTTCGCTCTGCCTTCAATTTTAAACGAAGATACGCCCGCTTTCGCAAGTTCTTCCAGATATTGCGCCATGCAAAGGTCTTTCGCATTCAGAATATAGCTACCATCCTCATCTTCCCCGATCGGAAAGAACTGATTCGGTCGCTTTTCCTCCATCAGCGCGTATTTCCAACGGCAGGACTGCGCACACGCCCCACGGTTTGCATCACGTCCCGTAAAATATTCCGAAAGCAGACAGCGCCCCGAAATACTCATGCACATCGCGCCATGCACAAACGCTTCAATTTCAAGCTGCTGCGGCGTTTTTGCACGCAATTCCGCAATTTCATCCAATGACAGTTCCCGCGCCAGCACCACACGCTCACAACCCATATTCCAAAGGGCAGTCGCCGTAGCATAGTTGACTACGCCCGTCTGTGTTGATGCATGAACCGCCAGATTCGGCGCAAGCTGCCGCACGGTCGTAATAACACCCAGATCCGCCGCAATGACCGCATCTACACCGCAAGCCTGTACATCCCGCAAAAAGCTCGGAAATGCATCCAATTCACGGTTTCGTGGCAGAACATTCACGGTCAGATATACCTTCACGCCCTGTCGGTGCGCAAGCTGTACCGCATCCGCCATTTGCTGCATATCAAAATTCTTTGCCGCCGCACGCATTCCGAATGTTTTTGCCCCCAGATAAACGGCATCCGCGCCGTATTGCAGCGCGGATGTAAAACATTCAAAATCTCCTGCGGGACAAAGCAGTTCCGGTTTAACCATTTCCACCGTCTCCACTTCCCTCATCATCACTTGCCAATGCCGCGCCCGACTGCTGTGCCTTGATCAGCGCAAGGTTCGCATTATGACCGGCATTGTCTTCTGCATAGAAAATCTCACCTGTATTGACATTTGCACAGAAGAAGAAATCGTTCGATTCTGCGGGATAAAGTACCGCATTGATGGCTTCTTTTCCGGGGTTGTTGATCGCTCCGGGCGGCAAGCCCTGTCCGATATACGTGTTGTACTCGTTCATCATCAGTTCGTTGTCAAGTTCCAGCAGTTTGGAAATGACCTCCTCCGCGTATTTACGTGTCGGGTCAGATTGCAGCTGCGTATATACGCCCGGATTGTTCAGTCGGTTATGGAATACGGACGCAACGTGTTTCATGGAAGATGAAGTCGGTGCCTCTGCCTGCACGATGGATGCAAGCGTAATGACCTGATCAAGCGTCATGCCAAGTTCATTCATGGTCTTGTAATCGGTCGAAGTGATTTTCTGGTCGAAGTTCGAATAAATCTTCTGTGCCACGATCTGCGGTTCTTCGTCAATATAGAATTCGTAGGTATCGGGGAAGCAGTAACCTTCCATCTTGTAGAACTTCATCGGATCATTTTCTGTCAATTTTTCCTCGAATTTAAAGCCATATCCGCCTGCATTGAAGTAGAAAACGAACTGTTCCGCATCGCAGACGCCATTCTGTTCCAGCAGATTTGCAGCATCCCAAAGCGTTGTGCCTTCTTTGATGGTCACCTTGACATATTCACGTTCATCGGCATGATTCTTGCACAATTCGTCAATCATGGCTTCATAACTCATTGCGGGAGAAAGTTCATGTTCACCTGCAATATATTTTCCGTCACTGCCGCCCAGACGGGAAATCGCACGGAATACAAGCGGCAGACGAATCAGATTTTCCCGCTGTAATTGTTCTGCGATCTCGGTAACGGTCGAACCCGCAGGAATCGTGATCATTCTTTCGTCGATATCCTTGTCGATGCCGTACATTTCTTTTGCAACGGCAAGAATCGTCGTCGCAGAAAGCACCGATGCAGACAAAACCAATGTCAGCAGAATCAGCACACAGGATACACCACGGCCTTTTCTGCGCTTACGAAGTGCCTTTCTGCGTCTTCTGCGTGCGGCACGGCGGCGGCGTTCGGCTTCATAGAAGTCCTCATCGTCATCCTCGTACTCGTCTTCGTCCTCGTCATCTTCCACCGAGTCATCCGACAGCACTTCGTTGACGATCGCATCCGCTTCCTGTTCTGCTTCTGCGGCCGCATTGTTTTCTTCTTTGCTGTTTTTCGCAGTATCTTCTGCTGTATTATTTGGCTGTTCCTGTTTGTTCGCCATGGAAATCCTCCATTCCGTTTTCTGTTGCAAGGGCAATCATTGTGCGGTCATACGCATCACGCGGCAATGCGTCCACTGTACATTCCGCATAGCACAGACCAAGGGTTTGCAGTGCAGGATACTGTGCAAGATAGCGGTCATAATAGCCGCCGCCCGCACCCAGACGATATCCTTCTTTATCATATGCCATCATTGGCAAAAGCATCAGCGTTTCCGCATCGGGAATACAGATGCGGTCTTCCGCAACAGGCGGAATCGGAATCCGATACGCACCCGCCCGCAGTTCGTCCATTGCCTCCAGACGATAGAAAATCATCGTATGTGCGACAGTATTGCAGACAGGAAGTGCAAGCGTTCTGCCTGTGTCCAGACAAGCCTGCATCAGCGCTTTCGTTCCGACTTCATGCGGCATCGCCACATACATAAACACGGTCTTTGCCCGTCGGAACGCTTCACTTTCCAGCACATTCGCACAAATTGCCGCGTCCGCTTCTGCACGGACATCAAACGGCATAACAGCGCGTCTGCGCATCATTTCCTGCCGAATCGCCTTTTTTTCTTCGGTAATACTCATTATTTGCAAATCATCTTCTCAGCAAGCTGTTTGCGGACATCTTTGTTCAGCAGGCATTCCACGAGTTTCAGACCAAATTCCAGTGCCACGCCCGCACCTCTTGCAGTCACGATTTTTCCGTCAACGCAAACGGCATCATGGCAGACTCTTGCGCCTTTCAGGTCAGCTTCACAGCCGGGGTAGCAGACGGCTTTTTTGCCTTGCAGCAAGCCCATTTTGCCAAGAACCGTCGGGGCAGCACAAATTGCCGCGACCCATTTGCCGTTATCATAAGCATACTGTACGGCACTTGTGACGGTTTCATTCTGTCCCAGATTCAAAGTACCGGGCATACCGCCGGGAAGAATCACCATTTCGACAGAATCATCTGCCTTGAATTCCTCTGTGGTGATATCTGTCTGCACGGCAATCTGATGTGCGCCTGTAATGACCTTGCCGCCGACACCGACCAGACAGACCTTTCTGCCGACTCTGCGCAGGCAGTCCACAGGAGTCAGTGCTTCGACTTCTTCAAAGCCTTCTGCCAAAAAAATGTAAATCATCTTTGTTCCTCCTTGCAAATATCTATTCAACCGCAGTAAATGCGTCTGTAATACGTTGTGTCATGGCATCAATGCCATAAAGAGCGCCCTGTTCGTCCACGCAGGAAACAATTTTCCAGCCTGCATATTCTGCCGCATAAATTGCAGCTTCACGACACTTTTGCAGAAACGGCAGGTTACATTCGTGGACATCTTTTTTCTGTTCATCGCCCTGATAGCGCTGAGAAAGCAGTTTTTGTGCGGTTTCCAGCGGCAAATCGAGAAAGACTGTACGGGTGGGGCGAGGCAGTCCGAGTTTGACATATTCATAATCGGCGAGCCATGTCAGGAAGCTGTCCCATTCGGTACGGGGAAGCTTTGTCATCTGATAAATCGCGTTTGAACTGACATAGCGGCCGGAGAGAATATTTTGTCCTGCTTCGAAGTCGCTGCCCCAGTGCTGCCGATAGGCGCAGTAGCGGTCGACGGCGTAGAAGCTGGAAGCGGCATATGCGCCAACGGCTTCCGCCTGACCGAGTGCACCGGAAAGATAAAGCTGAACGAGGGCAGAGGAAGGATCGTTGTAATCGGGGAAGCTGATGACGCGGGTAGGGATACCGCGTTGAGAGAGTGCCGTAGAAACGAGAGGGAGCTGGGTAGATTTTCCGCATCCGTCCAGACCTTCCAGCACGAATAACTGACCGCGCATACAAATGCCTCCTGACAGAGATAAAAATACGATTTCGCAATATATCAGTTTATTATATCATAGTTTGAAGTAGATGTCAACTTTTACGCAGAAAAAAGAAAGCGCTATTTTTTCCGTATAAAATGGCTGCATCCGCGAAGCGAAATGAAAGTTTTACTTGAGGCAACACCGCACAAAGCACGCCTTGCGGCTTGGCGGCACATCTGCTTGCATATTTTCCGCCATCTTGCACAGAAATTCTTTGCTGGGCGTCAGCCCAGCGGCATCATTTCTGTACAATCTGACGAAAAATCTGACTGCG
>JAZUJW010000103.1:0-17130 GCA_045642925.1 Oscillospiraceae bacterium
TAGGAGAACTTGCGGACATTGTAGCGGCACGCGGCACATTTTAAGTAATTCGCGGTCGAATCAAAGCGGCTACATCCGCGAAGCGAAATTAAAGTTTTACTCGATTTTTTTCAAAAAATCGCAGAGTCCAGGGGCAGCGCCCTTGGACGCCAACAGACTGCAAGCAGTCTGCACCGCAGAGCGCGAAACACCCTTTTTTCGTTCAACTAATCAGGAAGGGGTGAGGGGAAACCCTATTAAAGGATTTCCCCTCGTGTCGTACCCGACATAAATTTAGAGGCAAGAGAACTACGATTACCAGTTCTCTTGCCTCTTGTCTTTCATTCGGGTAATGCATGGGGGGAACCCCTCCTGATTCGTCAGGACGAAAAGGGAATTTCGCTTCGCGTGCATAGCCGCTTTTTCTCAATCATACGGTCGGATACGCAATCTCCATCTCTAACGGACAATGGTCACTCCCCATTACCTCTGCATGAATCCGTACATCCCGCACTTGTGCAGACAACCCCTCCGATATCAGCCAGTAATCAATCCGCCATCCCACATTTTTCTCCCGCGCGTGCCCCATGTACGACCACCATGTATATGCATCTGTCCGCTCAGGATACAAATACCGAAATGCATCCACAAATCCCGAAGCAAGCAATTGCGTCATTTTTTCGCGTTCCTCTTTCGTATACCCCGCATTGCCCTCGTTCGCTTTCGCATTCTTTAAATCAATCGCCTCATGCGCCACGTTCATGTCACCACAATACATTACCGGCTTCTTCGCATTCAGCACCGCCAAATGTTCACGCAGCGCATCCTCCCACTCCATCCGCAGCGGAATGCGCTCCAAATCACGCCTAACATTCGGAACATACGCATTTACAAGATAGAATTCAGGATATTCCAGCGTGATGACACGACCTTCATTCGAAACGCCACCCGTTTCCATCTCGTATTTCACCGAAATCGGTTCCCGTTTCGCAAAAATTGCCGTTCCCGAATACCCCTTTTTCTCCGCACTGTTCCAGTACGCATAATATCCATCCGCCTGAAACGCTAACTGCGCAAGCTGTTCCGTCTGCATCTTCGTTTCCTGAATGCAAAAGAAATCCGCATCAATTTCTTTGAAAAAGTCAGCAAATCCTTTCTTTTCACAGGCTCTCAGCCCATTGACATTCCATGTGACCAGTTTCATTGTCATGCTCTCCTCATCAGTCAAAATATTTTGCAAGCTTGAATTCTACCACACCGCTGAATGGACTATATCCCACATCAGCGACATTTTTCTTGCATACCAGATACCGCTGCTTATAGAACAACGGAAGAAAACACGCGCTCTCCAACATTTGCGTTTCCGCTTGTCGATACAATTCCACGCATTCATTCATGTTCGATGCATTTGCCGCGTCCGCAAGCAGTTCGTTCAGTTCATCCGCATGATCGCAACGCAGGGCAGAATGCTGAAGGAACGCCTCGACAACAGACGAAGCTGCGTTATTTTCAGCAGACAGTGCAATCAGCGCAAGGTCATAGTTGCCGCGGGCGATCCGCGAAGCATAGACATCATCCGCCACTTCTTCAATGCTCATATACACACCGAGTTTTTCTTTCCAGATATCCAGAATTTTAAGAAGCTGCGCATAATCCATCATTCCTGACGGCACAAGGATTTTTCCTTCCGGCAATTCGTAAATATTTTTCTCATACATCGCCTCACCAAGCATATCGGCACCCGCCTGCAAGTCGTAATTTGCGTATGCCGTTTCTGCGATCAGCTCCCGCAAACTCTTGTTAAGAAGCGTCACCGAAGGAGGAAAAATACCGTAGGCAGGCACTAAATCATCATCCGGCACAGAGATTTGACTGCGGTCAAGACTGCGCGTCAGACTCTCGAAAATCTTCTGGTCTGCATAGGGACTGTCCGCAGCAGCCGCCAAGCCCAGCGTCAAGCTGTATGCACCTGTCATATTCCATTCATTTCGCGTCAGGAGCGAATTCTGCGTTGTAATGACACAATCCGTTGAGCCATTCAAAAAGAGCGAAACTGCGTCAGATTCGCTTTTCTCAATATAGAGCGTCAAATCTACAGGGAAGGTATGGCTGACCTGATGCGCCAGCGGATTACGGACAAGCTGCACGACATTGTACTTCCCGTATGGGTCATAAAGCCATGTTTGCATCGCAAATGCGCCATTTCCAATGACAGAAGATTCGTCCAGACCATACCTTCCGTTGGTACTTTCAAAGTAATCCTGATTGCAGGGCAGTGCCGCAGGCAAGGTCAGAAGCTGGAGAAAGCTTGCGTTGGGTGTATCTAAATGAAATTCAAGCACATTCGCACTTTTTGCATATACGCCAATTGTTTCTGCCTTCTTCTTGCCGTCCAGAATGTCCTGTGCATTTTCAAGACAGACAAAGCGCGTGCGATGCGGCGAATGGTACATCGGGTCAAACAGCCGCCGGAATGCAAACACAAAATCCCCCGCGGTCACATTAACTGCCGATTCCTTTGAAAACGGCGAATCCGTGTGCTTTGCATCATACCAATACGAATCTTCCCGCAAGGTGAATGTGTAAGTCAGCCCATCTGACGACACTTGATAATCCTGCACCAAAGCGGGCTTAACTGTCCCTGACGCATCCATCGTGAACAAGCCTTCAAACAAATTGGCAAGCACCGTTTTTGCAGAATCATTTTGCGAAAGCTGGGGGTCAAGCGTGTCGGGGTTTCCGACCAGCGTATAACAAAAGGAATGCCCCGTGCCTGCCAGCGCATTCTCCTCACTGCCGCAGCCTGTCAGCATCACGACACATATCATCATTGTGAAAAGCATCGCAAATACGCGATGAATCCTTTTGCACACAGCAAACGCCTCCTGTATTGGAATCGGATAAATGGGATGCAGTCAAGCGGCTGCATCCCATCGAATTTCAGTTATTTTCGGATAAACGGAACGGATACGGCAAAAACTCCTGCAAGCGATACACGCCATCGGAAAGAACGACCAGCAAGCGGTCATTGCAGAATTCTGCAAGCGCCTGACGGCACGCACCGCATGGAAAACATGGTGCTGTCGTGTCGCCATTTTCTGCACCGCCGGAAATGGCAATAGCGACAAAATCACGTTCACCTTGCGATACCGCAGAAAACAATGCGGAACGCTCAGCACACATCGTCATAGAATAAGACGCATTTTCGACATTTACGCCAGTATAGATTTTTCCTTCTCTGGTCACGAGCGCCGCACCCACTTTAAAATGGGAATATGGAGCATAGGCATTGGCGCGGGCATCTTCGGCAATACGGTACAGTTCCGCAAGGCGTTCATCTGCCGCAACCTCACGCAGATTCGTACTTTGCGTCACATTTGACTTTGACAGTGTAAAGTCCAGATCATCGTCCAAATGGACAGCCGATGGTGCGGCAAACGAATCCGTTTTGAACAACTGCCGGAACAGCCCTTTGATGCGGGCGCGCGGTGCTTCGTTTTCCTCCCGTTCTGATGCTGCCGAAGGGGGCACAGGCGTTGGCTGCGGTACTGCCTGCGCGGCATCTTTCAGCGTCTTGACCGGCGCAGATGTGGTTTCCGTTGCAGCAAATTCGGAAGATGCTTCGCTGACAGTGTCGATTGCTTCAGCAGGTTTCGTCACAGATTCCTGCTTTTTCGGCATTTCATGCATTGCAGGGACATTTGCCGCTTTCCCTGCATTCTGTGCAGGTTTTGCCGCAGATTCCTGCTTTTTCGGCATTTCATGCATTGCAGGGACATTTGCCGCCTGACCTGCATTCTGTGCAAGTTTTGCCGCAGATTCCTGCTTTTTCGGTATTTCATGCATTGCAGGGACATTTGCCGCCTGACCTGCATTCTGTGCAGGTTTTGCCGCAGATTCCTGCTTTTTCGGCATTTCATGCATTGCAGGGACATTTGCCGCTTTTCCTGCATTCTGTGCAGGTTTTGCCGCAGATTCCTGCTTTTTCGGCATTTCATGCATTGCAGCTGCTTTTCTGTCCGAAGCATTACCGTGCATCGTTTTCACAGTATTTTCGATCGTTTTTGGCTTTTCAGAAATGACAGTACGCTCCGTGCGCGGCAGCTGTATCTGCACGGTCTTGTCCATATCTGTCTGCGGTTTCGATTTCTCAGCAGACACAGGCGTTTCCGTGCGCGGCTGCTGCATTTGTACGGTCTTGTCCGCAGCAAATGCCGTTTTCATCGCTTTTTCTTCTTTTTTCGATTGATTCGTTTCCGTTGGCGCAGTGCGTTTGACAGAACCATTCCGCGAAATATTGATGGTGAAGGTTTTTTCTTCTAACGCTCCTGATTTGCGCTGTGCAGGTGCATTTTGTGCGGTGTCCGAACCACCCGCGCCGGGAATTGGCACATTGATTTGCATGGTTCGGTGAACCTTTGCAGCAGCAGACGGAACAGACTGGTTCCGTTTTTCCCGCAGCTGTTCTTTCTTTTCAGCATGACGTTTCGACTCTGAGCCTTGTTCTTCTTCGTCATCTTCAAATTCAACCTGCGGTGGAAGCAATTTTGCAAGGCGCTCCTTGATGGTCGGTTTTTCCGGCTCTGCTTCCTTCTGCGGCGGGAAACATTTTGCAATGCGCTCCTGAAGCGCGCGTTCCTCCTCCTCAGGTGTCAGTGGTGCAATAAATTCTCGTGTTTCCTCCATTTTTCGCTTATGGATGGATTCACGCTGTTCGATTTCACTGTCATCCTGCACTTCAAAGAAACGATTGCAGCTATCCTTCACATTATCGGAAAACTGCTTCACTTTATCCTGCCAGCTCAAATTTTTCACCCAACTTTCTTAGGATGCCAAAAAACGCAAGGGAATTTTGTGCAGAATCACAGACAAAATAGACTTGCGTTTTCGGCATGGTGCGTGGTATAATAAATGTATATCCGTTAAATCAACAGATTATTTGGAGATCAGCGCAAGCGTATCACGAGCGATCAGCAGTTCCTCGTTGGTCGGGACAACCCAGACTTCCACCTTGGAATTTGCTGTCGAAAGCTTGACCAGCTTGCCGCGTGTCGCCTTGTTCAGCTCCTCGTCGATCTCGATGCCGAAGTAGCTCATGTCCTTGCAGACCTTGCCGCGGACTTCCCAGGAATTCTCGCCGATACCGCCCGTAAAGAGGATGGCATCTACACCGTTCATGACTGCAACGTAAGAACCGATGTACTTCTGGATCTGATATGCAACCATGTCGGAAGCAAGTTCTGCACGCTTGTTGCCTTTTTCAGCAGCATCGTTGATATCGCGGTTATCGGAAGAAACACCGGATACACCGAGGAAGCCGGACTTCTTGTTCATGTACTGGCTCATTTCATCAGGCGTGAAACCATGCTTGGAAGCGACAAATGTCACGGCAGAGGGGTCAACAGCGCCGCAGCGGGTACCCATCAGGATGCCATCCAGCGGAGTAAAGCCCATGGAAGTATCCATGCACTTGCCGCCCTTGACTGCGGTGATGGAAGAACCGTTGCCGAGGTGGCAGGAAACGATTTTCAGATCTTTAATGTCCTTGCCCATTGCTTCTGCAAGTGCAGCGGAAACGAAACGGTGAGAAGTGCCGTGGAAGCCGTACTTACGAACGTGATACTTTTCATAATCCTCATACGGCAGACCGAACATATATGCCTTCGGAGGCATGGTCTGGTGGAATGCAGTATCGAATACAACGACCTGCGGTGTGGTTGCAGGAATGACTGCTGTGCAGGCACGGAGTGCCAGAGCGTGTGCGTGGTTGTGAACCGGTGCCAGTTCTGCGAGTGCATCAATCTGGTCGATAACTTCCGGTGTGACCATGCAGGGGCGATCGAACACTTCTGCACCTTGCACGATACGGTGACCAACAGCGGAAATTTCATCCATGGACTTGATGACAGCGGTATCACCCGTCGTCAGAACTTCCACGAGCTTTTCAAAAGCCTCGGTGTGTGTCGGGAATGCACAATCTGCTTCGAACTTTCTCCCGTCAGCGGTCTTATGAGAAACATGACCGTCAATGCCGATTCTGTCGCAGTTGCCCTTTGCCAGAACACTTTCATCATCCATGTTCAAAAGCTGATACTTCAAAGAAGAACTGCCTGCGTTCACTACCAAAACTAACATACAAAATACCATCCTTTCAAGATGTCTCAGAATAAGTTCACCCAAAATCCGAATACGGCGGGGTTACTTATCAATTATACACGAAATACACGGCGGAATCAAGAGGTTTCTGCGAAAAAAACAGCGAAACATTGCAGAATTTGCCCGCAAATCGGCAAGATTATTTAGTTGAAATAGTCATATGAATCCGAAAAAGGAGGCTGCATTCCTATGAAAATCAGTGGCATTGTCTGTGAATACAATCCATTTCACAATGGACATCTATACCATATTGAAGAAACCAGAAAACATGGTGCAACGCATATTGTAGCAATTATGAGCGGAAATTTCGTACAGCGCGGTGATGTTGCGCTCATCAACAAATTTGAGCGTGCCAAAACGGCAGTCAAATGCGGTGTCGATCTGGTCATCGAGCTTCCGGTCGCATACTGTCTGGGTCCTGCGGAAGTATATGCGCGTGGTGCGATGTATCTGCTGAAAGGGCTTGGCTGTGTAGAGGAATTATCTTTTGGCAGTGAATGCGGTGATTTGTCGTTACTTTCCGAAGCGGTAAAGGCATCCTATGCCTGTGCAAAGCGGCCTGAACTGGAAGAATTGCTGCGGCGCGGCAATTCCTATCCGAAAGCGCTGCAAATTCTGATTCGTCAGAATTACGGTGATGAGATCGGCAACATCTTCAGTGGGCCGAACAATGTGCTTGCAATTGAATATCTCAAGGCAATGCTGACGTTTAAAATGAAATTGAAGCCGTTTACAGTAAAGCGCAGTACAGAGCATGACGGCGCGGACGTTCTTGGCAACTATGCAAGTGCGTCACTGATTCGGCAGATGATGGAGAATCAGATGGGAGATTTTGATGATCTTGTGCCGACAGTATCGGCGGAAACGCTTTCGGCGTGTGCGGCGGCAGGAATGACGGCACGATTTGAAAATCTCGAACGAGTGCTGCTTTACCGTTTGCGCACGTCATCCATTGAAGATATCAGTGCGCTTCCGGAAGTAGGGCAGGGCTTAGAGAACAAGATTTTCTCGGCAGCAAAGGAAACCTCGCTGGAGTCCATGTTATTGGCGATGAAGAGCAAGCGCTATCCGATGGCGCGGCTGCGGCGGATATTATTAGATTTGCTGATCGGGATACGGCCGTGGCATACGGAAGCGCCGCCGCCATATGGCAGGATACTGGCGTTAAATGAACGCGGACGGGATATTTTATCGGCGGCGAAAAGCTGTGGGACGACGCTGCCGTATGCGACATCGCTGGCGAAGCTGGCGGGGCTTGGTGGTTCGTGCAAGATTTATGCAGATATCGAGGCACATTCGACAGCGATATACGGATTAGCGCAGCGCACGATCGCGTCGGGTGACACTGATTACAAAACGATGATCGGGATTGTAAAAACGTGAGCAAGGAAATTTGAGAATTCCAAAGGGAAAGTATCTCCGTTACTATCTGGCTATGCACGCGAAGTGAAATGAAAGTTTTGCTCGATTTTTTTCAAAAAATCGCAGAGCGCGAAACACCCCTGTTTCCTGACAACGAATCAGGAGGGGGTATGGGGGAACCCTATTAAGGCAACACCGCACAAAGCACGCCTAACGGCTTGGTGTGCTTTGTGCGGTGTTGTCTTAATTTCACTTCGCGTGCATAGCCAGATAGCTACGGAGATACTTTTATTTTTCTATGGACTCCTCAGGATTGGGTGCGGCAATTGCTTCCTCTCTCGGCTCAATGACCTGCGGCTGATGCGCGTGCGGTGGCTCTATCGGCTTGCTCTCCATCGGCGGCTCAGTCGGCACCTCAGGCTTCTCCCCATTCGGCTCCAACGGTGCAGGCGGCTCAATCGCCGGCGGCTCACTCCCCGTTTTCATCGGCGGCTCAACTTCCGTCGGCGGAATCGGCGCAGTTCCCGTTTCTTCCTTCGGCGGCTTCACAGGCGGCTTTTGTCCGCCTTCCTTCCCGCCAATCGGCTTCTGTTCCTCCACAGGCTTCGGCTTCTCTGCATCCGGCAATGTCGGCGGCGTGTGCGTTTCCTGCGGCTTTATCGGTTCAGGCGGCGTTTCAGGATGTTCCGCTGCTTCTTGTGCCTCCATAGGCGGTTCCAGCTTCGTATCAGGCTTCGGCGGTTCGCCTTTGGAAACAACATTCGCATTCAAATGTAATTCCGCTATGCCTTTCTCTAAATCATTTTTCAACACATCATATTCTGTGGTATCCTTCGTGTCAATGACCACCTCTACCGAATCGCCTCCCGCCAGATATCCTTTGGAAAGCTCCCGTTCCAGCAGTTCGTTGGCAACCGTCAACTGGTCTTTGCCCTTCGCATCGAAGTCCTCCAGAATGTCTGCCCCCGAATCACCTTCACTTGTCAGGTATACAACTTCACCCTTGCTGTTAATGCCCATACTGAATTTCGTTTCAGTCTCAATCGTTACCACTGAACTTGCTTTCAGATTCTTCGCATAATATTGATATCCGCCAGCAGCAACCAATGCCGCACACGCTGCCAATGCACCAACACGGCGCATAATGATAACAGGTGATGCAGCCTTTTTGCTGCTTTCTTCCATCAACACGGGTTCAGTGACTGTCTGCCCAACTGTATAATGCAGATTCGCAGCTTTGACAAAACAGGATGATTCATCCATCAGCACAGCATAAGCATCGTGACATTCCATGACAATGTATTTCATGATTCTCCTCCTCTCCGGAAGACTTGTTGAATGTGTCCCCACAGGATTTCATATTGATTCGTACTAATCAGCATCAGTGCAACAAGATAACGGCGATGACGTTCGAGTGTTTTGCGTTCCACACCTGCACCATCAGCAATTTTTGCAAGCGGAACACGTTTTGTGCGTTCAAATTCTTCCATAATTTCAGGATGGATTTTCACATACCGAATCGCTTTCTGACAGATTTCAAGGGTACGGCGCTGCCGCGGCGAATTCTCAGAAACATCCGACATAGAGATGCCGAATACTTCCATCTGTGCAGAAAGCTGTCTGATTTCCTGTTGAGTCGCTTCGCGGATTTCACTCGTTTCAAAGGGATTGCTTTTGTCCTGAATGGTGTCAAGCAGCGTGGGCTGGTCATCTGCGGCTGCGTCCAGCGAAATGACACCTTTATTTCTCATTTCTTTCCGATAGTTGTCTATCAGTCTATTTTTGATTTGCAAAGAGGCAAAATTCAGGAATGAGCCGCGTATTCTTGAATATTTGCAGATGGATTCATAAAAAGCAAACATCGCAATACTCAGTTCATCGTCATTTTGGTCGGGAGCGCGCTTGAGAAATTTTGCGGTTTCCGACTTGATAAAGGGCATATAGGAAGCAATCAGTTCATCAGCCGCATGGCTGTCTTTTTTTGCCTGATAAACTTGTGCAATAATTTGATGTGCAGCAGCTTCCAAATTCATCCCTCCGATTCTGACGGCGATTCTTTTGCTATTATTAAAGAATACGCAGCATATTTTGAAAAAGTGGGGTATCCAAAAAGTTTTTTTGAAAAATGGAATAATTCCCTCTGGACTCCTCAAGAAAAGAGCCGCCAACATTTTTGAAAAATTCGAGTAAAACTTTCATTTCGCTTCGCGGATGGAACCATTTTCAAACGATTGTCGGGAACATTCCGTTTCACGCAATGTCCCCGACTCATTCATCCTTCTTTCTCTTTTTCTACTTCCAACTCTGCAACCCTTTCATACACTCTGCCGTATGTCTCATTCATTGTCCGTATTTTTTGCTGTAATTTCAAGGTGAAATCTTCCGTGCGGGTACGATAAACCCAGTTCCCGCCCAGCGTAGACGGCGTGTTTATTCGACACGACGGCGGCGAATCCAGAAAGTCTTGCATCTGCGCAATTGCAATCTGCGCAATGCTCCCCCATGCAGCCCGCACCACAGCTTTCGGAAGCTGCTTCGTTTTCTTCACACCAAGATATTTCATCGCAAATTCATTGGTTTCAGGCGAATTGGATTTCACCCATCCGCGCAGTGTATGGTTATCATGCGTTCCCGTATAGCAAACGCAATTGCTTCCCGCAAAATTATGCGGCAAATACGGGTTTCCTGCCCCCGAATCAAATGCAAACTGCATAACCTTCATGCCCGGAAATCCCGTTCGTTTCAACAAACGAATCACAGCAGGCGTGATATTGCCCAAATCTTCCGCAATAACGTGCATTTCGCCAAACTTTTCCTTTGCCGCCTTCCAGAGCGCAAAATCAGGGCCTTTCAGCCACTTGCCATGCTCTGCCGTTTCCGCACCATATGGAATCGCGTAATAGCGTTCAAATCCACGGAAATGGTCAATGCGCACCAAATCGTACATTTTTTGCGTAAAGGCGAGTCGTTCCAGCCACCATGCATAACCGTCTTTCGCCATATCTGCCCAGTTCCAGATGGGATTACCCCAAAGCTGTCCCGTCACCGCAAAGCAGTCAGGCGGACACCCAGCCACCACGGTCGGCTTCTTCTCCGCATCCAGCTGAAACAGGGATGGTTCTGCCCAGACTTCAGCGCTGTCATATGCCGCATAAATCGGAATATCGCCGATCATCAGGATTCCTTTTGCATTTGCATATGCTTTCAGCGCATTCCACTGCGTAAAGAAGCAGTATTGCTCAAAACGGTAAAATGCAATATCTTCTGCATATTCTTCCTTTGCCTGTTCCAACGCTTCGGGTTCACACATCGCAAGCGGCGTTTCCCATTCGTTCCATGCCTGCCCGCCATGTGCCGTTTTCAGCGCCATGAACAATGCATAGCGTTCCAGCCACGTTTTGTTTTCCGTACAGAACTTCCGAAATCCCGTGATGCGTTTCGATTTGCTGTTTTCATATGCAAGGCGCAGAACAGGACGAATCTGCTGATAAAGCCATGCATAGTCAATTGTGGTATCATCCACGCCCCAGATTATTTCGTCATAGTCCTGCTTGGAAAGCCATCCCTGCTGTTCCAGAAGGTCGAAATCGATCAGATACGGATTGCCCGCATAGACCGAACATGACTGATAAGGCGAATCGCCGTAACTGGTCGGGGACAGCGGCAAAACCTGCCAGTAACGACAGCCTGTTTCTGCCAAAAAGTCTACAAAATCAAATGCTGCTTTGCCCATTTTTCCGATGCCGTGTCTGGACGGCAGGGAAAAAATCGGCATCAAAATACCGCTTTCTCTCATGAAAAATCACTCCTTATATGCTGAAATGAATGGGAACATTTTTTAAGATTGGTGCATAGGATAACAAAGCAGGGAAACATCACCATGTGAAGTCAGAATGCCGTTTTCAAGTACGTCGATCAATCCGTAAGATGCAGGCAGACCATCGCGGGGCTGTGCGGCACTGCCCGCACTGAACAGATGCACGCCGTCAATCATTTCATCGCATCTGCGGTGAAAATGTCCGAACAGCATCAAATCCGAGCCTTCTGCATGGGCAAGCCGTACCAGATTTTCTTTGTAGTCACCGAACTGATGATAATGTCCGTGTACGGCAGTCATCCGATGTCCGAACGGCAACTCCAGTGTTAAAATGCGCGGACTACATTCAGAGTAATCGCAATTCCCGCAGACATGATAAACACGGCTCGCCCAATCGGGATGTAGTTCGAGAAAGCTGTCGAGTTCGCGCTCACCATCTCCGCAGTGAATCACAAGGTCACACTGCGGATGCGTCAGCAAAATGCGGCTGAGAACGTAATTCTGCCCATGCGTATCCGAAACGACAAGTATCTGCATGATAAAATTTCCTGCCTTCCGTTCTGTTTTCTATGATTATATCATAGAAATGTATCAGTGTCAACCACAGAAAGGAGCGTTTGAGATGCAAATTTCGAAAGACAGTGCGCAGATGGATGCCTTGCTGACAGCGGTCAGCGGAAAACTCGGTATTTCGAAGGAAACGTTGCGGCAAGACCTCCAAAGCGGAAAATTCGACAAGGCATTGCAAGGGATGCGTCCGCAGGAAGCCGCAGCATTTCAGCAAGTATTGCAAAATCCGCAGAAGCTCTCACAGATCATGAACAGTAAGCAGGCAAAAGCATTATACGAAAAGCTCACGAATACATGATTTCTGAAAGGAGGGCAGCGAAAAATGGCAGATATGGCAGAAAAACTGGAGGCGCTGCTCTCCGATCCCGAAAGTCTGCGCAATTTGCAGGAACTTGCGGGAATGCTGAAAAATGAAGAACCAACCGATGCCGCACCATCCGGCACGGAAAGCGCCATGCCATTTGACATTGCCAAGCTGATGGCAGTCGGGCAGGCATTGCAGGGTATGGAAAATGACGATAATATTGCACTTTTGCTTGCATTAAAGCCGATACTCAGTCCACGCCGCGCCAAACGTGCTGACAAAGCGGTAATACTTCTGCGGCTGTATGGTGCGGCGGCGCTTCTGCAAAAACAGGGACTTTTGCAGGATTTTTTCGGCGGGGAGGGATGAAGCATGAACCACGGTTTTCCGTTTCAGATGACGGCAGGACGGCAGCGATGCTGTCCGCCGAAAAACGATATGCCGCCGCAGAAAGAATGTCCCCCGCCCATTCCGCCGTCTGTTTGTCCCGATGTGCCGCCGTCCATGCAGAAGGCGCACATGGAAAACCCGCTTGCAGGACTGCTTGATAAAATGGACGGAGAAACGATGCTTCTGCTTGCATTTCTATGGATTGCAAGCAAAGAGCAATGCGACAAACGGCTTTTAATGGCACTCGGCTACATTATGCTGTAATGATATGGAGCAAATCATGCATGAGCCATCACCGCATATCATACTCATGGTTGTATTCGCCGCCGCAGGCATCACCATGTTTTGTACATATCTGCGGCAAAAGCGCAAATTATGCGCTGTATTTTTCGGTACAGGAAGCGGCATTGCCGCGCTTTGGTTTTGCAGCAGATATGGGAATGCTATGCCGCTGAACGTCTGCAACCTGATGATTGCGGCAGTTGGCGGTGTGCCTGCGGTACTTCTGCTTCGTGTGCTCACCTATTTTACAAAATGATTACAAAATGCAAATTCCTCTCGACAAAAAACGACATTTGTGATAGAATATATAAGTCTATGACATATTTTATCACAGAAAGGAAGTATCTATACCATGGATTGGGAGTTTGCATTGCTTGACGGCATTCAATCCACACTGAAATGCGGATTTATGGATGATTTCATGCCGATTATCACCAAATTTGGTGACGGTGGAATCTTCTGGATCGCCGTGACGCTTCTGATGTTTATTCCGAAAAAGACGCGCAAATATGCGCACGTTGCAGCAATTGCACTATTGTTTTGTGTAATTTGCGGCAATGTGATTCTGAAGCCGTTGGTGGCAAGAATCCGACCTTACGATGTGAAGTTGGTGATGAAGTCGCTGTTGCTGGTAAAGGCGCCGACGGATTACTCGTTCCCATCGGGGCACACGCAGGCATCGTTTGCGGTAGCGTGTTCGATTTGCTACTGGAATCGGAAATGGGGTATTCCGGCGTTGATTCTGGCGGCGATGGTAGCATTTTCGAGAATGTATCTGTATGTACATTATCCGACTGACGTATTGGCTGGATTATGTTTTGGCATTGGTTTTTCGCTGATTGGATTATTGATTTGCAACAAGCTGTTTCGTGGAAAGAAAGAGTGGGACGGCTGTCAGGTGAAATCATAAAGGCGCATTCTGCGCCCCATCATGCCGTTAGGCGTGCTTTGTGCGGTGTTGCCTAAAGCAGTACCCGCCAAAAAAGTCAAAGAGGCAAGAGCTATGGTTTATACCGTTCTCTTGCCTCTAAATTTATGTCAGGTACGACACGAGGGGAAACCCCTTCCTGATTAGTTTGGACGAAAAAGGGAATTTCGCCGACTGCTTGCAGTCTGTTGGCGTCCAGAGGCGCTGCCTCTGCACTTCGCAAGCTTTTGAAAAAGCCCCCGCAAAACTTTCATTTCGCTTCGCGTGCATAGCCAGATCGTTACGGAGATACCTTCCCTTTGGAATCCTCATGATTGGGTGCGGGATGCGCTTTCAATTTCCTCTAAACACAATTTTTTCAATCCTTTCCTTGCAATTTCTCCTATCCTTCTTTCCAGAAATATGCTATACTAATTGTATGTATATGCTTTTCGTCATCCATATGTCACAATCGTATATTGTTTTTTTCAGACGAAAACGCTATAATGATAGTATTCTGCCTACTCTTTGAATTGAGGTGTTTCTATGAAAAAATCTTCTACCCGCATCCTCGCTGCTGCAATGGCTCTCCCTTTCAGCATCAGCACCTTTACCACCCTTTCTTCTACTCCCCCCTCCGCTTCCGCCGCCAATGCCCTCACCGTTGAATACCTGAACCGCGGCATCTCCGCCATCAATACAGGCTCCGGCATGATGGTCAGCTGGCGCTTCCTTGCCAATGACGACAACAACACTGTCTTTCAACTCTACCGCAATGAAGAACTCATCTATACCAGCGGTGCCGACAAAGCTACCTGCTTCCTCGACAAAGGCGGCAATGCTTCTGCACAGTACCGCGTCGATGCCCTCGTGAATGACAAGGTCGTCAACTCCGAACGCTGTACCCTCCAAAGCAACAGCAATTATCTTTCTGTTCCTATGGACATCCCCGCAGGCGGCAGTGATTTCTCCTATGTTGCTTCCGATACTTCATTCGGTGATGTTGACGGCGACGGCACCTACGAACTGTTCGTCAAATGGGACCCCACCAACAGCAAAGACAATTCGCAGGAGGGCTATACAGGAAATGTCTACATCGACTGCTATACCCTCTACGGCAAAAAACTCTGGCGCATCGACCTCGGCAGAAATATCCGCGCAGGTGCACACTATACACAACATCTCGTTGCCGATTTTGACGGTGACGGCAAAGCAGAAATGTGCTGCAAAACCGCTGACGGCACAAAGGACGGCACAGGCAAGGTCATCGGTAACGGCAATGCCGATTACCGCAACAGCGGCGGCTATGTCCTGGATGGCCCTGAATACTATACCCTCTTTGACGGCGCAACCGGTGCGGCACTCGATACCGTTGATTACGAATATCCCCGCGGTGATGCGACCAGCGCCAATGCAAAGAAAACATGGGGCGATAACTACGGAAACCGCTGCGACCGCTTCCTTGGTGCAGTCTGCTACTTCGATTCCGACCATCCTACTGCCGTTTCCGTTCGTGGCTACTACACCCGCATGACCGCTGTCGCATACGATGTTGTCAACAAGAAACTCGTCAAGCGCTGGGGTTACGATACAGGCTTCAATTCCTCCGCAGACGGCTACGGCAACGGCAACCATAACTGTATGCCCGCCGATGTCGATGGGGACGGCAGACAGGAACTTGTGCTTGGCGCAACCTGTCTGGATGACAACGGAAAGATTCTTTGGTGTAACCATCGCGGACACGGTGATGCCATGCACCTCGGCGACTTCCTGCCCGACCGTGCCGGTCTGGAACTCTGGGTTTGTCATGAAGCTGCCCCCTATGGCGTTTCCCTGCTGGATGCACGCACAGGACAAGCCATCTTCCACTATGACCGTGATAAAGACACCGGTCGCTGCTGTGCTGACAACGTTCTGGCAAGCAATCCCGGTGCAGAATTCTGGGGCGCACGTTCTGCCGATGTCTACAATGGAAGCGGCAATGCTATCAGCACCAAAACGCCCGCGCAGAACTTCCTTGCCTACTGGGACGGCGACCTTGAACGCGAATTGCAGGACGGCATCACCATTTCGAAAATGGTCAGTGCGGATTCCATCATCAATATTTTCGAAGCGACCGGCTGTGATACAAACAACAGTACGAAATCGAATCCTTGTCTGACAGCTGACATTCTCGGTGACTGGCGTGAAGAACTTCTCTACCGTACTACGGACAGCAAAGAGATTCGTATTTTCTGCACACCGCACGAAACCGAATACCGTATTACCACGCTGATGCATGATGCGCAGTACCGCAATCAGGCGGCGGGAGAACAGAACTGCTACAATCAGCCCGCACACGCCAGCTTCTATCTTGGTTCTGATCAGCCGCTTCCCGCACGTCCGAACGTAATTGTCAACACATCGGGTAATGGTGCTTCTGCATATCAGCCGAAAGACGGCGTGCTGATTTCCCAGCTTGACGTACTTGACATGAGCAATTTCCACGGCTATTCGATCGTAGAATCCATGAAAACAGGCGATCTTGTATTTGGCGACCGTGATTTCACATTCATTTCGCTTCCTTCGGAATTGGAAGGCACGGAAGCGATTCGCACCGCTTGTGATTCCAAGTACACAACGACAAATCTTGCAGTCTTTACTGCGTCAGCGGATATGACCGTGTACATTGCGCTGGACAATCGTGTGAATACTGTTCCTGCATGGATGAACGGTTACACGAAAACGGGCATGACAGCTGCAACCTCCAATGATGTGACGATGGATATTTTCGCAAAGGATGTCAAGGCTGGCGAAAGCATTACGCTTGGCGCGAACGGACAGTCGGATTACTGTGTAAATTACGATGTATTTGTGAAGGCAAAGCCGGAAGAAACCACCACGACAACGACAACAGCCACTACCACCACAACAACAACGACTACCACTACAACGAGTGAACCGCCGATTGTATTGACGGCAAACTGGGGTGATGTTGACTGTGATGGAGAAGTCATTATATCGGATGTCATTTTGCTGAGTCGGTATGTAGCAGAAGAACCGATGACGATTTCCGAGCAAGGGCTTGCGAATGCGGCGGTCATGGGAAAAGACACGCTGAGCACGGATGACATCACGAAGATTATTGAATTCATAGCGAAACTGATTTCGTATGAGGAGCTTGCGCCGCAATAAAATATTGAGGATTCCAAAGGGAATCATTCCCTTTGGCGAAGTCCAGAGGCAGCGCCTCTGGACGCCAACAGACTGCAAGCAGTCTGCACCGCAGAGCGCGAAACTCCCTTTTTCGTCCGATCTAATCAGGAAGGAGTTTCCCCTCGTGTCGTACCTAAGGCAACACCGCACAAAGCACGCCTTACGGCT
>JAZUJW010000104.1:0-9246 GCA_045642925.1 Oscillospiraceae bacterium
ACAGAGCTGGTGGTACAGATGTGCCGTCCCTGGACTCTGCCAGAGGGAATCAATTCCCTCTGGACTCCTCAATAAAAAGACTCTTCTGATAAAAGGATAGCGCCGAATAAAAGAGGGTGAGATAAGGAAGGAGAAGTCTGGGGGGAAACCTTAGGGGAGGGGGAGAATGCGACCAACTTGTTGGGAGCTTCTTCCCCTCTCCTGTGGTTTCCACTCCAGTTCTGCCGAGGAATGAACGAATGTAGAGGAATGTCCAAAACAACTCCCGACATAAAGCCCACCAACCACCAACTGCACTGGAGGCACCCCTTAAGGCAACACCGCACAGAGCTGGTGGTACAGATGTGCCGCCCCTGGTCTCCTCAATAAAATAGCCGCTTATATCCCTATTACGATTCATAACCGCAAAAATGTTCACTCGTTCTAAAATTTCGGCAGAACATCCACAATTTCACAAAAAATATATGCTCCAAGTGTCGATATATACAACCGCTTCACCGCAAATAAACACAAAATATCGCTCGCTTTCTGTGAGTTCTTACAAATTTTCTCTTGACAATTTTAGCATTTCGCTGTATAATGTTTATTCGGAAACTGTTTGTCGGCGAACGATTTGTGGAGGTGATTTCTATTTCTAACCCAAACGGTATCACAAAACAACTCTGTATCCTCAGTAACGCCATTCGTAAGTTCTTTTCTCGTTCCCCTGTCTGTCAGGAAGTCGCACACCTTACCGGTACGCACGGCTGGATGATCGCTTACCTCTCTGACCACGAAGGCGAGGATATTTTTCAGCGCGATTTGGAACACGAATTCGGCATCAGCCGTTCCACAACTTCCAAAATGCTTGCACTGATGGAGGATAACGGCTTGGTCTTCCGTGAGAAAGTCCTCTCCGATGACCGACTCAAAAAAATTACCCTGACACCGAAGGCACGTCTGCTGGCAAAAAAAATCGCAGAGGACAAAGAATGCACCGAAGCGAAACTGACCAAGGGCTTTTCTGATGAGGAATTGTCCAACCTTGCTTCCTATCTGGAGCGGATGCTCCAAAACATTTCCGAGTGAACGGAGGAATCACTGCATTATGCTCAAAACCATTTTGAAGTCCATCCGTGAGTTCAAGCGTTCCGCAATTTTGACAATGCTGTTCATTACCCTCGAAGCGGTCATCGAAGCCATTATCCCCTTCATTACCGCCAATCTTGTCAACAGTGTCAAAGACGGCACTGAAATGAGCAGTGTGCTGTCTACAGGCGGCGTTTTGCTCCTGATGGCAATTGTATCCCTTTGCTGCGGCGGCATCGCAGGTCTGACTGCCGCAAAATCGTCCGCAGGCTTTGCGAAGAACCTGCGCCACGATATCTTCCAGCGCATTCAGACCTTCGCATTCAAAAATATCGACAAATTCTCGACTGCATCTCTTGTGACGCGCCTGACCACGGACATCAACAATGTGCAGATGGCATACATGATGATTATTCGTATTGCCGTCCGTGCGCCGCTGATGCTCATTTTCAGTGCAACGATGGCATTCATCATGGGCGGCAAGCTGGCTGGCACATTCGTCATTGTCGTGCCGTTCATGACAGCAGGTCTGCTGTTGATCGCAAAATTTGCAATGCCTGCATTCCGCAGTGTGTTCAAGAAGTATGACCGCCTCAATGAATCCATTGAAGAAAATGTGCGCGGTATGCGCGTGGTCAAGGGCTTTTCGCGTGAAGAACACGAAAAGAAGAAGTTCCATGCTGCCGCAGAAGATATCTGCAAAGACTTTACCAAGGCAGAACGTATTGTTGCCCTCAACGGTCCGCTGATGCAGGTCTGCATTTACTTTAACATGATTTTCATTCTGACGGTTGGTTCGAATCTGGTCATTACATCTAAGGGCAACATGATTGATGTCGGACAGATTTCTGCCATGCTGACATACGGTATGCAGATTCTCATGCAGCTTATGATGCTCTCTATGATTTACGTCATGATTACGATGTCGGCAGAATCCGTCAAGCGTATCGGAGAAGTGCTGGAAGAAGTACCGTCCATCGAAAATCCTGCAAATGCTGTAACGGAAGTGAAGGATGGCTCTATCGACTTCACGGATGTCGGATTCAAGTATTCGGAGAAGGCGAAAAAGCTTGCACTGTTCGATATTGATTTGCGTATCGAATCGGGCATGACAGTCGGCATCCTTGGCGGTACGGGTTCCAGTAAATCCACGCTGGTACAGCTTATTCCGCGCCTTTACGATACCACGGAAGGCAGTGTGAAGGTTGGCGGTGTGGATGTCCGCGAATATGACCTCAACGCACTCCGTGACAGTGTTGCAATGGTTTTGCAGAAGAATGTGCTGTTTTCGGGTACGATCAAGGAAAACCTCCGCTGGGGCAATCCGGATGCAACAGACGAAGAAATCGTGGAAGCCTGCAAACTTGCACAGGCAGACGAATTTGTGCAGACCTTCCCTGAAAAGTATGATACGCACATTGAACAGGGCGGTTCGAATGTTTCGGGCGGACAGAAACAGCGTCTTTGCATTGCACGCGCCTTGCTGAAAAAACCGAAGATCCTGATTCTGGACGATTCTACAAGTGCGGTCGATACGAAGACTGATGCGCTGATTCGTGCGGGCTTCAAGAAGTTCATTCCCGATACCACCAAAATCATCATTGCACAGCGTGTTGCTTCTGTCATGGATGCAGACATGATTCTGGTCATGGACAACGGTAAGATCGCCGCAAAGGGTACGCATGAAGAATTGCTCCGGACCAGCGACATTTACCGCGAAATCTATGAACAGCAGACGAATGGAGGTGACGGAGATGCCGCGTAATCCCAAGGGCAGTTATGGTGCGCCGAAAACGAAAGGCGAGGCACTCAAGTCACTGGGCAGAATCGTCAAAATGCTCTATCAGTTTTATCCTGTGCTGGTGCCTGTGACGATTGTCTGTATTTTGTTTTCGTCTGCGGTTTCTTCGATGCCTGCGCTCTTTGTGCAGAAAGTCATTGCGGACATTGAAACTTTCTCTGAAACAGGCGACTGGGAAGCCGCCAAAGAATCCATTTTGCCAAAAATCTTCATTCTTGGCATTCTGTATGTCCTGTCGCTGATTTCGATGACGATTTATCAGCAGATCATGGCGTATATGACACAGGGCTTCCTGAACAAAATGCGCTGTGCAATGTTTGACGGAATGCAGAATCTGCCGATCAAGTATTTTGATACGCACAAGCACGGCGACATCATGAGTTATTACACCAACGATATCGACACACTGCGGCAGTTGGTTTCGCAGTCTTTGCCTTCTCTTTTGCAGGCTGGTTCGATCGTATTGTTCGTCTTTGCCATCATGCTTTATTACAGCATCTGGCTGACGCTGATCGTTGTGTGCGGCATCTTCCTGATGATGCTGGTTTCCGGTAAAATCGGCGGCGGCTCGGCAAAATACTTTGTCCGTCAGCAGCAGTCTGTCGGACGCTGTGAGGGCTATGTGCAGGAAATGATGAATGGTCAGAAAGTCGTCAAGGTGTTCTGCCATGAAGATGCTGCACAGAAAGATTTTGATGCGATCAACGATGCCCTCTATGAGGACAGCTACCGTGCGCATGGTTATGCGAACGCACTTGGTCCGATTATCATGAACATCGGTAATGTGCTGTATGTTGTAATCGCATCACTGGGTGGATTGTTCCTTGTATTGGGGCTCAAGAATTTTTCGCTTTCGGGCATTGCGTTCGGCATTGACATTGTTGTGCCGTTCCTCTCCATGACCAAGCAGTTTACGGGCAATGTCAACCAGGTAACACAGCAGATGAACTCCATTGTCATGGCAGTGGCAGGTGCAGAGCGTATTTTCGACATGATGGATGAAAAGCCCGAAGCCGATGATGGATATGTTACGCTGGTCAACGTCAAGGAAGCCGCAGACGGCACACTGACCGAAACCACCGAACGTACACATCAGTGGGCATGGAAGCATCCGCATTCCGCAGACGGCTCTGTGACCTATACGCCGCTGAAAGGCGAAGTCACGCTGGACGAGGTCGATTTTGCGTATGTCGAAGGCAAAAATGTCCTGCATGATGTTACGGTTTTCGCAGAGCCGGGACAGAAAGTTGCATTTGTCGGTGCGCCCGGTGCAGGCAAAACGACCATCACCAACCTCATCAACCGCTTCTATGACATTGCGGACGGCAAGATTCGTTATGACGGCATCAATATCAACAAAATCAAGAAGCATGACCTGCGGCAGTCCCTTGGTATTGTCTTGCAGGAAACCAACCTGTTTACGGGCAGTGTCATGGAGAACATCCGTTACGGCAGACTGGATGCAACGGATGAGGAATGCAAAGAAGCCGCAAAGCTTGCAGGCGCAGATGATTTCATCACGCGACTGCCTGACGGTTATGACACAGAGCTTTCGGGCAACGGCGCAAATCTTTCGCAGGGACAGCGCCAGCTCATTGCAATTGCGCGTGCGGCTGTTGCTGACCCGCCTGTGATGATTCTCGATGAAGCGACTTCCTCGATTGATACGCGCACGGAAGCAATCGTGCAGAAGGGCATGGACGCACTGATGAAGGGCAGAACGGTTTTCGTCATTGCACACAGACTTTCGACAGTCAAGAATTCCGATGTCATCATGGTGCTTGACCACGGCAGAATCATTGAGCGTGGTAATCATGAGCGACTGATTGCGAACAAGGGTACTTATTATCAGCTTTATACAGGTGCATTCGAATTAGAATAAGCCTCTACACCGCACAAAGCCGTGGATACGTGCTTTGCGCGGTGTTTTTCTTGCGTGTGCAGAAGAAGGATGCATTGCGCCTTAAAATGTTTTATATCTAATTTTAAAAATTTGATGTGTTTTTCGAGGTGCTGTTTTTCCGAAAACGGAAGAACGGCACTTTTTGTATTAATGTACAAAAATAAGCATTTTTTTAAATGCGTTACGCATTCATCTGACAAAGCTTGACTTTTGAATAAATTATGAATAGATGGAGCTTTCAACGTGGAAAGCGTTGAAACCTTGATTTCAAAAATTTAAACTTGTGAAATATATACAATGTTTAGTTAATAAACCTATTCATATTTGAATAACAAAACGAATAGAATATATCGCTATCAGGTCGGTTTCGTGCTATTTGTTATATATAACGCTATAATAAACAAATAGCAAATGTTCGGGAAAAAACTACAATCTGTATACTTTTTGCACAAAAATATTTGTTTTACCTGCTTTTTGATAGTAAATTGGTATTGACTTTTTTTATATTATGTGTTAGAATGGTCTATAGTGCAGAGTACCATTATAAAAGATAACTCATATATCCAAATGCATGGAGACGGAGAATCTGAAAAAACCGCCTATTGCGCTATTTTCAATGCAACATAAATTCGCTGAAAATCAATTGCAAACATTTAGTTAACTTTTCGAAATCCTATTGACAAATATTAACTATTATAGTACAATATATATAAAGCAAGACGGTACGCTACGCGAAATCTATAAGGAAAAGGAGTCGATGGTATGATGAAAGAAAACAAAGAGTGCAACCTGAATGAATTTGAATGGAAGGGAGGGAAGGACGCATGATTTATACGGAAATGACACAAATCGCTTATAATGCTGTGCAGCAGCGGCTTCAGAATAATCTCCCGCTGCAATATTCCGACACCGTTTGTGTTGTTGTAACAAATACCAATGCGGTGTATGTCGGTTTTGGCAGCGCTGATGCAGAAACAGGTTCCGCAGTTCACGCGGAAATGGAAGCGATGAACGCGATGTACGCAAGTAAAGACTGCATTATCTCCGCAGTTTCTACGATGAATGTAGCAGATTTCAGTTTCGCACCGCCTTGCATTAACTGCATCAATGCCATGCTGAAGCTGCACCCGAATAATGCAAATGCAGCATTGCTGATGCCCGACAATATGATCTGTTTAGGTCAGGCGGAGCCGTATTTCTATGGCTACGATAACGCCCAGAGCCATTTCGGTTTTGGCGCGAATATGCAGCAGAATTATGGCTATCAGCCGAATATGAGCCAGATGGTAGGCAGCCAGATGGTCAGTATGTACCAGAATGGCGCCACTTCCGTCTACCCGCAGAACCCGCAGACGTATTTCGCTGCACAGGGTTACTCCAATATTCAGGCACCGATGCCTTCTCCTCAGATGCAGGGCTTCGTTGACGGTGCAAACAGCGCATATTACGCTGAACAGCCTCGTCAGAGCGTCATCCCTGTCGAGAATGCTTATACCGGTTCGATGCTCCGCAACAAGGTCAATAAGCTCCTCGATACTGACAGCGAACTCGCTGAGATTCAGGCTGAGGTCGAGAAGCCGGAGAAAAGAAAGTTTAAGCTCTTCCGCTAAGCACTTCTTTTTTGGCATCAGATGAAAGGAAAGGAAGTGCTTGTGTATCAGCAAAATCAAATTGACTGCCGCCGTTGCTGCAATCATCGTTCTTGGTGTTGCTGCTACTATCACTTTTAAAACGATTTCACAAAAAACACAGCAAAAAAATATCGAGCAAATGCAGACGATGATTGAGGCACGGGCGGATCAGATTCAACAGTATGCTGCTGATGTGGAAAGTATGCTTTCTGCATATGGCAGCGCACCCGAAATTTCAGAGGTGTGCAAACATCCTGATGATGACGCAGTGATGCGGAAAGCACAGGATTACACCGTTGAAATTTCAAATGGTGTGGAGGACTTGGAAGGGATCTACACGGCAACGTGGGATGCACAGGTTCTCGTACATCCCGATTCTGAGTTTATCGGATTGGTCACACGCAGGGGAGATTCTTTGAAACTGCTTCAGGATCAGTTGCTTGATGCTGACGATGCGGTTTACAACAATGGTTTCATTTTTTCCCCTGTTCTCTCTGACCGTCAGTCAAATGCTGACAAACGGATTCTTTCCATGTACAAGGCGATCTATGACGAGAATCACGTTCCGATCGGTTATGTCGGAATCGGAATGTATACGAAGAATCTCGTCAATGCTCTGGATAGCCTCGGCACGGAAGATCTGTCAAATGCATCTTTTTCTATGATTCATGTTGCAGACCGCAAATATCTTTTTGCAGAGGAGGATGCAATGATCGGTGCGGATGTCACCGATGAAGCCATCATCAACATTTGCAATGAGCATAACGGTAAAAGTGCAGATGCAAATGGTAGCTTTGAAATAACCAAAGACGGCAAAAAATACATTTGTGCTTATTCTTATCGGGCAGACAATGAATGGATGCTGATGATGGATATTCCTCAATAACACAATCAGAATTTTCACTACAATTATTTGGAACAATCATTTCCGTATCATTATGTAAAAAGGAGAGTAAGTGTATGAATATCAAGAATTCCAGATTAATTACTAACATTATTTTAGTTGTCGTTCTCGCTGTTCTTTCTATTGTCATGATCACGACCGCATTCCAGACTGCGAAGAATAATTCTATTCAGCAGATGGATACTATGACGGATGAACGTGCGATCATGATTGAGAACTATGTTGCAGAAGCTGAGTACACGCTGTCCATGTATAGCAGTGCGAGCGAGATCATTGAAGTATGCAAACATCCGACAAATGATGCCGCGATCGCAGCGGCTCAGGATTACACCACCAGATTTTCCAAGAGCGTTGAAAACCTCGAAGGTGTTTACGTTTCTATGTGGACAACGCAGGTTCTTGCACATACCAATCCAAAAGTTGTTGGCATGATTACCCGTAAAGAGGAAGCGCCCAGAAAGCAGCTTCAGGATGCAATGCTTGCTGCCGGCGACGGTGTTTATAATACCGGTATCATCCTTTCGCCTGCTGCCGCAGAAGATGCTTCCAATTCCGAAAAGCAGATCGTTTCTTTGTACAAGGCTGTTTATGATGAAAACCATAAAGCAATCGGTCTGGTTGGTCTTGGTATTTATACCAAGGGTCTTGTCAATGCAATGGATAATCTGAGCAAAACCGGTCTGGAGAATGCAACGTATTCCATGGTCAATGTTGCTGACGGCAAATACGTCTTTGTTGATGATGAAGCACAAATCGGTACTGCTACCAACGATGAAGCCATTATTGATGCCTGCAACGCGACGAAAAATGCGACCTCTAATAAGACCGGCAACTTCGAAACCGAAAAGAACGGCACGAAGTATATCTGCACCTATTCTTACAGAGCAGATAAAGGCTGGCTGATGATGATCGACAACCCGAGAAATGAAATCTACGCATTCGCAAACAGAATCACATTGTATCTCTCTTTGTTCTGCGCTGTATGCCTGATTATCATTCTGTTGTTCAATATCATCAGTAAGCGTCAGGAAGAAACCAACAAGCGCCTGAGCATCTCCCTCAAGAGCAACGAAGCAACGCAGGAGAAGCTGAATAACGCTGTTATGTACGACCTCCTGACCGATACCTATACACGTATTGCGTTCCTCAATGATTTTGATGCAGGCGCTGTCAAGGAACAGGCTGGTCAGTCTTACTTCTTCATGATGACAACGGTCAACCACTTCAGCGATATTAACGCAAAGTTCGGCATGGACGTTGGCGACCAGGTGCTGTTCTCCGTGGCGGAAGCTCTGAAAACGACCATTCGTGACAGCAAGACCTATCGTGTTGGTTCGGATGAATTCATTACTGTCGTTGCTCTGCCGTCCGCAGATGGCCGCGAGACTGTCATGAACGCCGCAAACGCGATCGCAAAGCGCTTCTCTCGTCCGCTGGGTGTCAACGGTAGATCCATTCAGGTCACCTGCCCCATCGCAATCGTGAAGAAGACGAAGAAGGTCAACAACAGTGTTATTGTTCAGATGAAGAACATGATCCTCACCAATCCACAGGTTCCGATTACTTATAACGACCTCGATGCTTGACCGCATTTTGAATGACAGAATGAATGCATCAATCGGTAAGTTTTCATAACCCAACTTGCTTCATCCCCCCGTGTTACGATTCACCATCGACTCACGGGGGGATTTTTTATGCGTTCTGAGTGATACAACATTTAAATATTAAGATTTGTGAAATAATATTTAAATTGTATGGAAAGCACTTGCAATTATATGATGGATGTTTTATAATATAGATATTGATGCCTGTGTTGCGGCGCAGACTTCATATCCATATTTTTCTATACTTTACAGGAGGTGCATTTGTTTGAACTTGCACAAAAAACAGCATTTGCAAATTGGCGCATTTCTGACGGCTCTGATGCTTCTTGCATCAT
>JAZUJW010000105.1:0-11363 GCA_045642925.1 Oscillospiraceae bacterium
ATAATTCCATTGGCAGATGCTATGTGGTCGGATACGGCGAAAACGCTGCGAAATATCCGCATCATCGTGCCGCCTCGGGCTTGACGAAATGCGAGGACAAATCGCCGCAGAAACACGTTTTATATGGCGCACTGGTTGGCGGCCCCGACCAGAAAGACCAGCATAATGACATTACCGAGGACTGGGTATACAACGAAGTCACGATTGACTACAATGCGGCATTTGTGGGCGCAAGCGCAGGACTGTATTATTTCTATGGAGATGATACTATGCAGCCGGAAGCCGACTTCCCGCCGGAAGAAGCCGAGGATGAAACGGATTTGTTTTCGGGCGATAATTTCTGGGTATCTGCATATTGCGAGGAAAAGCCTGAAACCACGGGTGCCGGTGTCACAAAGCTGACATTTTTCGTAGGGACAGATTGCCTGACTGCACACACCGATTTGTCGGTGCGCTATTACTTCAGCATTGCCGAATTTGAGAAGCAGGAGATTCCGGGTTCATTTGTGTTCCAGTCGACCTGCGACCAGGTGCAGACGGAAGTGGCAGACCGTTCCGCAAAACTTTCCGGCCCGACACATTGGAAAGATGACATTTATTACATTGAGGTATCGTGGCCTGACTATGCAATTGCGAACTCCAACAAGAAAGTGCAGTTGATTCTCGGAAATTACTACGGTGAGAATTGGGACAGCACGAATGACTGGAGCAAGCAGGACATGGAAGATCTGGGCGAGATCTATGACAACATCGTTGGCGGTACAGAATATGCAAAGCCTTGTGAGCATATTTGTGTGTATGCATCGGACAAGCTGGTGGGCGGCATTGAACCGGATGGTACAAAGCCTGCAAAAGTGTATACTGTGGCGCAGCTGATTCGGCTGATTCAGGCAGTCACGGGTGAAAAACCGTTTGCTTCCGAAGAAATTGCACAGCAATTTGATTTCTGTGCAGATCAGAAAATTGATTCGAAAGACATTGTGATGCTGAAACGGCTGATTTTAAAGGGATAATTCCATCATGCCAACGGCAGTGCAGGAAGATGGTTCTGCACTGCCGTATATCTTTTCATGAAAAACTTGACAAAATGTTTTTTTTCGTATATAATTAGAAAAGCGGTTTCAGACTGCGATGCGAGTATGGCGGAACTGGCAGACGCACCAGATTTAGGTTCTGGCGGAGAGATCCATGCAGGTTCGATTCCTGTTACTCGCACCATATAAAGATTCAGGCGCACATCCTGCGATTTTCGCGGGGTGTGCGCCTGTTGTATATTGTCCGAATCAAGATGGTTCTTCTTCGAAATACGGAATGTCATTTTGCTGGAATTGTGCAGTAAGTGCATCATAAGCGTTTTTGGATGCATGGTCATCAATGATCTGAATGGAAAGGTCTTCTGATTTCAGGATTTCCTGTACTGCGGAAAGAAGCTTTGGCAGTTCTTCGGCAGAATATTTGCTGTCTTGAAACAGATAGTCATTGACTGAAACCGTCAGTTTCACATATTGCATGGATTGTGTGGAGCGTGTCGTTGTTTCTGTCACAACAGAGGAATCAGATTCTTCTGCTATGGAAGACGTGTCAGGAAAACGAGTATCGCCTGCGGCATCTCCGTTGCCGCTGCCATTTCCGAAGCCGAAACCGTCAGAAAAGAAAAACATCCAGACGGCGGCGGCAATCAAAAACAAGATAAATAATATAGGAAAAATCTTTTTTAGAGAAAAGTCTTTGTGTTTGCTCATGTTCAGCCTCCTAATGAAGTATCCAGTTCGGCAATGTACAAATATTGGTACTGTTCTCTCACAAGTTGAAATGCTTCTTCAATACGTTTGCAGGTGCGTCTTGTGTCTTTCGCTGAACCGTCATATTGAAAAATGCCCAGAATGGTATCTTCTTTGGGAAAATCGCGCAGGAATGCTTTGATGTCATCAGCAATATTTTGTGCAGTGCCCAGAGCAATTTCCGACTGAGATGCTGTCTGAGTGTCAATGATGAGGACTTGATTGTTGGTATCCAACTTCAAATGCAGATAGCCGCCAGCCTGAAACTGTGTAATTGCTTGCAGATTGGAAGCTGAATGCGCATCATCTTCTTGCAGATGTTTCAGCAGTTCGTCTGCTTTTGCCTGTGACGCTGCCGCGTCGTCAACCTGTTCCTGCAATGTGGCAATCGTATCTTCATAGGCTTTTGCTTTCTGTTCCTGTTTTTCAGTGGCAGTCGTCACTTTCTGACCGCAGTAAATGATGAAATAGAACAGAATAATCATGATGACATCTAAGAGTGGCGTAAAGTCAAGAATGACATCTCGTTTCCGCATGATCGTTGTCCTCGGAAATCATTTTCTCTTTTGCCTGTTCCATCAGGATGGTGTTTCCGTCATCAAGAACCCGTTCGAATGTCGATTGGGACAATGCATACACGAATTTAAAGAGGATAGAAAAAATGATGCCCCATGCAGTGGAAGTGAGCGCGAGAAAAAACTGGTCGGTCGGAATTTCTTCTGCGCTCTGTCCGGCAACTTCTATCAATGCAATCACAGTACCGAGCATACCAAGTAACGGATAGAACGTGATAATGCTGGTAAAGATATTATACCAAGCAGACATATGAGAGTATTTCTTCTTCATTCTCTGAATGTCTTTTTCGTAAAGCGATTTATCGGAAAGAAGGTCTGCGACATCGTTCTTCGCAGATCTCGCGTAGATGAACGCAAAAGCGTCTATTCCCGCAGCAAAAATAATGTACCAGTTATCTTTCCATGAATTTAGTAATACGTTGAGAAAACTCAGAATCAATCACTCCGTTTCTGAAAAAAGTAATATGGATATTTGCAGGATACTCTGTATTATAACATAATTCGACAAAAAATGCAAGTTCATTCCGGCAAAAATAAAAGCCCGCCTGAGCGGACTTCTATTTTGCATCTTATTTTTTGCGGTAGTATTTGGATGGTCTGTGCCCCGCGCCTTCCTCAGAAAAGGGCGTTTCTTCGACATATGACATGATTTTGCGGCGGAAATTTGCCATCAGGAGCTTCTGGTCAAGGATGGCTTCATAGATCTGCTGAAGTTCGGTCAAGGTAAACGTATCCGGCAGCAGACGAAATGCCGCATATGGTTTTTCCATGCTGCTGCGCAGTTTCAGCAATGCCCGCACAATGATGCCTGCGTGGTCGAAAGCCAGTGCATTTTCCGTGATGTCGGCATGGGAATACTGATTGTAGAGTTCATTTTCGCCATGAAGCTGGACTTTTGAGATGAGCGTTTCGCCGTTGTCATTGGTCAGGATCAGTTTATAATAGCCGTCCTGTTCCTCCATGGCGACCTGATACCATTGTGCATTTTGTGCCAGTGTTGCACGGGAATGCTCGATCAGTGTCCAGTAGCAGCAGGAAATGATCCAGCCGCGGGGGTCACGTCCCATCTTGGAAAGATTGCAAAGCTGTGAAAGCGGCGGGTTCAGAATGCCTGTTTTCTCTTTTAATTTACGGTGGGCAGTTTCTTCGATGGTTTCGGTGCGGCAGCAAAAGCCGCCGGGCAGTGCCATTTGATTTTCGAAAGGTGCTTCTGCCCGTTTGACCAGCAAAACGGAAAGAACCGGTGTTGCCAGATGGCGGTAGGTTTTGCTTTCCTGTTTTCGCACTGTAAATACGACAATATCCGCTGCAACGGACGGGCAGTCATATTCCGGAAATTCTTGGTTCATAAGAACGCCTCCTTTGATAATATCAATATAATAATATCTTATGGATATATAAATGTCAAGCGTTTTGGTATGAATTGTATGGATTGACAATCGTAGGATGATATTGATTGCCTGTATTGTGCAATGCTCCAAAATGAAAAAATCCCCTTGACATTTCCGCTTGAATGTGATATTATGATAATAACAAAAAGATACAAACAAAAAACACAGTGAGCATTCAGCTCACTTTTCTTCCACTTTCTGATAATACCAAATTAATAGTATGAAAGGAGTAAAATCATGAATGCAGAAAGAATTCGACAATGCAAATGCATTGCGGAACTCTTTGACGGCATGGACAGCGAAGAAGCAAAAAAGCATTATTTTTCGCTGATGCGGACATTTCATCCGGATTATGGCGGCATTGACGCAGATATGGATACCGCCGCTGTCATCAATACGCTGTACATGAAACTACGCCGCACACCATGCACTACGCCGCATTCACTGTATCACCCATACGATGGTTTGCCGCTGTATTCATTCGAAAGTCTGCTGGACTACGAACATGAATACGGAAAGGAATACCTGACAGAGTCACAGTGCATTTATTGTCTGACGCCTGACAACGATGACTTTTTTGCTGATTATACAGCAAAATTTCCATTCCTGTTTGCGCGGCACGATGATGCGGATATGCAGAAGGAAAGCGAATGGTTCTTTCCGCAAATCGAACACATTCTGCAAACACAAGACGGCATCGCGGTCTTGCAGAAGCGTCCGTCAGACGAGATACCGCTTTCTGAAGCCATAGCCTTTTATGGCGGCAAACTGGACAGCCGCCACGCCGCATGGGTGACATCACGTCTGCAAGCACTTTGCTGCTATGCATATTACCACGGATTTGCGTGGAATTGCCTGACTGAAGAAAACCTGTACATCAACCCCGTACAGCATACGCTCCGCATTGGCGGCGGATGGTGGTTTGCTTCTGAAATCGGCAAAAAAATGACAGGCGTGCAAAGCAGTGTTTATGAATGTCTGCCCATGACATCGAAAACAAGCGGCTTTGCTGACGAAATGACCGATATGGAATGCGTCAAGGCGATTTGCCGCAGAATGTTCCCAGCCGATGCGCCCAAGCCGATGCGGGAATATGCAGAAAGCGTATGCAGCCGCAATGCTATTGAAGAATTTGCAGCTTGGGATAGAACGCTGACCGACTCGTTTGGCAGCAGAACTTTTGTTAGAATGTATCTCTCACTGAGAGATATTCTGAAATATTCAATTTAAGGAGGACTTTATTATGGGATACGGTACATGGAATGCAGGAACTTGGGGAAATTATTGTTCTTCGAGAATCACGGGTAAGAGCGTTTCGCAGATCTACAACGCAAAACAATGCGATCCGAAATATGATCCGAAGAATGTGACGGTGCGCGAAAGCCGTGACAGCGCAGACCACGCAGTTTCCACGCCGATCATCATTGGTCTGGACGTGACGGGTTCGATGGGGAATATCCTGAATGTGACCGCACAGAAGCTTGGTGAACTGGTCAAGGATATCATTGAACGCAAGCCGGTGACAGGGCCGCAGATCATGTTCAATGCAATTGGTGATGGCATTTGCGACAGAATGCCGCTGCAAGTGACGCAGTTTGAATCCGATATCCGCATTGCAACGCAGTTGACGGAACTGTGGTTTGAACAGGGCGGCGGCGGCAACGGTTTTGAAAGCTATCCGTTGGCATGGTACTTCGCAGCCAACAAAATTCAAACGGATGCATGGGAAAAGCGCCAGCAGAAAGGCTTCCTGTTTACCATGGGCGATGACGGTTTTCCTGATGTGCTGACCAAACGGGAAATCGAACAGATTTTTGGCGATACCGTCAGCGAAGACATTGACACCAAGGCACTGTATGCACAGATTTGCAGAAAGTACGAAGTTTTCCACCTGATGTTGATGCAGGGCTCGAATGCACGTTCGATTGGTGCAAACAAATGGAGAGCGTTGATGGGTGAACGTGCCATCAGTGTGTACGATTACAATTGTCTGCCGCAGATTATCGTTTCGCTGATGGAAAGCGTTGCGGGCAGACCACACGAAGAAATTATTGCATCGTGGGATGGTAATACACAGCTTGCAGTCAGAAAAGCACTGGAATACTTGCAGCCGAAATCCACGGGTACAGCAGGAAAAATTATGAAATTCTGAGGTGATACGCATGAAACACGCATATGCAGTGATTGGAGCCAATTTTGGCGATGAGGGAAAAGGACTGATGACAGATTACTTCTGCCGTCAAGGAAAAAATAGCATCAATGTCCGAACCAACGGTGGCGCACAGGCAGGACATACTGTCTGCACGGCGGATGGAAAACGGCATATCTTCTCTCATTTTGGCGCAGGCTGGCTTGCAGGGGCTGATACCTATTTGTCGGCATATTTTCTGGTCAATCCGATGCTGTATATGCGTGAAGTGCAGGAATTGGCAGCATTTGGCGGAAATGCAGCGATTTATGCAGATGCACAGTGCAGTCTGACACTTCCTTGCGATATGCTGCTGAATCAGTATGCTGAACGTGCACGCGGCGGTGCGCGGCATGGAAGCTGTGGGCTGGGCATTTTCGAAACTGTCCTGCGCAGCAAAGAACCCGCAATGCGATTCGTATATGGCGATACTGCATCGGAAAAGGAAATGTCCGAACGGATACGGAATATCAACCGCACTTATGTACAGGCACGCGCAGAAGAACTCGGCATCACAGGGGAATACCTTGCAGAAATGAATGAAATTCTTGAAAATCCCTATCTGATGGAAAATTATCTTGCAGACCTTGCTGAAATGCGCAGCAGATGCCATATCATGGATGCACGCATCATCGAAGAATATGATACCGCAGTGTTTGAAGGCGCACAGGGCTTGCTGCTGGACGAAAACCGCATGGAATATTTTCCGCACCTGACACCTTCTGCAACGGGCATGAAGAACATTCGCAGCATTCTGGATACGCTGGAAGCACGGGAAACCGAAGTCTGCTATGTGACGCGAAGTTACTTTACGCGGCATGGTGCAGGACGGTTTGATACCGAATGTGCGGACTTGCAGCGTGCGTATCAGCTGCATGATAAGACGAATGCGCCAAATGAATTTCAGGGTGTATTTCGCTATGGATATTTTGATGAAGCCGCATTCATGCAGTCCCTCGCATTAGACGCGCAGTATTTGCGAAAGGACTGGAAAAAAACGATTGCGGTCACGCATCTGGATGAAACCGAGGGACGGATTCTCTGTCCGAATCGGCAAATCACGCCAAATGCTCTGGCACAAATGGTGATGGCATCGCAGTATTATACTGCTGAAGGCGAAACTGCCGCACAGATCTCTGCTGCACAGGCAGTTTGCGAAAAGGCGACTGCGTGAAGTGCAGCCGTGAATGATGGAATAAAACAGATTGAGTCTCAAAAGCAGAGGCATAAAAAGCAGCACCGCACAAGGCGTGCCTGACGGCACATCTGCTTTGTGCGGTGTTACTATAAACGATTATTGCGGACGCACCTGCAAAGTGTCGAGCATATCGTAGACAATGGTGAAAACATCATCTGCGGTATCTTCGTTATAGCCGACCATAATGCTGTACGCTTCGTCATTGGCTTCAAAATAGAATTCTGTTATCAGTTTGTTGGAATGCAAGGTCGTGTCCGTTTCGGGGTGTGTCAGTGTCGTGAACGTATAGCGTTCTGTGCTGTAAGTATCCTGCGTGGGCGTAATGCCGTCTGCTTCCAGTTCTGCCACACGCTTTTCAATCATTTCTGCAAAGCTTCCCATGCAGTATTCATCGGACATATGGATGTAATTCGGAAAATCGCTCAGGTTGAGATAGCTTTTATTTTCGTCGATTTTGCCGGAGGGTTGGAATCTTGCATCCACAGTGAACGTAAAAAATCTAGAGGTATAGTCCGCAAAGCGTACACTTTCACGTTCCTGCTTTTTTTGTTCCACGATATCTGCCGAGAGCTGCTTGATGGTCACGTTGTTCAGGAGTTCGGTGATATCATCTGCATCCTGCTGCAGTTCTTTCTGTGTTAAGACTGCGATCTGGTAAACGGCATCATTGCAGTCGAAAAAAAATTGTTTCCGCTGAATCTGCATATCCATCAGGGACAAGCCGGAAGTAATGCAGTCTGCATGGAATCCCAGAATGGATCCGGACTCCAGAACAGGCGGTGCCTGATCATCTTGTTTGGTTTTCGACGTTTTCTGGAACTGTTCTTCTGCATATTCGGAAGCCTTCTTGCGTCCGCCGTTCTGCATGACGGCAATGGAGAGGGATGGGGCAAAAGTTTGCTCGATTTTCTCAGCCATGCGGTATCCGAATGAAATGCTGACCGCGTTATCCTCTGTCAAATCGGTATTTTTCTTGCGCTCAATGTATTTATCGCCATAATTGACAGAGAAGTAGTCGCAGTCGAAAGAGGTAGGCTCGCTGTCCAGACGGTAGTCTGAAGTGAATTGTACAGATTTTGCAATTTCATCGAGTTCCGTCAGCGCCTTCTTCTGTTTTTTCTCATCGTAAACCGCAGTCAGTTCGAGGCATCTGCTTTCGTTGAGATAATAGAAACTGCGAACAAATTGGTTTTCCTCCGCATCCAGATAGGTGATCACATAGCAGTCTGTCTGCGGATGGTCAAAATGCTCCATGGTTGCATTCGCATCGTCTTTCAATGTTTCGCTGAATACATATTCCGCAAAGCCTTTGGCAGTAATGAATTCTATGGTTTCGTAGTAGCGGAACCATTCGAAAGAACCACCTTTGTAGACTTGATTATCGCCATCGGAACGTGTCATTTGCGCAGGGATTTCAAGCGCATAGCTGTCTGTCTGGAGGGCAATGGTACTGCTGTCGGAAGCGGAACAGGCATATGCGGGGACGGACAGACACATGGTCAGAAGGAGTGCAGCGACATTTTTCATTTTCATAGTGGAGTTCTCCTTTTCAGAGTGGTTGCTGATATCATCATGCAATGTGTGGCAATACTGCAAAACAGTGCCGCATTCAAAAGGTTTGTTCCTTATTTTCTACATTATACATGAATTTGCGAGATTTGTCAATATCTTGAATTTATATATCGCATTATGATTTGGATTGCATTACGGATGCATTTGTGCTATAATAGGATAACAGATATGAACCTGCAAGGCATCCACACAGGACACCCTGCCGCCTGATGATGGAACATCATCTCTGGCGTTGATGTGTTCTTTGGCGTATTGTTCTATCTGATTTGGATTGTCAGTTTGTCTGTCATCGTCATATCGCTGGGACTGGAGTGGTCGGAAGTTGCGGATGACCTTGACTTTGATGTTGATGATGAAGAAGAAATACCTGTCGATGCAGATGTGAAGCCTGCAAAGAAACGGAAAGAAAAGAAGAAAAAGCCGAAGAAGGAAGCAAAAACCTCTGCGGGAAGATGAAATTACGGAATCCTGATTGGCTGTTTTACGCACAGAAAGGAAATATTTATGCAGTATTACAAAGCATCCAATGCGGAATATGACGGCGAGATCATTCTGATGTCGATGGACGGTACGTTGTCCCGATACAGTTTCGGTGAAGAAAAATGGGTTCCCTGCTGTGATGTCGAATGCGGCGGGAAAGCAGTGACCGAAGCGGATGTGCAGTCATGGCAAAAGGGACAGCGAGCGCGTTATGAAGTGCTTCTGCGTCTTGCAGAACAGGTCGCTGAAGAACGGCATCGCGGGCAGGTTGACAAGGGCGGCACGCCGTATTTTGAGCATCCAAAGGCGGTTGCCGCATCCCTGAATAATATGGAACATAAAATTGTGGCGTATCTTCACGATATTTGTGAGGATACGCCAACCTCCTTTGCGGATCTATCGGAAATGGGATTCCCGCCGCGTATCGTGAAAGCGGTTGCTTTGGTCACGAAAACGGCAGGCGTTTCCTATGCGGATTATCTGGAACAGATTCGGCAAAATGAATGTGCAAAAGCCGTGAAAATGGCAGATTTACGGCATAATATGCTTCTGTCCAGAATTCCGCATCCGACAGAGAAGGATTATGTACGTCTTGCAAAATATCAGAAATCGCTGGATTTTCTTGCAAATTTGCAAGCGGAGAATCCGTTTCGGGAAGAAAATGCAGGGCAAAGTGGCGCTTGACGGAAACGCTGTTTTATGTTATAATGATAACATAAATGAGGGCGAGATTTCGTAAAAATATGAACACATAAGGAGAATTTGAGATGGCTATTTTACTGACAGGCGGCATGGGATTTATCGGTTCACATACCGCAGTGGAAATGATACAGCAGGGAAATGAGGTTGTCATTCTTGACAATCTGATGAACAGCGATACTTCCGTGCTGGAGCGCATCGGCATGATTACCGGAACGAAACCGCGGTTCTATGAGGGAGATGCGGCTGACAAAGCGCTGTTACATCAGGTGTTTTCAGAACAGAAAATAGATGCTGTGGTGCATTTTGCAGGTTATAAAGCAGTAGGGGAGTCCGTAAAGAAGCCGTTGATGTATTACCGCAACAACCTTGATACCACGCTTTCCCTCTTGGAAATCATGCAGGAATTTGGATGCAAGCGCTTTATTTTCAGTTCGTCAGCAACGGTTTACAGCAAAACGGAGAATGTGCCGTACACCGAAGAAAATGAAGAACTGGGCTGTACGAATCCATACGGCTGGACAAAGCTGATGAACGAGCAAATTCTGAAAGATGCGTCAGCGGCAGATGCGGAATTGTCGGTTGTGCTTCTGCGCTATTTCAACCCCATCGGAGCGCATGAATCCGGCATGATCGGTGAAAAACCAAATGGGATCCCGAATAATCTCATGCCGTATCTGACACAGGTCGCCGCCGGCATCCGTGACCATTTGTCAGTATTTGGCAATGATTATCCGACACATGACGGTACAGGTGTGCGGGATTATATCCATGTTGTGGACTTGGCAAAAGCGCACGTTGCGGCATATGATTACAGCAAAAAGCATCTTGGCTGCGAAGTATTCAATATTGGTACAGGCGTGGGATACAGTGTGCTTGACCTTGTTCATGCGTTTGAAGAGGTCAATCAAATCAAGATTCCTTATGAGATTGCGCCGCGCCGTGCGGGTGATGCAGCGACATCCTATGCAGCAATCGGAAAAGCAGAGCGCATTCTTGGATGGAAAGCGGAAAGAAATTTGCAGGATATGTGCCGTGATTCGTGGAGATGGCAGCAGAGCAAATGGGCAAAAGAATCGTAAAAATGTGAAAGAAAGTATCATTTATCTGAGAAGATGACATGATATCAAACCAGAGAACAAGAATCTATTCAGGCAGCAACGCATCGAACAGCCTTGCTGCCTGTTGTTCATTCCATATATGAAAAAAGGGAGAAATCTTATGCAAGATTCAGACACAAAAATGTATCTTCCGTTTTGCAAAAAATGAAAATTGTAAATCGTGATGTATTGAAATGGATCGCCGCATTGGCTCAATCCCGAATTTTGTGTAAACGCAAAACAGTGCATATTGAAAACATAGATTGATTATGATGAGACCGGCAGATGCGATGTCGGTCTTATCTGCATTGTAGCATGATCCTGTTCATTCTGCTAATGCAGCCTTAAGACTTGATGCTCCGTATACCTTCTTAAGCTG
>JAZUJW010000106.1:0-35509 GCA_045642925.1 Oscillospiraceae bacterium
GGCAGAACTGGAGTGGAAACCACAGGAGAGGGGAAGAAGCTCCCAACAAGTTGGTCGCATTCTCCCCCTCTCCTAAGGTTTCCCTCCAGACTTCTCCTTCCTTATCTCACCCTCTTTTATTCGGCGCTATCCTTTTATCAGGAGAATCTTTTTATTGAGGAGTCCAGGGGCGGCGCCCCTGGACGCAAACAGACTGCAAGCAGTCTGCACCGCAGAGCGCGAAACACTCCCTTTCGATGATACTATTATATAAAGGAGTACATGATAATGAATCAGGATCCATTCGAAGAGAAAATTGACCCCGCACAATTATTAGATGATGCCGCAAAACAGGAATCTGCACGCAAACAACAGCGTCAGGAAACACTCGCTTCCGCCGCCAAAACGCAAAAGAAAACCAGTCCCGCAAAACTTGCCGTCTGTGCCGCAGTCGTGCTTGCCATTTGCGGCGGGACAGGTTGGTTTCTGTGGCACAACAATCCACACTCGGAAGAAGAACCGTCCACAAAACAAGAAGACTCACTTCCGGCAGAAGACGATGCCGTCCTCTACATCAAAAACAATGCGCTGTGGTATGCGGGCGCGAATGCCAAACAGCCGATACAGATTTCTGCCCCCTATTTTGACAGCAGTATCACTCAGCCTTTGAAAGAAAGTTCAAATGATGATGCTTTGGGACTTTTTTTCATGCAGAATACCTTTTCCTTGCAGGAATGGATCTGCGTTTTGCCTGACGGAAGCGGCATTTTCTACCCGCTTGCCATCGACAGCAAGCACATGACACTCATGTACCGTTCCCTCTTACATCCCGAAGACCCCCCCATTACAATTGCCGAAGATATTGTCACATATATGCCGCTGCCCAACAGTCAGGGCATTGTCTACAAACAGAAGGTAAAAGTCGGAAACACCTCCCTTTCAGATTATGCACTTTACCTCTGGGATTTTCAGAACAGCATCCTGATTTCTGATAGTTACCCCGCTTATTTCGATGTTTCCTCAGACAGCAGCCGTCTTCTCTGGTGCGAAGGCTATCTTGGCGAACATTTCCATATCATGGACATTTCCAACTTGCAGGCACCAAAAAAAACTGCAGACCTGAATAATGTCACATCACTGCTGAACGCCTCTGAAGATTTCTCCGAACTCACCTACCTTCAGACGGATGACACCCATTCGGAATACACGCTGATTACTGCGAAACTGCAAGAAGATATGACGTTTTCGTTCGATACACATGGTTCATTCCCCTACGAAATCATCTGGCATGTTGCTGACGCAGATGATTCGCACATTTCCTTCGTTGTACACGATAATGAATGTCGCACTTGGTACGACTACATCGAAGACGACTTCCTCGAACATGACAAGCAAGTTACCTTCAACAGCCCTGACTTCCAAGAAGAACGTACCCGCGAGAAAATTCGTGAGGACTTGAAAAGATATGCGATGTCATACTCTGATCAGCTATGGGAATATGATGCAGAAAGCGGCGAAGATTTGCACACGTTGGTAGATCATTCTCAGATTTCATCGCAAAGGAATGAATGGTGCCTGTTAACAGAAACGCAGGGATTACCGAAAATCAAATTATCAGAACTAATCAATGCACTCGAAGAAGAAGGACTGCTAACAGAATACGATGATGAATTTACTATGACATTCAGTTCTATTGCCGGAATGCTGCAAAGTGCTATGGTAAAATATACTTATGTAAACAATCAGACCGAGAAAAAAATAGCCTTTGATGATTTGGGATTTTCTTCAATATCGTTTGACAATGCAAATCAATATCTTGTCGCAGATACCAATATATTTTCGCTGCTTGGTTCAGTATATGATCCACAAGATGAAAATGAAATGCGGGAGAAAATTGAAATAGCCAAGAAGAAACTGCGCGTTCTCAACAAGCTGTATGATATTCCGATTGACAAAGAGATGGAACTGCTGGATTCTGTGAATCCCGCAGACAGCAATTCACTGTTCTCTGGTTATTCCGCTGTCATTTCTCTGGGCGAACAACAGGAAACGATACAATTTCAAGGCAACTTTATCGGCTGTGCAGACGGGCACGTTTATTCGATGCAATATCATGAAGATGATGACGAATGTACGCTTTTCTGTGACAATGAACCGATTGACGAACATATTTATAGTGCAGGGGCAGGCAGAAACGGTAAATTATATGTATGGAAGGAAGAAAATGGAAAAACCGTGATGTATTCCTGCAATGCGGACAAGACGCTGACGAAAGTATTTGATGATGTAGACAACATATTAGAGAATGCAGAATGGACGAAGTTTTATTATACAGATGCAAGCGGGCAGCTACATTATTATGATGATACTGACGGAAATGAAATCATACTGGACACGGATGTAGATTTTGTATTTGACCTTGCAAGGGAACGGCAGTTACAAACGGACATTGGGGGGCTGGAAGGTTCTTTTGAGCAAACGACAAGTGATGCGAACCATGATGGCATACGAATGTTGCATCCGCAGCCGATTTATATAATCCGTAACGATCCGGCTATGCACGCGAAGCGATAAAGTTTTACTCGATTTTTTTCAAAAAATCGCAGAGTCCAGGGGGAATCAATTCCCTCTGGACTTCTCATTATTCAAACCTCCCTTTTATCGACAGCTTCTCTCTTGACAGCACTTTCTGTGCGTGCTATAATTATTTTATCTTATTTCGATGGGAGGGCTTTCTCTTGAATATCTCTGAACAAATTCTTCAATCCGCAGAATCTATCCTGCAATCACCCCTTTCTTCCGCTTCCCCTCAACGCCTGCACGATGCCGTCAGCCGCGCTGTCATGTCCTTCTTCCGCCCACGCTGGGAAGCCTGCCAGCACCTTCACCGATCTTCCCGACACGCCGCCTACTTCTCCATGGAATTCCTCATGGGCCGCGCTGTCTACAATAACCTCTACTGCCTCGGCATCCTCAACGATATCTCTACCCTGCTTCAGCAAAAAAATATCTCTGTCTCCGCATTCGAAGAAATCGAAGACGCCGCCCTCGGCAACGGCGGCCTCGGCAGACTCGCTGCCTGCTTCCTCGATAGCGCCGCTACCCTCTCACTCCCCGTGGACGGCTACGGCATTCGCTACCGCTACGGTCTGTTCAAACAATCCATCGTCAACGGCAGACAGGTCGAAACAGGCGATGACTGGACAAAATTCGGCGACCCCTGGAGCATTCGCAAAGAGGAGGAAGCTGTCCTCGTCCACTACCGTAACCAAACCGTCCGCGCCGTCCCGTACGATATGCCCATTTTCGGCTACCCGCAGAAAAATAAACAGCCGCATATCGGTACGCTCCGCCTTTGGCAGGCAGAACCCGTGCAGGCTTTCGATTTTGATACCTTCAATGCACAGAATTATGTCGATGCTTCTGCCGAAACCATCGCCGCAGAGGACATTTCCCGCTGCCTCTATCCCAATGACGATACCCGCGAAGGCAAGGCGCTCCGCCTGAAACAACAGTATTTCTTCTGTGCCGCTTCTCTTGCCGACATCCTCAGCAAGCACAAAGCGCAATATGGTACACTGGACAACCTCACAGAAGTTTTTACCGCTCAGCTCAATGACACGCATCCCGTCATTGCCATCCCTGAATTGATTCGTCTGCTGCAAAAAGAAGGCTATTCTTTCGAAGCAGCACTTGACATGGCAAAACAGATTTTCTCCTATACGAACCATACGATCATGCAGGAAGCACTCGAAAAATGGGACTGCGACCTCGTTGACGAACTCCTGCCCGAAATTTTCTCGGTGATGCTGCAAATCTCAGAGCATTTTCTGGAAGAACTCTACGCACAGGATTTGCCGCAAGAGCAAATCAACAGCCTGCGTATCATCAAAAATGGTCAGGTTCACATGGCAAATCTTGCAATGTATGCAGGGCGCTATGTCAACGGTGTTGCGGAAATCCACACAGAATTGCTGAAATCGACCGTTCTGAAAGATTGGTATGCGCTGATGCCCGATAAATTCCAGAACAAAACAAACGGCATTACACAGCGCAGATGGCTTGGTGTCTGCAATCCTGAATTGACCACATTGCTGACGGAACTTGCGGGCAATAACGATTTTCTGACGGATCTGCCGCAGCTTGCGAAACTTTCTTCCTATGCGGAAGATGATGCAGTGATGGCAAAATTCATGGCAGTCAAGCAGCAGAAAAAGCAGCAGCTTGCAGCATATATTGCCAAAGCAGAAGGCGTTGAAATTGATGCAGAATCGTGCTTTGATGTACAAATCAAGCGTCTGCATGAATACAAGCGGCAACTGCTGAATGCATTTTCCATTTTGTGGATTTACTACGGTTTGAAAGACGGTTCAATTACGAATTTTCAGCCAACCACATTCCTGTTTGGTGCAAAGTCAGCGCCGGGGTATCGGCGTGCGAAAGCCATCATCAAATATATTGGTGAGATTGCGAAGCTGGTAAACAATGACGCGGCGGTCAATGACAAGATGCGTGTTGTGTTTGTGCAGAATTACAATGTATCGTATGCGGAAAAGCTGGTTGCGGCTTGTGACATTTCCGAACAGATTTCCACGGCAGGTACGGAGGCATCGGGCACGGGCAACATGAAGATGATGCTGAATGGTGCGGTAACGCTTGGGACGCTGGATGGCGCGAACATTGAGATTGTGGAAGCGGCAGGCAGAGAAAATAATTATATTTTCGGTGCGACCGTAGAAGAACTGGCGCAGATGCAGGATTATTGCAGTCGAAAGGTCATGGCAGAGAATCCGAAGCTTGCGAAGGTGGTACGGAGTTTGATTGACGGCACGGTATCGGATGATGGAACGGGAGAGTTCCGCGAGTTATATTTTGCGTTATTGGATGGAGCGAGTTGGCATAAGCCTGACCATTATTATTTGCTGTTGGATTTGCCGCAGTATGTAGAAACGAAGCTGCGGGCGATTGGTGAATACGGGGACAAGCGGGCATTTGCGGCGAAGCAGTGGAAAAACGTATGTGCAAGCGGAAAATTCAGTTCTGACAGAACGATCGCGCAATATGCGGCGGAGTGCTGGCACATCAAGGCGTGCGAATAAACAGAAGCGGCTATGCACGCGAAGCGAAATGAAAGTTTTACTCGATTTTTTCAAAAACGTTGGCAGTACCCGATTAAAAGACAAAGAGGCAAGAGAACTGATAATCGTAGTTCTCTTGCCTCTATATTTATGTCAGGTACGACACGAGGGGAAACCCCTTTCGTCCTCTCTAATCAGGAAGGGGTGTTTCGCGCTCTGCGGTGCAGACTGCTTGCAGTCTGTTGGCGTCCAGGAGCGCTGCCCCTGGTCTCCGCCAAAGGGAATGATTCCCTTTGGAATCCTCAATAAAATAGCCACTGCAAAACTTTAATCTCGCTTCGCGTGCATAGCCGCTTTTTTGAGAATTAGTCTGCAAAATAACGTACACCGTTTTCGAAAATCTTTTGGTCTTTCTCACCCGGTACGTTCTTGCATACCTCTCTGCCAATACGCTCACTGTGTCCCATCTTGCCAAGCACTCTGCCGTCAGGCGATGTGATACCCTCAATTGCATCAATCGAACTGTTCGGATTGAACCGAATATCCATCGTCGGACGTCCCGAAAGGTCAACATACTGCGTTGCAATCTGTCCATTGTTCGCCATTCTCCGAATCAGCGACGCAGACGCAATGAATCTGCCTTCACCATGCGAAATCGGAACCGTGTGCAAATCACCAACCTCACAGCCTGCCAGCCACGGCGACTTGTTCGACGCAATGCGCGTTGTGACCATCATGCTCTGGTGACGCGCAATCGTGTTGAACGTCAGCGTCGGCGATGTGTCACTCATCTCAGTGATCTCACCATAAGGTACCAGACCAAGCTTGATCAATGCCTGGAAACCGTTGCAGATACCCAGCATCAAACCGTCACGCTTTTGCAGAAGCGTATGCACTGCCTCTGTCACCTGCGGATTGCGGAAGAATGCCGTAATGAACTTGCCCGAACCATCCGGTTCGTCACCGCCGGAGAAACCACCCGGCAGCATGATCATCTGCGAATTCGCAATCGCCTTGACTGCCGCCTGTACGGAATCTTCAATTGCCTGCGCGGAAAGATTGCGAATAACCAGAATTTCAGGTACCGCACCTGCACGCTCAAATGCTCTCGCAGTATCATATTCGCAGTTCGTGCCGGGGAATACCGGAATCAGAACACGCGGCTTTGCAGTCTTGATGGTCGGCTTGAAACGATGTTCTGCCTTGAATGCATAGGATTCAATCGTTGCAAATTCGGTCTTGATGCGGCAGGGGAATACGGATTCCAGCTTGCCTTCCCAGACCTTCTGCAAGGTGTCAAGGCTGATGGTGTATGCATCGCTGAATACTTTGTACTGTTCTGCGGTGCGGCCGATGACCTCTTCGCCATCCTGTGCTGCGCCATTCAGTTCAATCAGGAACGAACCGACATACGGTGCAAAGAGAATCTGTGCGGGCAAGGTCTTGCTGAACTCGAAACCGATATGGTTGCCGAAGCCCATCTTTGCAATACCTTCTGCAACACCGCCGCCTGTGACTGTCCAGATTGCCTTGACTCTGCCGTCAGAAATCATCTTCTCAACTTTATCGAAGCAAGCGCGGACGCTGTCCCAGTTCGGCAGACCATTGCCGTCATATTTCGGTGCAATGCGTACAACCGTATCGCCTGCATTCTTGAATTCAGTGGAAATGACACGCTTCGTGTCTGCCACGGATACTGCAAAGGAAACCAGCGTCGGCGGAACGTCTACGCTTTCAAAAGTACCCGACATGGAGTCCTTGCCGCCAATGGATGCGCAGGAAAGTTCAAGCTGTGCCTTGAATGCGCCCAGCAGTGCGGAGAACGGCTTGCCCCAGCGTGCAGGATTGTTCTGGGTGCGCTCGAAATATTCCTGGAAGGTCAGCCAGCACTTGTGCCACGAACCGCCTGCGGCAATGACCTTTGCCACGGATTCAATCACGGCAAGCATTGCGCCATGATACGGAGATTTTTCGGAAATGGTGGGATGGAAGCCCCAACCCATGATGGAACAAGTAGAAGTTTCGCCTGTCAGTACCGGAATCTTCGCAGCCATTGCCTGTGAAGGCGTGAGCTGATAGATACCGCCGTAAGGCATCAATACCGTACCTGCACCGATGGTGGAGTCGAATTTCTCGACCAGACCTTTCTGCGAGCAAACATTCAGGCTGCCCATCAGTTCCTTCCAGCCGTCCGGCGTATCTTCATACTTCGTTTCGCCAAGTGCTGCTGCATCTGCTGCGATGACATCCGTATGCTTTTCTGCACCGTTGGAATTGAGGAATTCTCTGGAAAGGTTGACAATCGTATTGCCGTTCCAAGTCATGCGCAGACGATTGGTGTCGGTTGCCTTTGCAACGACCGTTGCCAGCAGGTTTTCTCTGTCAGCAGCAGCCATGAATGCGTCAACATCTTCGGGCGCGACCACAACTGCCATACGCTCCTGCGATTCGGAAATGGCAAGTTCCGTACCGTCCAGACCGTCATATTTACGCGGTACTGCATTCAGGTCGATGTCCAGACCATCTGTCAGTTCGCCGATGGCAACGGATACACCGCCCGCACCAAAGTCGTTGCAGCGCTTGATCAGCTTCGTAACAGCGGGGTCACGGAACAATCTCTGCAATTTACGTTCTTCGGGAGCATTACCCTTCTGAACTTCTGCGCCACAGTGCGTAAGAGATTCGAGTGTATGGGACTTGGAAGAACCGGTTGCACCGCCGCAGCCGTCACGACCAGTCTTGCCGCCCAGCAGAATGATGATATCGCCGGGAACAGGTGCTTCTCTGCGAATATTCTCTGCGGGTGCTGCACCAACGACTGCACCGATTTCCATACGCTTTGCAACATAACCGGGGTGATAGACTTCTGCGACATGACCGGTTGCAAGACCGATCTGGTTGCCGTAAGAGCTGTAACCGTTTGCTGCACCGACCGTGATCTTACGCTGCGGCAGTTTGCCGGCCATGGTATCTGCAACAGGTACCAGCGGATTTGCTGCGCCCGTTACACGCATTGCCTGATAGACATAGCTTCTGCCGGAAAGCGGGTCACGAATTGCGCCGCCCAGACAGGTTGCTGCGCCGCCGAACGGTTCGATTTCGGTCGGGTGGTTGTGCGTTTCGTTCTTGAACATGAGAATCCAGTCTTCGGTACCGTTATCGGTATCGACTTTGATCTTCACAGAGCAAGCATTGATTTCTTCGCTCTCATCGAGGTCAGGAATCTTGCCGTCTGCTTTGAGTTTGCGCATTGCCATCAGTGCCATGTCCATGAGCGTGATGGGCTTGGAATCTCTGCCGAGTTCCTTGCGGATGCGCAGATATTCGTCATACGTTTCCTTGATATACGGCGTATCAATGGAAGCCTTGTCGATGGTGGTGAGGAAGGTGGTGTGGCGGCAGTGGTCGCTCCAGTAGGTGTCGATCATGCGGATCTCGGTGATGGTGGGGTCACGGTGTTCGGTGTCGCGGAAGTATTCCTGACAGAACGTGATATCATCCAGATCCATTGCAAGTGCATATTCATTGAGGAATGCTTTTCTTGCAGCTTCGTCCATTTTGCAGAAGCCGTCAAGCGTCTGCACCGTGGTCGGGATCGCATAATTGGTATCGAGGGAATCCACGGTATCCAAAGAGGCTTCGCGGCTCTCTACGGGGTTAATCAGGTATTTTTTGAGCTTTTCGAATTCAGCATCGGAAATGCTGCCCGAAACGATATAAACGCGGGCATTTCTGACACGGCAGCGTTCTTTGCCGTTGAGAATCTGGATGCACTGTTCACAGGAATCGGCTCTCTGGTCGAACTGTCCGGGCAGGTACTCCACAGCGAAAATGCGCTCCTGATTGGAAAGCAGGGGCAGTTTTTCATAGACATAATCTACGGCAGGCTCGGAAAAGACTGTCGGGACGGCGCGGCGGAATTCTTCCTCCGTGATATGGTCTGCGTCATAGCGGTTCAGCACACGAATGCCGACCACATCCAGACGCAGTGCTGTGCGCAGATCCGAAAGAACGGACTGTGCTTCAACGGCATACTGGGGCTTTTTTTCTGTGTAAATGCGATAGACTGCCATTGTCAAATCAACCTCCGAAAATCTCTGTTTTTTGTCAAGGGCGTGCTATACAGCAATCGTCCTCATATGCTTCTATTGTAACACAAACCACGGAATTTCGCAAACCCTTTTCATCATTTTTCGGAAAAATTTTCACAAGCGTACCATCAGGCGTATGCCCTTGGAAAAAGGTCTGTGCATTTTGCCGTTTTTTTCCTTCGACCAGCACCTCCAATGTCCTGCCGACATATCCTGCAAGGTGTGCACGGCGAATGTCATTGGCAATGCGGGTGAGGTCTGCGCTTCTCTGTGCCTTGACCTGCGGCGGTACTTGTCCCTCCATCGCGGCGGCTTTCGTGCCTGCCCGCTGTGAATACGGAAAGACATGAACCTTCGCAAATCCGATTTTTTTGACGAATGCGACCGTTTCCTGATACTCAGCTTCGCCCTCCTGCGGAAAACCGACAATGACATCGGTCGTCAGGGCACAATGCGGAAACAGCGCATGAATCTTTTCGGCAAGTGCCGCATATTCTGTACTGCGGTAACGGCGGTTCATCAGCGACAGGATTTTGTCAGAACCGCTTTGCAGAGCAAGATGAAACTGCGGACAGAATTTATCGCAGTTTGCCAGACGCTGTAAGATTTCCTCCGTCATGCGTTCGGGTTCGAGAGAACCAAGACGTACACGCAAAATCTTCGGGTTTTCTGCACAAATTGCCACGGCATCCGCAATGTCGCAGTTCGTATCCATGCCGAAAAAGCCCAGATTGATGCCTGTCAGCACGATTTCGCGGAAGCCTTGTTCTGCCAGCGCGTCCACTTCTCTGCGCAGACGTTCCAACGGCATCGAACGGCATCTGCCGCGGGAAAACGGAATGATGCAATAAGTGCAGAACTGATTACAGCCGTCCTGAATTTTCAGAAAGGCGCGTGTTTTCGTGGTATCTGCGCATGGTAACTCTGAGAAGGCATCGTTGGCGCTCTTGTAGGGCTGAATGCATTTTCCCTGCGATTCGGGACGCATCTTCATGCTCTGTATGATCCATGACAGCAGTGCATCGCGGTCTTTCGTGCCGGTGACGTAATCCGCACCGCAGAAGTCATCATCTGGGAATGCCTGCGGCCAGCAACCTGTCAGTGCCAGCAGACCATCGGGATTTTTGCGCTTGACGGAACGCAAAAGCTGTCGTACCTTGCGGACGCTTTCATCCGTCACGGCACAGCTGTTGACCAGCACCAGATCGGCATCTTCAATGTTCGCGGCGAGTGTCATTCCCTGCGAAAGTAAGAACTGCTGCAAGCCCGCAGATTCCGCCTGATTGACTTTGCAGCCAAATGTAAAAATTTTGATTTTCATAGTTTGCTCCTATACAATGTATACAAAATTAACCATTGTTACTTGTGCAACCCTGACAATCTATCGGGAAGCCCAAATCAATTGCTTTCCCTTGTCTGAAATTCAGTCAGGTGTACAAAATGCGCCAAAATCGCTTGACAAATCGGCGCTCAAATGATATGATAAGTGCGGAAAGAGGGAAAAAACGATACCCTCGAAAGTGAAATTGATTTCCAAGAGAACAGAAGAATCCCCAGAGTCAATGAAAAGTGAGGTCTTCATCATGTCTGTTATGACTGTTTATCTCCCCGAAATCTCGGACGTTTCTGAATTCGTAAACATTATGGGTCATTTTCCGTTTGAAGCACAGTTGACTGTTGGTTCATACGCTGTGGATGCAAAATCCATCATGGGCATTTTCACCCTTGATCGTGAACAGCCTGTACAGCTCGTTGCAGAAACTGTCGATGCACAGGATTTGCAGCGCTTGACCAAGGCAATTGACCGATTTCTCTACAAGCCCGTAAACGCTTGAGCGTTTACGCGGCTTCTCCTCAAGCTATTTTCTTTTCGGAAGACATACGCTGCTTCCAAAATCCCCCTTTTTTCATGTTGCTCCCCTTCCTGTCCGTGCGGCTCAGGGGGGCAATGCAAAACCACAGCATCATTTGCTGACCGTTCTGACGGCTGCGAATGATGCTTTTTTATGCACGCCCACGATAAGGAAGAAATGCTTTCCCGTGAAAGACCTCCACAGGAAAGCATTCGTTTTTCATGATATTACGCATCTTTGCGTGCCATCAGCTGCAATTGTCCTTTGTCATTTTCAAAGAAGAACAGCCGGAAGTGTACGCCTGAAATGCTGAATGCGTATGCTTTTTTTCTGCCGTCATCGGTCTGAATGGATTCCGTTGCACCTGCATAATCATGTTCGATGAAGTAATCTCTGCAATCGTTGAAAATCTGCTTGTACACTTCACCGTCCGCATTCAGTTCAAAGCAGTTTGTCAGAACATCGCCGACATCGTTTTTGACTGTGTAAACGATTCCTTCGTAAATCGGGCCATTTTCTGTTAAACCTTGTTCAAAGGTGTAAGCGGGTATCAGGGAATCTTTGGGGTCAAAGTCATAAAAATAATACAGCTGCTTGGTTTCCATCACCGAAAAGGCATCCTTTGTGATGCGGATGTGCTGTTTTTCAAGGTAATCCGTGAAATAGATAGTGCCAAAAATGATAACACACAGGAATATACCGATAATGATGATACGTTTTGCAAGAGCGCGTGCGCTGTGTGCGTGTTCATATCGTGACTGATATGCCTGCATGACCGTGACCTCCTTTGTGCGATGCATACATGAAATATTGGATGGATGCTGCCGCGTTTTTTACCCTCTTAGTATAGCACAATCTTGCTGAAAATGCAAGACTTTGTTCGCTGCTTGAAAAAACTTTTTTCTATTGAAAGGAGAGTATTCTATGCTTATTTATTATCTGATTTTCCTTGCTGTGATGAGTGTCATCGCATTGATTCTCTACAAAGCCGACAAGGTCAAAGCCCAGAAGGATAAATGGCGCATTTCTGAGAAAACCTTGTTAAGTTTCGGATTTTTCGGCGGTGCGGTCGGGGCGCTGCTTGGTATGAAGTGGTTTCGCCATAAGACGAAACACTGGTATTTCTGGGCTGTGAACTTCATCGGTCTGATTTGGCAGATTTTGCTTGCTTTCTGGCTTGCAGGAAAAGCGTCATAAAGAGATGGTGCGTGTGGCGACAGTATCGCAGAATCGACGGTCGTGCTCCACAAACAGTATCGTTGCGTCTGAATGGACAAGCAGTTCTTCGATTTGCATTCTCGAAAGGACATCAATGTAATTCAGCGGTTCGTCCCAGATGTACAGGTGCGCCTGTTCAGACAGACTGCGGGCAAGCATGACCTTTTTCTTCTGTCCCTGACTGTAATCTTCCATGCGCCGTGTGAATAATTCTCTCGAAAAATCAAGCTTTCGGAGAATCGCCTTGAACAGGCTCATTTCTGCGCCGCTTGCTTCGATGTAATCATCCAGCCAACCCGACAAGCCGTCAATGCGCTGCCCGACATAGGAGATTTGCAAGCCGCTGCCGCGCAGCACTTCGCCTGACTGCGTTTCCAGTTCACCGCAAAGAATGCGCAGAAGCGTTGTTTTGCCACAGCCGTTCGTGCCTTCTATGGCAATGCGCTCTCCCTGTGCAACCGTCAGTGAAAACGAATCCAGAATCGCTCTGTCGTTATAAGCAAGCGAGATTTTGCTGCATTCCAACAGACGATTGCTATGGTAGCGCAGCGGATGCAGTTTCAGCGATTCCGCCATTTCCACATCTTGCAGCAGACTGCTTTTTTCTTCAATATCACGTTCCAGACGTTGCTCAAAAACCTGTCTGCGATTGTCGAGTTTCTTCGATTTTCGTGCAATGGACGGTCGGCGGGAAATGGATTTTTCTGTTTTGTTTGGGTCAAATCCGATTTTCGATGCCGCAATTCTTGCAGAATGTTCTGCGTTTTCCTTTGCCGTTTGCTGTAATGCATGAATCTCACGATTCAGACGTGCCTGCGTGGTTTGCTCGAATTGCTCCTGACGGATGCGATTTTCGTCCCATGTCGAGAAATTGCCGTTTTGCACAGCGATTTTTGTTTTCTGAATCACCAGAATGTGGTCGATGCAGGTGTCAAGGAAGGCACGGTCATGCGAAATCAGCAGAAAGCCCGATTTTTTTCGCAGATACGCCGCAAGCACTTCACGCGCATGGACATCCAGATGGTTGGTCGGTTCGTCAATCAGCAGGAAACCGTTTTCCCGCAGAAACATTCCTGCCAACAGCACTTTGGTCTGTTCGCCGCCCGAAAGCGTGGAAAACGGACGATATAGTACCTCCGCATCCGTTTCCAGCAGAGAAAGTTCACGGCAAAATTCCCAGTCTTCCGCATTCGGTGCAAGTGCTGTCAGCACGTCCAGCGTCATGGCATCTTCCTGCGGCTGATACGGAAAATATTCAAATTCTACCGATGCCGTCACATTGCCCGTATATTGCAATTCTCCCATGAGGATGCGAAGAAGCGTTGTTTTTCCTCTGCCGTTCCTGCCCGTCAGTCCCATGCGCCATGCAGTGTCCATTTGCAGATTGACCTGTTCAAAGACATTTTCGGTACTGCCGTCATAGCCAAAAGTGAGATTCGTAAGTTTGATTAAAGACATAAAGCATTCCTCCCGTGTTTGTCGTCAAAATAAAAAGGCTGCGGAAATGCTCCGCAGCCTTTGCTGTAAACACGGGAAAATCACCGCAGACTTATGGTGCGGTGCAGCCCATTTTACGAAAAGATGCAAGCATTTCCTGCCCGCATATCAGACACAGCACGGCTCAACAGTTCACAAAAGCGACTGCTGTTTTCCGTTTTCGATTGTCTTAATATGCGTAAATCAGCAAGAATATGTGCGCATCTTTTCACCTCAAATCAAAATTTTTGCGCATGATTGCTCATGCTGTCGCTATTATAGCACAGACTGCCGCATTTGTCAAGCCTGATTTTTCCGTTTCCGCATAGTATCGTGGCAGAGAAAATCGCCATTGTCGGTCGGAATGGCTTCATAGGCAAAATCCACATAGCCGCGTTTCAGATAAATTGGTTTTGCACAAAGGGAAGCATCCAGAATGATTTCATCGCTGCTGCGAAAGATTTCTGCTTCTGCAAAATCCATCAGCATTCTGCCGTAACCATTGCCCTGTGCCGCAGGGAGTACAAACAGCCGCCTGATTTCTTTGTCGTTGATCGTTACCGTGCCGACAGGAACATTCTGCGCATCCATGTACAAAAATACTTTGCCTGCGTCGATATCCTCCTGAATGTGTTCGATGTTGTGGTACGCAAGGAAGAAGTCTACTGCGCCTTGCGGGTAATAATGCGGATAAATGGCGCGGATGGTTTCTCTTGTTATGCGGAATACCGTTTCTGCGTCTTTGCGTTCTGCTTTTTGGAGATTCATTGTTTCCTCCTTATGGTTGAATGCCGAGGGTTTCCAGTGCGCACTGCACTACGGAATCCTACTGTTTGCGTCCTTCTAAATGCATACTCGCAGATATTCAGTGCTGTTGACATCGGCTGGCAGAAGCGACTGCCGTTTTGCCGGTTCTTCCAAGCCGTAGGAACAGTAAATATCGGGCAGTGTGCCGACCAAGCCCGACTGTACATTACCGTCCAGCTTGTTGTAGTACGGACAGTAACGCATCTGAATCAGCGAATTGGGAAGCAGGTCTACACAAATGCCGCAGTCATTGCCTTCCCCGCGTGTATTGGTGCCAATGACAGTGCCGATGCCTGTTGCTTTGCCCGAGTATGTCAGAGTGTCTGCCGCTATTATAACATAGACGAAAGTGGTTTGTCAACGTGTCAAATGCCTGTAAATATATGAATTTGTATTGCACACAGTACAAATCGCAATGCAAAATACATGAAAAATACTGTTGAAAACGCTTGACTTTTTTGAAAAAGCTTGCATTCTTTGCAGAAGTTGTGCTATGATTACAAATAGTTACGAATCGGTAACAGAAAGGATTGTGAGTTTATGAGTATGATGAAAAGGCTCTTGTCAGCAGCTATGAGTATGGTTATCGGGGCAGGCGTTTTTTCTATCGCACCCAATTTAGAACTGAACGCCTATGCGCTGACGGCTGAAGATTACACGGTCAGTCAGAACGGTATTGATTTTATCTGCACAAGAGAGGGCTTTACTGCCCAGTGCTTTTTGGATGGTGACCGTTCCTACATCGGATACGGCACACTGTGCGGCTGTCAGGGACACGCCAACGGTACGCATACTGTCACCATGGACGAAGCAAAAGCCATGATGATGAACGCCATTGAGAAAAATATTGCGCCGAATGTAAAACGGCAGACCAAGGGCATTCAGATGACGCAGAATCAGTATGATGCCCTGATCAGCTTTACCTACAACACAGGCGGCGGCACTTCCATGATTTATGACTCCCCGCTGGTGCAGTATTTGCTCGGCAACATGACGCAGGAGGAAGCAACGAAGGCATATGCAGAATATGCGGTTTACAGTGCAGGCGCGGGTATGGTGTTACAGGGACTCAAGAACCGCCGCATTGCAGAAGCAGAGTTGTTTTTCGGACAGAGCGCCGCTGTATTGACTGATGAAGCACTGAATATTCCGTATTTGCGTCCTGTTGCCGGAACGGCATTGCGCAAAGGGACAAAGGGTACCGGTGTCAAATGGCTGCAAACCGCATTGAATCGGCTGATGCAGGCAGGGCTTTCGGTCGATGGTGATTTTGGCAAGGCGACAGAAACGGCAGTCCTGAATTTCCAGAAGGCGTACAATCTGGAAACAGACGGTGTTGCGGGGCCTTTGACGCTTGCGACACTGATCGCGGTACTTTCAGCGCAGCAAATCAATCAGGAGAGTGCATCGCAGGAATATGCGATGGTCAACACCACGGATGCACCGTTGAATATGCGTGAGAAAGCAAGCACTTCATCGAACATTATCGGTCATTTGCCGAAGGGTGCGACAGTGCAGGTCATTCGTCGTGAGAACAATGACTGGTGGTACTGTTACAATGAAAATGTCGGTTCGGGTTACTTGGCGGCAAGATATCTTGCGGTGCTGGCGGACACGACGCAGGAACAGACTGCTGTGACGACGACAGTCACCACAACGACTGTTGTGACGGAAGCGCCGAAGGACATGGCGGGAGATGTCAATTGTGATGGCAGTGTCAACATGATTGATGCGTTGATGTTGATGCAGTATATTAATGAAAACAGTGGTGTGCTGATGACAGAGCAAGGGCTTATGAATGCGGAATGTGACGGTACAGAGGGCTTGACGACGGAGGATGTATCGGTGATGCTGGAAATCATTTCGATGAAGAACTGATTGAAGGCAGCACGTCACTCAGTTACGAGGATTCCGAAGGGAAATTTTTTCCGTAACGATCCGGCTATGCACGCGAAGCGAAATGAAAGTTTTACTCGATTTTTTTCAAAAAATCGCAGAGTCCGGGGACGCGAAACACCCTTTTTCGTCCCAGCGAATCAGGAGGGGTCCCCCATAACATCTCCCATGATGAAAAAAGGAAGGCAAGTGAACGGTATGAAGCGTTCTTCTTGCCTTCCTTTATTTATGTTGGGTACTGCATGGGGGGGGGGAACCCCTCCTGATTAGATAGGACGAAAAGGGAATTTCGCGCTCTGCGGAGCGCGACCAAAGGCTCTGCCTCCGGACTTCGCCAAAGGGAATGATTCCCTTTGGAATCCTCATGATGGGGTGCGGGATGTGCCCCTTTTATCGCTGCGTTACCTCAAATTGCTTGTTCAGATTCTTCAGAATCTTTGCAACAAACTGGTCTACTTCTGCATCCGTGAATGCATGGTCATCATTGCGGAAATACAGCGAGAATGCCAGCGACTGCTTGCCCGCTTCAATCTGTTCTCCACGATATACGTCAAACAATTCCACACGCTCCAGCGACTTGCACGCATTCTTCATGCACGCTTCCATATCCCCGCAAAGTACCTCCGTGCTGACCAGCAGCGCAAGGTCACGCTGTACCACAGGATACTTCGGCAGCGGCGCAAACATCACCTGTTTGCTCAGATACGGACGCAATGCCGTCAAATCCAGTTCCGCTAAGCATACCTGATGCTCCGGTACCAGTTCATCCGTCAAATCATGCGCCAGCATTCCCAGCCAGCCGATTTCCTGTCCGTCCAGCGATACCACTGCGGACATTCCCGGATGCAGGAACGGGTATTTTTCAGCATTTTCAGGCTTTTTATAGGTAAAGTTCAGTCGGAACGCATCTGCAAGCGCTTCCAGCACAGCCTTGCCGTCAAAGAAACTCAGCTTGCTGTCAAACAGACCAATGCAGAGCGATTCACGCTGCTGCGGCTCTTTCGTCAGCGGCAATTCCTCCGGAATGAACAGCTTTGCCACTTCAAACAGTCTGCCTGCATCATTGCCGCGGCGAATGTTGCGGACTGCCGCATTCAGCATGGACGGTGCAAGCATCGTGCGCATGATGGACAAATCTTCCGAAATCGGGTTCAGAATGCGAATTGCCTTTCTCTGCGGCGCATCCTCTGCCAGTCGGAGCATATCCAGATCTTTCTGCGAGTAGAATGAGTAGTGAACCGTTTCGTACAAGCCCTGTGCGCAAAGAACGTTTTTCAGTTTCAGGAGCGCCGCCTGTTCTGCATTTCTGCCGCCGCTTGTGACGGATGCCTGTGCAAGGAATGTCGGCTTGATATGTCCGTATCCGTACATACGAATCAGTTCTTCTGCAATATCAGGCGCATTTTCAATGTCTTCACGATAAGGCGGGATCTCAATGGACAGACTGTCGCCATCAATGACAGGCGCAAAGTCCAGATTGGTCATGATGCGCTGAATGTCTGCCTGTGGAATGTCGATGCCCAGCAGACCTGTCACTTTTGCAATGGAAACCGTCAGTTTGCGGCGCTCCATGGTTTTGCCCGTGGTGACAGCAAAACCTGCATCGGTCACCGTGCCGCAGTCGAGTTCCTGCATCAGGTGCAAGGCGCGTGCAAGACCAAGCTGTGTGGAATACTCGTCCACACCCTTCTCGAAACGTGCAGAACTGTCAGAATGCTGACCGAGCGCACGCGCAGTGCGGCGGACATTGTCGCGGGCGAATTTTGCAGATTCAAAAATCACTTCGGTCGTATCTGCTTTGATTTCCGAATTCAAGCCGCCCATGATGCCTGCAAGTGCCACGGGCTTCTTTGCATCACAAATGACAAGATTGGCAGGATTCAGCTTGAATTCCTTTTCGTCCAGTGTCACGATGGGTTCATCCTGTGCGGCACGGCGGACAACAATTTCTTTGCCTTCCAGATCGCGCAGGTCAAAAGCGTGCATCGGCTGACCGATCTCTTTCAGGACGTAGTTGGTAATATCTACGATATTGGAGATGGAGCGAATGCCGACCAGTGCCAGACGACGACGCATCCATGCAGGAGATGCTCCGATTTTGATGTTCTTAACATAATGTGCCTGATAGCGCGGGCACAAGTCCTGTGCTTCCACAGATACCTTGAAGCCGTCCAGTTTCGAACCGTCCGTGGTGTAATCTGTGGCGGGCATTTTCAGCGGTTGACCAAGTGTTGCGGCAACTTCGCGTGCAATACCGAGAATGGACTGGCAGTCAGGACGGTTTGCGGTGATGGTGATGTCATACATCCAGTCATCGAGTCCCAGCATCGGTTTGACATCTTCGCCAAGCGGTGCATCTTCGGGCAGTACCAGCAGTCCGTTATAGCCTGCGCCGGGGTACAGATCCTCGTTCAGACCGATTTCCGTACCCGAACAAAGCATACCGAACGACTCAAAGCCCTTGAGCTTGCCCTTCTTGATTTTCATAGTGCCTTCGATGGTCACATGGTCTTTTGCAGTCGCATAGACAGTTGCACCGACCAGCGCAACAGGGAATTTGCCGCCGACAGCAACATTATCTGCGCCGCAGCAAATCTGGAATACGCCGTGTTTGCCGCAGTCGACCTTGCAGACGTGCAGATGGGTTTCAGGGATGGGTTCACATTCCGTGACCAGACCAACAACCACGCCGTCAATTTCGCCGCCGAACTGCGTCAGTGTTTCCACTTCAAAGCCGCAGTCGAACAGTTTCGTTTCGAGTTCCTGCGGTGTGACATTGATATCAACATATTCTTTCAGCCAGCTAAGTGGTACCAGCATAATAATAGTTCCTTTCTATTGCAAGATGCAGGGGTGTTTTAACCTCTGAATTGTTCCAAAACGCGAACGTCCGATTCAAACAGCATTTTGATGTTGGGAATACCATATTTCAGCATGGCGATACGCTCGATGCCCATGCCGAATGCGAAGCCGGTATACACATCAGGGTCTACACCGCAGTTTTCCAGCACATGACGGTTGACCATACCTGCACCCAGCACTTCGATCCAGCCCGTATCCTTGCACAGACGGCAGCCCTTGCCGCCGCACGCAAAACAGCTTACGTCAACTTCCACAGACGGCTCTGTGAACGGGAAATAGGACGGGCGCAGACGTGTCGTGACGTTTTCGCCAAAGACATTCTGTGCGAATACATCGAGCATACCCTGCAAGTCGCAGAGCGTGATGCCCTTGTCAACAACCAGACCTTCCATCTGCGAGAACATCGGCGAATGTGTTGCATCATCATCCGAACGGAACACCTTGCCGGGCGAAAGAATCTTAATTGGCGGCTGTGTGTTCTCCATGACACGAATCTGACCTGCGGAGGTCTGTGTGCGGAGAAGGAATTCTTCGGAAACGTAGAAGGTATCCTGCATATCGCGGGCAGGATGGTCTTTCGGGGTATTCAGGGCAGTGAAGTTGTAATAGTCGTTTTCGATTTCCGGGCCCTCGAAAATGGTAAAGCCCATGCCTGCGAAAATATCAATCAGTTCATTGGCAACCAATGTCTGCGGATGCAGTGCGCCGCAGCAGTGCTTCGGTGCGGGCATGGTCACGTCGATCTGTTCCGCAGCATTTTTCTTTGCGAGTTCTGCGGCTTTCAGGCGGGCATCCTGTGCCGTAAAGAAGTCGAGTGCCCATGTTTTCAGGACATTGACCACCTTGCCGAATGCGGGACGCTCCTCAGGCGGCAGGTCGCGCATATTCTTCATCAGGGCAGAAATTTTGCCGGTTTTGTTATCGAGATACTGCTTGCGGAGCAAGTACATCTCTTTGGAGTCGGTGATAGATGCGGCAGCGGCTTCAATTTCCGCCTGCATCGCCTTGATTTGCTCATCCATGAATGTTACATCCTCTCTGGTTTCGTTTGTGGAGCAAAAAACATACCTATATATTATACCGCAAATGCGGCATCCTGTCAAGTATGGAACAAAGACTTTTCTCATGGCATAATATTATATAGCATATGTTCGGATTACGCGTGATGATGACAATTTTTACCAATTCTGAAAAACCTTGACATTCTCTGCATGATTTAGTATAATGAAGGAAACACTACATTTGAAAGGATTTTGTTCCATGCGTAATCCCCGTTCTCTCCCGCCCAAACGCGCCAAAGCCGTCCGCATCCTGACCATCTGTACAGTCTTTTCACTGGTTGCCGCGCTCGGCTGTTCTCTTTGGTATACATTCACAAAATCATATTCTGCAACAGTTGACCTCACAAAAGTCGAACTGATGCAGCTGGAACCGCCAAAAGACGGCGACACCATTGCAATTATGCATACGACCTGCGGCGACCTTTCCTATTTGCTTTACCCCGACTGCTGTCCGAAGGCTGTCGAAAATTTTGTACAGCTTGCCGAAAATGGCTATTACAATGGTACATATGTTTTTCGAGTGGAAAAAGGTATCTTTTTCGCAGGCGGTTCTCCGAATCCTGACGGTTCTTTGCTGGACGATGTCCCCGATGATGCCCCTCAGGAATCCATACCGCGGGAACTTTCCTATTCGCTCTGGCCTTTCCGCGGTGCGCTCTGTGCGCTGACCACCAAACAGGACGGTGGCTTTTTCCGCACACTTGCTGGAAAACAGACTTACTATAACGGCAGCCGCTTTATGGTTGCCAACAGCGTGGAAATGACAGACGAAATGGTGGAAGGTTTGCAGTCGCAAGGAGAGGACAATATTGTGGCGCAGGCATTCATCGAACACGGCGGCATTCCGAACTACGCCCAGCAGATCACTGTGTTCGGACAGCTTTATGACGGCTTCGATATTCTCGATGCAGTCACGAATGTTCCGCTGGCGGGCGAAGCCGATGCCTTGCATCCTGCGGAGGATATTCTCATCGAATCTATCGAAATCAAAGCATATGCAGAAGATTCCGATTCCGCTGACGCATGATGCGACCGGAACCCGAAAGAAATACTGGAAAAAAGTTACAAAAAAGTTAAAATTGGCTTTACAAACATGAAAATTTATGGTATACTAACTTCATATCTGCACGTTTACTATGGATTGAGGAGTATGTACTATGCGTAAAGCATTTTTTCCAAAAATGGCTGCGGCTTTTTGCGCTGTCCTTGCGGCTTGCTGCATGACTGCCTGCGGTCAGAAATCCGTTTCTCTTGACAATGAATCCATCGCCAACATCGCTCCGCCTGTTGAGGGCGAAGACATTGCAATTCTCACGCTGAAAGATTATGGCGATGTCAAAATCAAATTGTTCCCCGATGAAACTTCCAAAGGTGCTGAAAACTTCCGTACCCTGATCGAAAACGGCTACTACGATGAGCTTATTTTCCATCGTGTCGTGAAGAATTTCGTCATTCAGGGCGGCGACCCGACCGGAACAGGCATGGGCGGCAAGGACTGCTGGGATGATGCAAGCGGTTTTGCACAGACCATTTCTCCGAACCTTTACCATTTCACGGGTGCTGTTGCTTATGCAACGGCTGCCGACCACCTGAACAACAGTCAGTTCTATATCGTTACGGGTGAACCCATAACGGAAGACTACTTCGCAATGCTTGCGGGCACCTACGGCAAGAGCTTCAGCGAATCCGTTCAGAAACTCTACTATTCCCTCGGCGGTACACCGTTCCTTGACGGCGACTATGAAGTGTTCGGTCAGGTCTTTGACGGCATGGAACACTGCCTCGCCATTCAGGAAGTAGCCGTTGACACGCAGGACAAACCGACTTCTTCGGTTGTCATCGAAAAAGCAGTGATGGCGAAATATGACGGCAGCGGCGCACATTATGTTGACTGCAACGGCAATTTCGTAAACCTCAACTCCGAAAGCAAGGAAAAACCTGCTTCGGAATCCAAAACGACAGTCGCACCGACGAATGAAGAATCCCAGTCCGAAACGACCACGGCAGCATCCAAGGCAGAACCCGCAGAACCCATTGCAATGCCTGCGGCGGCGGTCAACATCTCCGAACCCGCAGAGGGTGAGGACATTGCCGTTCTGACCATCAAGGATTACGGCGATGTCAAAATCAGACTGTTCCCCGAAGAAACTTCCAAGGGTTCTGAAAACTTCCGCAAACTGATTGAAAACGGCTACTATGACAGCCTGATTTTCCACCGTGTTGTGAAGAATTTCGTCATTCAGGGCGGCGACCCGACCGGAACAGGCATGGGCGGCAAGGACTGCTGGGATGATGAAAATGGTTTTGCACAGACCATCTCCCCGAACCTTTACCATTTCACGGGTGCTGTTCCTTATGCAACGGCTGCCGACCACCTGAACAACAGCCAGTTCTATATCGTTACGGGTGAACCCATAACGGAAGACTACTTCGCAATGCTGGCGGGCAACTTCGGCAAGAGCTTCAGCGAATCTGTTCAGAAACTCTACTATTCCCTCGGCGGTACACCGTTCCTTGACGGCGACTACGAAGTATTCGGTCAGGTCTTTGACGGTATGGAACATTGCCTTGCTGCACAGGAAGCCGAAGTGGACGGCAATGATAAGCCGCTGACGGATATCGTCATCGAAAAAGCAGTCATCGTCCCATATGACGGAAGCGGTGTTCATTTTGTGGACAGCAACGGTCAGACAGTCGCAGTCACCAAAGCAGATGCGGAATCTTAAGTGGTAATGAATGCACTGGAACATAATGAGGAAGCGGATTTGCACACAAATAAAAAGAATTCGTCCGTTTCGAATGAGAAAAAATGTGGAGAACAAGGAGATACAACTGTGAAATCATCAGACAGATTTGTCATTCATGGCGGCAGACGGCTCTGCGGCGAAGTGGAAATCAGTGGTGCAAAGAATGCAGTCGTTGCAATTTTACCTGCCGCCATTCTTGCAGATGAACCGTGCATCATCGAAAACGTCCCTGATATCAGCGATGTGGAAATCAGTCTGCACATTCTGGAAGAACTGGGTGCAGAAGTCGAAAATCTCGCTCCGCACACCTACCGTGTAGATTGTACGAAAATCAATAGCTGCTGCGTTCCCTATGAAAGTGCAAGAAAGATGCGTGCATCCTATTACTTCATGGGCGCGCTGCTTGGAAAATTCGGTCATGCGCGTGTTTCGATGCCGGGCGGCTGTCCGCTTGGTGACAGACCGATCGACCAGCATCTCAAAGCATTTTCCAAGCTTGGCGCGAACTGCAAAGTTGACCGCGGCATGGTGGACATCACTTCGGATGGCTTGAAAGGCAATCAGATTTTCTTCGATGTTGTCACTGTTGGCGCTACAATGAATGCGATTCTGGCAGCGGTCAAAGCGGATGGTCTGACCATCATTGAAAATGCCGCAAAAGAGCCGCATATCGTTGATTTGGCAAGTTTTCTCAATTCCATGGGCGCAGACATCATGGGCGCGGGTACGGATACCATTAAGATCCGCGGTGTCAAATATCTGCGCGGCACGGATTATGCAGTCATTCCCGACCAGATCGAAGCAGGCACTTATATGGTTGCTGCGGCTGCCACAGGCGGCGATGTGCTGGTCAAGAATGTCATTCCGAAGCATCTGGAATCCATCATCTCCGTCATGGAGAAAATCGGTGTCCAGATTGACCAGTATGACGACAGCGTGCGCGTTACGGTAGACGGCCCGCTGGTCAAAACCAGCATCAAAACCAGACCGCATCCCGGTTTTCCGACCGATATGCAGCCGCAGATTTCTGCACTGCTTTGCCTTGCAGAAGGCACTTCCATGATCAAGGAAGGCGTTTCGGAACAGCGCTTCCAATATGTGGACGAGCTGCGGAGAATGGGCGCGGATATTCAGGTGGACGGCAAAGTGGCAGTCATCGAAGGCACAGGCAAACTCAGCGGTGCGCCCGTCAAAGCGTGCGATTTGCGTGCAGGTGCAGCACTGATGATTGCAGGACTTGCCGCAAGCGGTGTCACCTATATCGAAGACATCTTCCACATCGAACGCGGCTACTCCGATATGGTCGGCAAACTCCGCGCACTGGGTGCGGAAATCACCAAGGAATACGGCACAGTCCGCAAAGAAGAAGCACAGCCGCAGGCAAATGCAGGCTGAAATAAACAGCACAAGGGCGAATCTGATTCGCCCTTTCTTTGTATCATTTTGCAGAAAGGAGAATGCGTATGCTCCATATCGTATATGGAGGAGCCGGAAGCGGAAAGTCATATTTTCTCATGCAGCAGCTTCAAAAAGATGTGGAAGCGAAGAAGTATGTCCGCACGCTTGTACCGGAACAGTTTGCATTTACATATGATAAACAACTGTATGCCATGCTTGGCGCACAGGCATTCAATCGCTGCCGCACAGGAACATTCCATATTCTGACCGCAGATATCCTGACGGAAATTGCAGAGCGCCCCAGAGATGCCGCGGATGAAGTGGTGAAAACCGTGGTGCTGCATAACACGCTTCAGCAGCTTGTCAAGGCGAATGCCCTCCGTTTTTATGGCGGACAGGCGGAAAAACCTGCGTTCTTTGCGCAATTGCAGCAGCAGCTTGCAGAACTGATGCGTGCAGGCAGTTCACCGGAAGAACTGGTCAATGCGGCAGCGCATTCAAAAGGCGTTCTGCCCGAAAAAATTCTTGATATCGCACGTATTTTTGCGGATTATCTGGATGCTTTGGCAAAGCGCGGACTGCGCGATACCCTTTGTGATACGGTCGCAGCAGCAGCCGCCGCTGACGGTACGAATTTCCTGCGGGGCTGTACCATGTATCTGGACGAATATGAATCGTTCACGGGCGACCAGTGCATCATGCTGGATGTGATTCTGCGTTCTTGTGACGATGTGTGGATCGCACTGCGCACAGACAGCCTGAATGCACCTGATTATTCCCGCTTTGATACGGTCAATCTGACCTGCCGCCGCCTGATGTGCCGTGCAAAGGATATGGGCATCGAAACCAGACTGTATCCGATGGAAACACAGCGGCGGTTTGCAGCGCCATCCATTGCGCACCTCAGTAAGTACATCCTCACATCCCATCTTCCCGCAGACGACAGCCCTGATTGTGCCGTGACCATCTGTGAAGCACGGGATGCGACACTGGAAGCAGAATATACCGCGGCGATGATTCGGAAACTGCTGCTTTCGGGAGAATATAAGGCACAGGATATTGTTGTTGTTACGCATGATTTGTCAGGCAGCGGAGCATTGCTTGAGCCTGCATTCCTGCGCTATGAGATACCGTATTTTATGGATCTGCGGCGCAGTGTGCTGCATACGGCGGTCATGAAACTGCCGCTTTGTCTGCTGCATCTTGTCCGCCGCACCACGACCGAATGGGTGCTGATGTACCTGAAAACACAGCTTTCTCCTTTGCATCCCTCTGAGGCGGCTGCACTCGAAAACTACGCATTTACATGGGATATTGAAGGCGAACAATGGGAACGCCCCTTTGCCCCTGAAACCGATGCGGACGGTCATCTGGATGCATCCCGTGCAAAAGTCATGGACGGCATCCTGCAATTCCGTCAACAGTGCGGCGGCGGCAATACGGCGGTATCAGGCGCAAAACTCTGTGAAGCGCTCTATCACTGCATGGAAACGGAGGAGATTCCCACCCGTGTATTCGGGCTTGCTGCACACATGAAAGACGGCGGCGATGTGACAGGCGGTCGTGCCCTGCGCAGACTGTGGACACGTTTCACTGAACTGCTTGACACGCTTCACGATGCCTTGCAGGACACCGAACTCACGCCTATGCAGCTTGTGGACATTCTGGAAATGGTACTGCGGCAGAATCAGATCCCTGTCCCGCCGCAGAATCTGGATGCCGTTTCGGTGCAGTCTGCGGCGGCTTCCCGTTACGATGCGCCGAAAGTCGTGTTTGTGCTGGGTGTGAATGAAGGTGCATTTCCTGCCGATATTCAGTGCGGCGGTTTCTTTTCGGAACAGGAACGTGCTTTTCTTGCCGCACAGGGCATTGCTTTGCAGCGTTCTGTCCGCGACCTCTGTGCCGATGAGCGCCTGATTGCGTACAAAACGCTCTCTGCGCCGTCCCATCGTCTGTTTCTTAGCTATGCGCTTGCCGATGAATGCGGCAGACATTTACAGCCTTCCTCCCTGCTTTCGCAGATTCGTCAGCTTTTGCCGCATCTGCATCAGGATTTTGCAGACCGTATGGGCGTTTCGTTCTATGTTACCACCAAAGCCGCCGCCTATTACAGTTTCGTGCAGGATTACACGGTTTCCGCCGCAGAACGCGAAACCGTCCGCCAAATGCTCGAACAATTCCCCGAAGATGCCGAACGCATGGAACGTCTGCGCCGCACGGCTGACCCGCTGCGTCTGCGCGTACAGGACACGCGGCTCATGCGCAAACTGACAGGCAATACCCTGCACGTTTCTGCGACGCAAATCGAAAACATCATCCAATGCCCGTTCAAGGGATTCTGTGCGGGCGGACTGCGGCTGTATCTGCGGCGGAAAAAAAGTCTGGACGGGCTTTCTGTCGGAAATCTGGTGCACTACTGCATGGAACAGCTCTTTCTGCGCTATCCGACACGGGAAGCATTTCTGGCACTTTCCGAAGCCGAACTGACTGCCCATGCCAAAACCTGCGCAGATGATTTTCTGCGGCTGGAACTGGGCGGTGCGAATGGCAGACCACAGCGCTTTTTGCAGCAGTATGCACGGCAAACGCATCGCATGACTGCATTGCTGCTGCACACACAGGCAGAAATGCGGCAGTCCCGCTTCTGTCCCGATGCCTGCGAACTGGTCATCGGCAAACTGGGCGATATGGTCGGTACTGCCCCATATCAGCTTTCGCTGCCCAACGGCATGAAGCTTTCGCTCAGCGGTAAAGTTGACCGCGTTGACCTCTGTGAACTGGACGGACAGCAATATCTCCGCATTGTGGACTATAAAACGGGTATCAAGCAATTTTCGCTGGCAGATATCTACTACGGCTTGAATCTGCAAATGCTGCTGTATCTGTTTGCTTTGCTGGACGGTGCGGCAGAATATGCAGAAACCGCGCCCGCTGGCGTTCTGTATATGCCCGCAAATACGCCGAAACCGAATCGTGCGCGTGACGATGCACAGCCGCTTGCCGACTACATCAACCAGTATTTCCGCATGAGCGGTACGGTGCTGTGCGACAGAGGTATTCTATCTGCAATGGAGGAAAACATCGCAGGTATTTACATTCCCGCACAGCTTGCCGCAGAGGACACGGGCAGCGGCATTCCCAAGCTGACAGAGGACTCCGAAGTATTCACCGCCGCACAATTGCAGCATTTGCGTGGTTATGTCGAACAAATCGTGGCAGAGCGCATCACAGCCTATGCGGAGGGTGATGTTGTGCCAAGCCCGATGAAAAAACGCGGTGCTGTGGACTTTTATGCCGATGCGTGCAGCTATTGCAATTTCTGCGGCATTTGCGGCGTACGGGCAGACGATTCTCCGCTTTGCCGTGAGAATCAATCGGAAAAAGATGTACTTGCTGCCATGCAGCGCATTATGAACGGAGAGGAGGCGCAGGAACATGGCATGGACACCTGAACAGGAAGCCGCAATCGCATCCCGCGGCGCTTCACTGGTGGTCAGTGCGGCGGCGGGCAGCGGAAAAACATCCGTACTGGTCGAACGCCTGATTCGGCTTCTGGCAGACACCGAACATCCCACGCCCGCCGAACAGCTTGTGGTCGTCACCTTTACGAACGATGCGGCGGCAGTCGTGAAAATGCGCCTGAATCGTGCGCTGGGTGAACAATCCGAAGCAGACCCCGAAAATGACTGGCTGCGTCGTCAGCAGACAATGCTCCAAAGTGCCCACATCTCCACGATTCACAGCTTTTGCTTTGATTTGCTGCGCGAACAGTTTGCGGATGCGAACATTTCGGCAGGCTTTCGCATCATGGAGGAAACAGAGGAACAAGTGCTGCGCCGCGAAACCATTGGCGCAGTCATGGAAGAATACAGCAAACGTGCCGCCGCTGATGCCGAAACCGCAACAATGCAGCAGGCATTGCTGGACGCATTCTGTGCGGGCAATGACAGCAATCTCGATGACCTGATTCTGGCACTGTATGAATGTGTCGAATCGACACCGTTTGGCGAATCCTTGCTGCAAGATGCCGCTGATGCCTGTCAGGACGGCAGAATGCTTCGCACCGCCCTTGCACAGATATCCGCACAACTACAAATCGTGAAAAAGTACCAGGACAAAGCACTTTCCCTGATGCTTCCCATCTGTACCGACAAGCAGATCGCTGTTCTGACGGATGACATTGCCATCACCGACCATTTGCGCGGCGCTTGCGAAGCGGAAGATGTACAGCAGTTGAGTGCGATTCTTGCGGACATGACATTCGGCAGAATTTCCCTGCCGCGCAAAACCGAATCTGCGGCAGAACTTGGCATGATTCGTGCGCTGCGTGCGAAAGCAAAAGACCTGCTGACTGACCTGAAATCCATGAAAATCCCGCTGCAATTTGCCGCAGAGGATTTGCCGCGCCATGCATTCCTCATGCGCGGGCTTTCTGCATTGGTGCAAGACTTCGATGAAGCTCTGTTTGCACGCAAACAGGAACGCTGTGCCATCGGCTTCAACGATGCCATGCGTCTGACACTGCGTCTGCTGGCAGAACGCACCCTGACGGGAGAAATCGTTAAAACACCGCTTGCACAGCAGCTTTCCGAACAGTACGCCTGCATCATGATTGACGAATTTCAAGATGCGGACAATCAGCAGGATTTGATTTTCCGTATGCTTTCCCGCGGCGGCAGTGCCTCGCATTACGGTGAGAATCTCTTTGTGGTCGGTGACAGCAAGCAGTGCATTTACCGCTTCCGCAATGCCAATCCGCAGAATTTTTACCGTGCCATGCGGGAAGGTGCGCCTTACGAATCCAACGAATTGACGCAAAATACGACCATTCACCTGAACCGTAATTTCCGCAGTGCGCAGGAAGTGGTGGATTTTGTCAATGCGGTTTTCACGGGGCTTATGACGGAAGCTGTCGGCGAAATTGCCTATGATGACACGCAAAAACTGGTGCGCGGTGCAGAATATCCCGATGCGGCAAGACCTGTGGAACTGCTATTGCTTTCGGGCGCACGGGCAACGGCAGCGGGCGAACCGCAGGCAGTAGCGGAACGTATCGCATGGCATCTGCGGCAGCCGACCATGGTGAAAGACGGCGACACTTTGCGCCCCTGCCGTCCGAAAGACTTCCTGATTTTGCTGCGTGCATCCACACAAATGCCCGCTTATGCGCAGGCGCTTGCCGATGTCGGCATTCCCGTCTGTCCGACCGAACAGGGCAGTTATCTCGGCTCGCAGGAAATTACCTTGCTGCTGGAAATTTTGCGTGCGGTCGACAATCCTCTGCTGGATGTGTCAATTGCATCCGCAATGCTTTCGCCGATGTTCGGTTTTTCGGTCGATGACTTGATTTCCGTGCGCATCTGCGATAGAGAACGCGGCTTGTTCCAGAATATGCAGACAATTGCCGCAGAAGCAGACTTGACTGACCGTCTGCATGAAAAATGCAGGGATTTTCTGGAATTTCTGGAATCCATGCGGTTGTTTTCCGCAATGGAAACGCCTGAACAGCTCATCCGCCGCATTTATCAGCAGACTGATTTTCTCGGCTTGATGCAGATGACCGAACGCGGTGACCAGAAAAAAGCGAATCTCCGCGCCCTCACGACCTATGCGCGGCAGTTTGAAGAAAACCGCGGCGGCGGACTTTCCGCCTTCCTGCGCTATCTCGATGCTATTTTACAGCGCAAAAGCGACCTTTCCGCAGGCAATACCCCTGCCGTGTCAGAGGATGTGGTCATGCTGAAAACGATTCACAAGTCTAAAGGTCTGGAAGCACCGTTTGTCATTCTCGCCCAAAGCTGTAATACATTTTCGCAGGAAGATGCCAAAAAGCCGTTTCAGTTTCACAGTGAACTGGGCTTTGGCTTCAAGCTGTACGATGCGGCGGCGCTGACGCATGGCACGTCCCTTCCTTATCAGGCAATTGCGGAGCGATGCCGACAGGAAGCACTCAGCGAAGAACTGCGTCTGCTGTACGTTGCCCTGACACGCGCCCGTGAAACGCTCATCCTGCCATTGGTTTACAGCGACAGCTATGCAAAAAAAGTACAGGAATACGCGCTTTTGCAAATGACATTCGGTGGACAGTCGGATGATTTGACGGCATCGGCAGGTTCTATGCGTGATTGGCTGATGATGACGCTGGTACGCAATCCAGCGTGCGAACAACTGCGGCAGACGCTTGGCATTGAACTGCCTGCGGATGACAATGCACCAATGATTTCCGTGTGGACGGATGCCCCGCAAATTACTGCATCGGATGACGAAAATGAAGCATCTGCGGAAGAAAAAATTCCGTATGATGCGGAATTGCTTGCGTGTCTGCAAGCACAATGTGCACAGCACTATGACAGTCCGCAGGCGCATTTGCCTGCAAAATATGGTGTTTCAGAAATCACGCACGGCGAAGAATTCGCCGCACCGTTACGCCGTCCGTTGTTTGTCCGCGAACAGCATGGTCTTTCGGGCGCAGAACGCGGCACGGCACTGCATCTCTTTATGCAGTATGCAAATTTCGAAGCTGCTGCGAAGAATTTCGTTGCTGAAGCAGAGCGCTTACGGAAATGCGGCAGACTGACCGAACGGCAGGCGAATGCGGTCAAGCGTTCTTCGATGGCATATTTTTTTGAAACGCCGATTTATGCGGAACTTGCCGCCGCAGACCGTGTATCACGGGAAGAAAAATTCACGGTACGGCTTGCGGATTTGCAGCTTGACGGCGCAATGGCAGAAGTCGGCGCACAGTATGCGGGCACAGAGGGAATGCTGATTGGCATCATGGACTTGGTGTATGAAACAAAAGACAAGCTGGTGCTGGTAGATTACAAGACAGACAGCGCTGAGGACGGCGAAGAACTGGTTGTAAAATATATTGAGCAAATGCGTTTATATGCGGGGGCATTGCGGCTGCTGCGCGGTCGTCCCGTCACCGCCTGCTACATTTATTCCATGGCTTTGCGGCGAATCGTGCCTGTTCCGATTGGAACGGCAGAACCGCAGGTCATGTCAACAATTTCTACACAATGTTGAAAGGAGCGTTTATCATGGATGCAATCGCAAAACTCAAGGAAACAGTCGCAAATGCAAAGAAAATGGTGTTTTTCGGTGGCGCAGGAGTTTCTACGGAAAGTGGGATTCCCGACTTTCGCAGCGTAGATGGGCTGTATCATCAAAAGTACGATTTTCCGCCTGAAACCATTCTCAGTCACCGATATTTCATGCGGCACACGGAAGAATTCTATCGTTTTTATCGGGACAAGATGCTGTACTTGGATGCCGAGCCGAACAGAGCGCATAAGAATCTTGCAGAGTGGGAAAAAATGGGGAAACTGACGGCAGTGGTGACACAAAACATTGATGGACTGCATCAAAAGGCGGGGAGTCAGCACGTTCTGGAGCTGCATGGCAGTGTGCTGCGGAATTACTGTATGGACTGCGGGGCATTTCACGCGGTGGATGCGGTGCTGCATAGTGAGGGCGTACCGAAATGCAGCAAATGCGGCGGAATTTTGAAGCCGGATGTTGTGTTGTATGAAGAATCGCTGGATGATGGTATTTTGGAGGAATCGGTGCGGTGCATATCGGAGGCAGACGTACTGATTATTGGCGGGACGTCGTTGGCGGTATATCCGGCGGCGGGGTTGGTGCGGTATTTCCGCGGACACACATTGGTATTGTGCAATCGGGATGAAACGCCGATGGACAGCAGTGCAGATATCGTGATACACGAAAAGATTGGTGAAGTATTTTCGCAGTTATAATATAACCGGCTATTTTATTGAGGAGTCCAAAGGGAATTTTTCCGTAACAATCTGGTTATGCACGCGAAGCGCGAAACACTCTTTTATCGTCAAAAATAATCAGGAGGGGGTCTGGGGAAACCCTTCCTGATTAGATAAAACGAAATGGGGTGTTTCGCGCTCTGCGGTGCAGACTGCTTGCAGTCTGTTGGTGTCCGGAGGCGCTGCCTCTGGACTTCGCCAAAGGGAATCAATTCCCTTTGGAATCCTCATGATGGGGCGCAGGATGTGCTTTCATTTATGATATTTGCCGCCTGTCGATATCTGATACGCCCTGTATATTTGCTCCATCAATAATACACGCGCGATCTGATGCGTGAATGTCATCGGCGACATCGAAAGCCGTAAGTCTGCCCGCTGCTTTACTGCATCCGCAAGCCCGAAACTACTCCCGATAATAAAACATACCGTTCCGCTTTCCTGCGCAAATACATCCATTTTCTCCGCAAGCTGTTCGCTCGAAAGCAGCTTTCCCTCAATGCACATGGCAATCACTTTGCCCTCGCATCGCTTCAGAATCTCTTTTCCTTCATTTTCCAGCGCTGCCGCGATTTCTCCCGCAGACGGCGTTTCCGATAGCCGCGATTCCGGCAGCTCTACCAGTTCCGCCTTGCAGTATCTCTGCAACCGCTTCGCATATTCCTCATATCCGTCCCGCAGCCATTGCTCTTTCAGCTTGCCCACCGTTATCAGTTTTAGATGCATCAAAATGCCATCATCTCCCCCGTGGTTTCTACTTTCGCAACCGTCAGCAGATAATCCTGCCCACGTACAAATTCCGAAAGTCCTCCCGTCACGACCTGTTCTGCAAGTTCAGGACGATTGTTCTCCTGACTCAAATGCCCCAGAATCAGCCGCGTTGTTCCGCTTTGCAACAGTTTTTTTGCCTGCACTGCACAGTTTACATTGGACAAATGTCCGTTCTCCGAGAGGATTCGTGCCTTCACATGCGGCGGATATGGCCCCGCTTTCAGCATTTCTTCATCATAATTTGCTTCCAGCAGCACAAGGTCACAGCCTGTCAGTGCATCTTCTACTGTTTTCGTCACATGACCTAAGTCCGTGCAGACTGCACAAATCCTGCCGTCCGGCATCGAAATGCGGTAGCCGCAGCTTTGTGCCGTATCATGCGGCGTGTCAAATGCCGTTAGCTGCATTTCTGCCGCCGTGATGGGATTATTCCCGATTTCTGACAGAATCGCGGACGATGCCACCATGTCCGTGTCAATCAGATTGCGGAGCGTCTGCGGTTGGGCATAAATCGGGATATTGTATTTGCTCGAAAGCACTTTCAAGCCGCGCACATGGTCGGAATGGTCGTGCGTGATGAAAATTGCCTGTACCGCATTCATGGATAGCTGACAGCGCTCCATGGCAAGCAGCAGTTTGCGGCAGCTCACGCCTGCATCAATCAGTACACCGCAGGAAGGCGTACCAATGTAGGTCGCATTGCCGCGGCTGGAACTGAAAAGCGGGTAAATCCTCGCCATTGGGGTTCGTCCTTTCTCTTGTCAGTGCCGTCAAGGCAACACCGCACAGAGCTGGTGTTGCCTCAACTGACAGGGTGATTATTCTTCAAGTGTCAGCGGAAGCATTTTGCCATTGGTTGCGGCAAGGAAGGTATCCGGCGAGAGAATGATTTCTGCGCCAAGCCGTCCGCCGCTGACAAATATTTCCGTGTAGGCGGCAGCGGCACTGTCCAGAAATACCGGATAGTCTTTTTTCATGCCGATTGCCGTACACCCGCCGCGAATGTAGCCTGTGATTTTCTGAATGTCCTTGACAGGCAGCATCGTGACCGATTTTTCTCCTGCGGCAGCGGCGGCTTTTTTGAGGTCAAGCGTGGCAGGGCCGGGAAGCACAAAGGCATAGTATTCGCCGCTTTTGCCCGCACACATCAGGGTTTTGAACGTCTGGTCAGGATTCTGACCAAGCGTTTCGGCAATCTGAATGGCATCATGAAACTCGTTGCATTCGTAAAACTGACAGGTGTGCGGCAGTTTTTTCTGTTCGAGAATGCGCATGGCATTGGTTTTTTGCTGTTGTTTGCTCATTGTGTATGCTTCTTTCTTTTGGATTCTGTTACAGTGCGGCGATCCAGCCTGTTACGCCCTTTGGCAGACGTTCATCATAGGGCTTGCCGTCTGCATACAGCAGATTTGCCTGTACTTGATTGATAAGGCAGTGTTGTCCCATCTCAAAGCCGAAATTCAGCGATGCGACACCGTAATCGCCGTTGCGTACCCATTCGGGGAAATAGCAGAGAATATTCGGCATTGCCATGAGGTCGGCTTCATGCGGTGCAATGTATTCCGCAAAGGAACAGAGTTCATCGTGTCTGCCATGTGCCGCGATGACCTGAATGCCGTGTTCTGCAAGCATTTGCAGAGATGCCTTTTCAGGCACATACCCTGATGAGATCGGCACACAGGCATTTACCAGATCGGGATAGGCTTCTGTGAATGCCCACGACATATAACCGCCTGAAGAACCGCCCAGCACAATGACTTTTGAGATGGCGTGCTGTGCCTTGACGTTCAGAATCGTGCGGGCAAGAACATCAAAGTAATCGGGTGACCAGCTGTCGATGAGATTGCCGTTTTCGTCTTTCTTTTCATTGGCAAGCGGTACCAGTACATAAGCGCCGCCCATGTCTTCCTGATAACTTGGAGAAGCGAATAATTCTCCGCCGCTGTGCATGACACAGATTTTTCCCGCAAGGGCATTGGTCGCGCCGTGGAAAAATACCAGCAGCGGACGCGGTGCATTCGTCTGCGGGGCATAAAGATAGGAGGTAATTGCCCCGACTGTATCATCCTGCGTGGTCATTTCCTGAAACAGATCAAGATAAGCGCCGCCGCGGTAAGTCGGCAGATAGCTGACAAAATCATCAGGGGCAAGCAGTGGTTCCCAAGGTGCAGGAATATGGTCGCGTTTCGTTGCTTCGCTGAATTCGGTTACTTTCATGAGAATCTCCTTTCATTGTTACAATAGCATTCTTATTATACAACAATCGTACAAAAAAAGCAAGCATTGACATGAAGTGTCATTTCTGACCGTGCTGTATTGCATTTTTTTCCATAATATGGTATAATAAAGGCAACACCGCACAAAGCACGCCTTACGGCTTGGTGGCACATCTACTTGCAGATTTTCCGCCATCTTGCACAGAAATTCTTTGCTGGGCGTCAGCCCAGCGGCATCATTTCTGTACAATCTGACGAAAAATCTGACTGCGTATCTG
>JAZUJW010000107.1:0-4157 GCA_045642925.1 Oscillospiraceae bacterium
ACCGTTCTCTTGCCTTCCTTTGTTTATCATGGGAGATGTTATGGGGGAACCCCTCCTGATTCGTTGTAAGAAAACAGGGGTGTTTCGCGCTTCGCGGATGGAGCCATTTTGTTTCGGAAGTTGCGCTTTCCAAACGCCTCAATCATCCTCTCCATTTTCGTGACATTGTTTATTTTTTCATTACTTCTATCCCAAATCATAGCAAAATATTACACAGTTTCCTTCACTTTATCCACCAATTCTGCAAAATATCCATCCCAATGGAACCTTAAATTTTGTATAATATTATCGGAGAATGGTTGTATTTCTTCCAACGGAACCGCGGATTGCATACCCCCTTCTATGTAAACCGCTTCCCACGAAAAAAGACAAATACAGAAAGAGAGATTTGATATGGGTTTTCGAAAAAAAATGCTAGCCGCCCTCTCTGCATCCTGCCTCGCTTTGACCGCATTCTCAGCAATGCCCACAGATGCACCGTCCGGCGGCAACATCGTCCACGCCCTCAGTGACTACGACGATGACCTCGTCATGCGCTATACCTCTCAGGCAGGTACCAAAAGTACCGATAACGCCTGGGACAACAGCGAATCCTTCTACCGCGCCCTCCCCCTCGGCAACGGCAGAATCGGCGCCATGGTCTACGGCAACTGCCCCACCGAATGGATCGACCTCAACGAATGCACCGTCTGGAGCGCAGGCCCCGGCTCAAATGACCGCGAAGGCGCCGCCGCAAACCTCAAAGAAGCACAATCCCTCCTTTCCCAAGGCAAGTACGAAGCCGCCAACGACCTCATCGGTTCGAAAATGATTGGCGGCGGTCAGGCGAAATATCAGAAAGTCGGTATGCTCAAACTCGCGCTGGGACACGAAAATGTTTCGGACTATACCCGCCAGCTCGATATGAATACCGCTGTCACAAGCACTTCCTATACCTGCGGCGGGAAAAAATACCTCCGCGAATCGTTCGTCAGCTACCCCAATCAGGTCATGGTCACCCGCATCACCTGTGAATCTAAAGGTTCCGTGTCAATGACGGTCGGCTATGACGGCTTGCTGAATGGTAAGGTTTCTACAGATGGTTCCGATACAATTGTGGCAAACGGTCATGGTGACGAAGACTGCTGGACACCCGGTGCGGTTTATTACTCCGCCCGCACGAAAGTCATTCCCGACGGAGGCAGTGTTTCTGCGGCAAATGAACGTGTCAGCGTATCCAATGCGGATTCCGTGCTGATTCTGACTACCATCCGCACCAATTTCATCAATGCACAGCTTTGCAACGGCGATGAAAAAGGCGATGCCGCAAAGGATATGGCAAAAGTCGAAAACATGAGCTACAAAGAGCTTTATGACAATCATGTAGCAGATTTCCAATCGCTATTCAAGCGTGTGGATGTGGAACTTGGCGGCGACAGCAGTGTGACCAACAGCAAAACCGTTGAAACCCGTATTTCGGAATTTTCCAAAACGAATGACCCGAAAATGGTCGAAACACTGTTCCAGTATGGCAGATACCTGATGATCAGTGCGTCCCGCGATGCGCAGGCAATGAATCTGCAAGGCATCTGGAACAAGTATTCTGCACCTGCATGGGGCAGTAAATCGACCACGAACATCAACTACGAAATGAATTACTGGCCTGCATTCACCACAAACCTTGCCGAATGCTTTACGCCGTTTGTCGAAAAGGCAAAAGCCCTGACTGTTACGGGCAACAAAACTGCAAAGACGCATTATGGCATTGATACAGGCTGGGTTCTGCATCATAACACCGACCTCTGGAACCGTACAGGCCCGATTGACGGCACATGGGGACAATGGCCTGTCGGCGGTGCATGGGTTTCCAATATGCTTTATGATGCGTATAAATTCAATCAGGATGAGGACTATCTTGCAGACATCTATCCCGTCATCGAGGGCAGTGCGGCATTCCTCAATGCACTGATGATTCCGCAGGATATTGACGGACAAACCTATATGGTCGTCAGTCCGAGTGCTTCACCGGAATTGAACATTCCCGGAAAGCCGGACGCTTACTGTGCATACGGCATCACGATGGACAACGCGATTTGCCGCGAACTGTTCCAGGATGTTGCAGATGCTTCCTCTATTCTGGGCAAAAATGAAACCCTGCGCAGTCAGTTGCAGGAAAAGCTATCCCTCATCAAACCCGCGACCGCAGGCGGATACGGACAGCTTGAAGAATGGGCATATGACTGGGACAATCCCAATGAAACACACCGTCATATTTCCCACATCTACGGCTTATTCCCCGGCAACGAATACAGTCCGTCCACGAATGCGGATATTGCGGATGCCGCAGCCGTTGCACTGACGCACCGCGGCGATGCAGGTACGGGCTGGTCGGAAGCATGGAAACTGAACTGCTGGGCACGTCTGGAAGACGGCGAACACGCATACAATCTGGTCAAGCTGTTGATTTCGCCCGTGAACGGTACGGAAAGCGGCAGACTGTATGCAAACCTCTGGGATGCGCACCCGCCATTCCAGATTGACGGCAATTTTGGTTTTACATCGGGCGTTGCAGAAATGCTTCTTCAGAGTCAGAACGAAGAAATCTCGCTTCTGCCCGCACTGCCAAAGGCATGGGCAACAGGTCATGCAAATGGACTGTGCGCCCGCGGCAATTTTGAAGTCACTGAAATGAACTGGGCAAACGGCAAGCTGACCGATGTAACGATTCTTTCCAATTCGGGCAAGGTTTGCAATCTCCGTTATGGCAATGTACGCATCAGCTTTGAAACCGAAGTTGGCGGCGTGTATCATCTGAACGGAATGCTGCGCTTCACGGACAAGCAGCAGACGCTTGGCAATGTGGCAGCAGACAAAACGGCAGCTGCATCCATCGGTTCGGCAGATGCAGCGATTGATGGTGATACAACGACTGCATGGAATGCAAAGGGCAAACTGAATGGCGAATGGATGACGGTTGACCTTGGCGAAAAGACTGAACTTCGCCGCTGGAGCGTAAAATTTGCAGGTGTAAATGGTGAAATCAATTACAATGCGCGTGATTTCAAGCTGCAAAAGAGCATGGACGGCGAAAACTGGACGGATGTGGATGTCATTTATGGCAACACGAAATCGTCGCTGACGCGCAATGTGCCTGCATTTACGGCGCAGTATGTGCGGCTGATGCTTCTGACCTCAACGCAGAATGAAGCTGGCGGAGTAAAGGTCAGTGAGTTTGAGGTATGGGGCGAAGCGGATGCAGAAGCGAGTGGTGTTTCGGCATTCAGCCCGAACATTCAAGCGGAGAAATGCGATTTCCTGTTCAGTGGGATTCAGGTTGAGAACAATGACACATACAGAGATATCGGATACATACAGGATGGAAGCTGTGCAGCGATTTGCAATGTTGACTTTGAGGGCGGAGCGGACAATTTCCGCATTTACGCATCGAGTGCGACAGAAGGCGGCACGGTGGAACTGCATCTGGACAGTGAAGACGGCAAGCTGATCGGCACCTGTGAGATTGGAAGCACGGGAGAATGGTCGACGTATGAGGAATTCACCTGTAATGTAGCGAATGCGTCGGGGATGCATGATTTGTATTTGGTATTCAAGGGAGGCAGTGATTATCTGTTCAACATTGACTGGTTCGGATTCGGTGCAGAGGGCATTGGAGATATAGATGGCAATGAAGCAATTGATGCGAGAGATTTGGCGATGTTGAAGGAAAAATTGCTGAAAAACAAAGCGAACAAGGGGCGCACGGCGCTGGTTGGTGACCTGACGGGTGACGGAAAAGTGACGGCGGCGGATGCAGAAGTGATGGCAGAATTTCTGACCACAGGAAAATAAAAATGGCTACGCACGCGAAGCGTAATAAAAGTTTTGCGTTGGCTTTTTATTGAGGATTCCAAAGGGAATCATTCCCTTTGGCAGAGTCCGGGGACAGCGTCCCTGGACGCCAACAGACTGCAAGCAGTCTGCACCGCAGTCGGCGAAATTCCCTTTTCGTTCAACTAATCAGGAGGGGGTATGGTGGAACCCTATTAAGGGGTTCCCCCATACAGTACCTAATAAAAGCGGCTATACACACAAATCATACACAAAAAAGGCAGAAGAAGCGTATCTTTTCACGTTTCTTCTGCCTCATTATCTCTTTGTCAGGAAATGTATGGGGGAAC
>JAZUJW010000108.1:0-28624 GCA_045642925.1 Oscillospiraceae bacterium
CATCCTCAATATAAGTGCCGCATATATTGCGTGCAGCCACCTTTGGAATCCTCATGAAATGATGCGGAAGCGTCCGCTTTTATTCCTCGGATTCACCCTCGGTCGATGTCTGATTCTTCAGTACATCACCAATCTCTGTCACCATACGCTTGATCTTTTCTACCGACTGGTTAATAACAACAGAGTTCGATGTCGTCGTTGCCGCATAATCATCCAACGCACGGAATGCTCGAATCGTTGCCTCCAAAATGGAAATCAACTGCTGTACACTGTCCGCTTCCATCGTCTGATTGTGACTGCAATATTCCAGCAAACTCTCCAGAAGCTTGTTCACAGCACCCGACTTCTCATCCAGCTTTTCGTTCGTCTTCTGAATGACATTCGTACTCTCGGAAATCAAACGCAGGTCATCATGCAGATTGTTCGTCAGCGTAATGCACTTGCTCTGAATCGTCCGCAGTGCATCAATCTCCGCTGCCATTTCTTCATTCTGCACAACCTTGACAACTTCCTTGATGACCTCAACTTCCTTCACCACTTCGACTTCCTTGATGATCGGCTCAACAGGTGCCGCCTGCGGTGCAGGTGCGGGCTCGGCAGACTGTACTTCTGCCACGGGTGCGGGTGTAGGCTCTGCCACAGGCTCCACAGCAGCCATCGGTGCCGGCGTTGCCGTCTGAACCGCTTCCACTGCCGCCGCAACACTGCTGCAAACACACTTGCCGGGTACGCTCAAACCACGCTGAATCGCAATTGCCATGTCTTCACAGGTATGATAGCCGCATCCCTGACAGTTGATGGAACGCTTTTCAGGCGTATCTTTGCCCATAGACATGAAAATCGGCTCAAGCTGTTCGGGTGTCGGACGCGGCGTGGGCTTCATCTTGCGGAATTCACGCATGAAATCATCCAGATGAAGCATATCATCAAACCGCTTGAACAGCTTGTCATTGCTCTTGTTAAAGATACCGCTTCTGCGCTTCTCGCGTGCGGACTTCTCAACATCACGCATGATGGAAAGCAGATCGAAGTTGGTGTGTCCTTCCGAAACACCAACACCGCCATTACAGCTATTCTGGCAGGAATGTACTTCAAAAACATCCGGTACATAGTCAGGATTGGTTTTGTAATACTGTTCCAGTTCCCAGTACACATTATGTACACCGTCCGAAACAACGCTGAACAAATCAGGCATCTGCGTGGTCAGGCACTCGGACATACCGCCTCTGCGGGAATAGATCGAACCAAGCTGTCCCTGCTGGTCATTGAAATCAAAATCATAATTGGTCGGATCTTCGTCATTCGGAATGCGGATGCCGTTTCTCAGGAAGTATTCATCCACCTTCTTGAAGGTAATATTGTACTCGACCAGATCCGTCATGATGAATTCGCGCTTCTTCGCAATACAGGAAGAAAGCACTGCGATTTTTTCGCCCTTATTCAGATAATTGCGGACATAGATTGCTTCACAGCAGGCAGGACTGTAGATCGGAGCAAGATTTTCCAGCAATTCATTATGATACAGTTCTGCATAGTTCACGATTGCCGCACAGGGATGTGTGATCACTTTTCCGACACGGCGCAGAGAAATCGCACGCACAGTCGCCCATGTGCAGATATCAGCACCGAAGGAAATATCATAGATCTCCGTGCCATGTTCACGGAACCATCTCAGAATGCCCTTCCATGTGACAGGATAGATGGCTTTGATTTCAGGAGATACCAGCAGGATCGTCGGCACGGAACTATCCAGCACCTTCATATATTCTTCTGTATCATCCACGTAATCACGCGCATCATGCGGGCAGACACGGATACATTCACCACAGCAGATACACTTCGTGCTGTTGACGCTCATCACAAGCTTTCCGCTTTTATTGCGCTTGAAGGCATTTGCCTCAGGTGCGGGACAACTCCGCAGACAAACGTTGCATCCCGTACACTTATCAGGATTTACATTGATGGCAGTATTCATTCATTTCACCCCATTTACAGAGATTCTGCAATATTTGCAAGTTCTTCCAAGTCCATTTTTTGTTTCATGTCAGTTGCTTCCGGCGGATAGTCCAAAGAAGCCGCAAGCTTTGCAATATCGTCCAGATTGATGCCGTTTTCGTTCTTTTCTTTCTTTTCTTGTTCCGTATGCTGGGAAAGCTGTTCAGCCATTTCCACAATGGAGGCAAGACTCGGGCCGCCTGTTGCGGGTGCACCTTCTGCGCCCTGCGGCTTGGGTGCAGCCTGCTGCTGCATGGTCGGCGGCGGCGTCATCGCCTGCGGTGCAGAAAGCGTCGGCACGGGCGGTTTCACAGGAGAAGCTGCTTTTGTCGGCTTCATTGCCGCCTGAAGCTGTGCCTGCCATGCTGCGGGGACTTCGCCCTTTGCAACCATTTTCTCCGCATTCGATATCAATGTATTGGTTTGTTCGATCTGCGCAATGCCTGTTGCCGTAAAAGCTTCCAGACAATCCTTGATCTTGCGCACCTGTTCCGCAAGTTTATGCAAATCGTTGATGGTAGAAAGTTCGACCTGCTTCGCCGCATCTACCACAACGCCGCTGCCTGAATTTCTGTTTTGCTGGGAAGAAGAAGCGATCACTGCGGCTCTTGCATTGGCATCGGCAATGATCCTTGTCGCGGTTGCCTCCGCAGACTTACGCATCTGTGCAATTTCCGATTCCGAACGCGCCTTCATCTCCTCAAGGCGTGTCTTGCCGACTGCCAGCACACGCTGAAGGGCTTCTTCCTTGTTCTTGACACTGGAAGCCGCGAGCCGTGCCTGTGTATCCGCAAGCTGTTTCGACAGAAGGTCATTCTCTGCCGTCAGCTTGTCATTTTTCATTTGCAGTTCATCCGCACGGCTTTCCGACGCCATGCGAAGCTGGTCAAGTTCTGCTGCCTTGCGGCGCAGCGCTTCATTTTCTCTGGAAAGTGGGGACTGGATCGCTTCTGCCAGCGCTTCTTCCTTACCGGATTCAGCAATCACTGCTTTGGCTGCGGATAAATCTTTTTCCAATAGAGCAATTTTGGTATTCATGGCTTGCAGATAAATTCGGACACCATCCTGATCGTAACCGCCGTATAGCACAGTTTTTAAATATGTATTTTTCTCCATCGTAATCGCAAAGCAGACGCGAAGTGCCTGCCCCGCACTCACTTCCTTCCCTGTATATTTGAATCATTGCATAAAAGTTCGTATGAAATCATTCAAACGTATATAATAACTCCATAATAATTTTACCACACTCAAGAAAAAAAAGCAATGAACAAAATGTAAATTTCCCGCCAAATATTCAGGTGCAAATTCAGCGCAATTCACAATTTTTTCTGTTTTTTGTCCTGTTGCTGAAAAAACAAATTATATTGCGCATCGCTCCTGTTTTATTCAAACAGAAATCACAAAAATCTGGTTGACTTTTTCCATGAAGTATAGTATAATGTATAGGGTTTATGTTTTCCATTCAAAAAAGGAGGTTTTGGATTCATGCGGCTTCATTCCCGCGCTATGTCGGCACTGTGTCTGGCGTGTGTTTCCGGTATGCTGCTGACAGGCTGTGATAATGACCTGATTGACAGCTTGTTTAACCCTGCGAATTCGCTTACCGTACCGCCGACCGTCAATGCCAAAACTGCATTTGCCTATGTTGAGGATGCGCAAACCGTTTACGATTCCATACAGTACAACTATCGGATGTTCTATGGAAAGTACATTGCGCCCGATGTCAAAGGACAGGAGTTTACCGAAAATGGTGCTGATACCTATTTAAAGGTAGCCTCCAAGATTCCGAAAGACTGGCATGACAACCAGCGTGCTGTTCTCCCGTTCCGCATTGAAGCAGGCCCGCACTCGTTCAATTCTTCTTTGAATTATGTCACAGGATACAACTGGATGCTGTTTTACTTTCTTGGCGAAGACGGCACTGTTCTTCGCATCCCTGCCGCTTACACTGTCCTCGACAAAACGCTGACACTCCATCCCGTTGACGAATTTTCCTATGACGGCTATACGAAAACACTTGACTACTCATTTACAGACCTCATCTGGAAATATGATTTTTCCTTCAGCAACGGGCAGCTAACGCTTTACTGCGGGGAAAACAGCATCACTTTCACAGCAGAGGATCTGGCAGACCCCGAACAGAATGTCTATTTTTATGAAGCCCGCTGCCGTGACAACTACCCGCCCATCAGCGGCATTCAGGGACTTCGCGTCAACGGTGCTGACCACTCCATGATCATGGATACGTTCGAATCGCCTGATATTTCGTTCCAGTTCGGCGATGACGGTCTGCTGAAAATGCAGTGGATCGAGAATACCGTCCTGAAATCCGCACAGTTCGCATACTTCTACTGCGATGATGACGGCTTCATTTGTTCTGACGGCATCAGCACTTTTGATTATACCGCAAGAGAAAACAACCGTCTGCTTCAGCAGGTGACCATCAACCTTTCTTCCAAGGGCGCTTCCAATCTTGATACGCTCTCACCCAACGAATTGCAGACGCTTGCCAATACGATTGAACATATGTACAATGACCTCGCGCAGCAGTTCTCCGCCAACAACATCGAAGTAACCGTTGACAAGGAAACCGGTGAAATTGCGCTGAGCTCCCTCGTACTGTTCAATAAAAATGAATGTGAGATTTCCGAAAAAGGTAAGGAATTGCTCCGTAACTTCTTAACGGTCTACACTTCCGTCCTTTTTGACAGCAAATATGCAGATTTGATCTCGGAGATCGTCGTAGAGGGCTATACAGACCCCAGCGGCGCCGCCGACTATAATATGCTGCTTTCCGAACAGCGTGCCAACGAAGTCATGAACTTCTGTCTTTCTGAGAACAACGGCATCTCTGCCGATGACACGCAAAAACTTGCAGAGAAAATCCAGGCAGTCGGCAAAGGCTTTGAAAACCCTGTCAAAGATTCGCAGGGACTCATCATGATGGAAGCCTCCCGCCGCGTTTCATTCCGTTTTAAGCTCGACATTAATTAATAGTGTTCCGGCATCCCGATGCCACTTCCGCATACGGGATGCTTTCCATGCGCACAAATTCCACAATACATTTTTGTCAATTTTGATGATTATTCATTGCGGAAGATATCCCAAAACCCTTTGAATATGAAAGTTTAGCGAAATACTTGTGAACGTTTTGTGAATTTTCGCGTGCAGGATTGACTATTTTGCTAAAAAATGCTATACTTATAGCAGAAGAAATGAAAGTTATGCCCTAGTAACATTACGGATTTATCTAAAAGTCAAATTCACTTGAAATTTTACTTTAGTATCAATCAGAGGAGGTAATACTATTATGGAGTGTGAACATTGCCAAACCAGATTAAGTGAGGAAGATATTGTTTGTCCAAACTGCGGCGAACCTGTGGTGCGTCATTTCAGCGGCTTCGAAAGCACAAATGATATCAAACAGCAGCTGAAAAACATCGTTGAAACCTACGGCAGAGATATTATGAATGATCCTGCACAGTTCATCGCTTACCTGAACGACTGCATCCCCGATTACGAACGTGAACGCAAGCTTTTCCGCAATGCGCTCAGCAACGGCGTTCTCACCATGATGCTCAAGGAAGACAATACCCGCATCGCAATTACCAAATGCAAAGAGTATATGTCAAATGAAATGTTCCTCTCGGAACCCGCTACTGAATTTGTCATCGTCTGCTTTGCCTATATGCTCGATTGGGATTATACCCCGACATATGCTTCCGGACCCGCTGAAAAAGCAGTTGTCCCCGCAAAAGCAGCCGCAAAACCGGCGGTCAAAAAGAAAACAAAGCTGTTCACAACGGCAGATGCCAGAATGTATAAATTCAAGGGCAATATCCGTATTCAGGATGATTATACCGGCATCGACAGCTTCTGTTTCGACGGATTCGGATTTATGCGCACAATGCAGCTTCCGGATGGTATGCTCTCCATCGGCGAATATGCTTTCTCCGAATGCAAGCGGCTGAAGTCCATCGAGATCCCGTCTTCCGTCCGCGTCATCAAACAGGGCGCATTCAACCTCTGCGGCAAACTGATGGTCGTCCATATCCCGATGGGCGTGACAGAGATCGCTGACAGCACCTTCTCGTTCTGTTCAAGCCTCGAAGTCGTCGAGATTCCGTCTTCTGTCAGCAGCATCGGTACAGAGGCATTCCTGAACTGCGAAAACCTCAAGAAACTCTTTCTTCCGGATTCTATCAAGTATATCGACCCTTCGGCATTCAAGAGCTGTCACCAATTGATTCTCCGCTGCCCCGAAGGTTCCTATCCACACCGATTCGCAAAAGAAAACGGTTTGAAATGCGAAGTGGTCAACAAAAACGGCGACCCTTTGTATTGATATACAATCAGCATCATCTCAGCATCCAATAAATCCGCCTTGTGAGGAGGGCAGATTTCATCTATATCGAAAGGGGTATGATACAAAGTATGGTGGAACTTAATATTGGTGATGCCATAGAAATGGAATATGGCGGTGAGGCTAAAATCATAAAACTCATCGGAAGCGGCGGTCAGGGCAGCGTTTTTCTCGTGGAATACAATGACACGAGTTATGCACTGAAATGGTACGATGTAGATAAAATGCGCGACCCACAGGCATTCCGTCAGAATATCCGCAATAACATCAAGGATGGCCCGCCAAGCGAAAATTTCTTGTGGCCTATGCATTTGACAAAGGAAAGAGAAGACGGCGGCTTCGGTTACCTCATGAAGCTCCGCCCCGCAGAATATGACTCTTTCGTTTCCATTCTCAATACCTACCGCCTGGAAATTGACCGTGCAACCGGACGCGCTGTCAAGCAGCGTGTCCAATTCCTCAACCTCTATGCAATGGTCAATGCGGTCATCAACATCGTTGATGCGTTCCGTCAGCTGCACCGCGCAGGCAAAAGCTATCAGGACCTGAACGACGGCGGTTTCTTCATCAATGTCAAGACCGGCGACATCCTCGTCTGCGACTGCGACAACATCGCCCCCGATGGCTGCAACTTCGGTATCGGCGGCAAACCGGGCTATATGGCGCCGGAAGTTGTCCGCGGACTCTCCAAGCCGAATGTCCAGACGGATAAATATTCCCTCGCCGTTGTCCTCTTTAAGCTGCTGTTCCGCGGCGACCCGATGGAAGGCGAAAAGGTCGTCAAAGATATCTGCCTGACCGAAGCACTTGAACTCAAGCACTATGGTCAGCAGGCTGTCTTCATCTTTGACCCCGATAACCGTTCCAACCGCCCTGTCAGAGGCATTCACGACAATGTCATCAAATTCTGGCGCATCTATCCCGAATACATCCGTGAAGCCTTCATCCATACGTTTACGGTCGGTCTGACCAACCCGAACAAGCGTATCATCGAAAACGAATGGCTGAAGCTCTTCCTCCGTCTGCGTTCGGAAGTCATTTCCTGTTCATGCGGCAGAATCAATTTCAGCACAATGTTCGAAGAAAGCGAAAACAATTCCCTTCGCTGCACACGCTGCGGTTCGGAATATCTGACCATGCAGTTCAGCAGCCTGAAATACCGCATCCCGCTTTTCCTCGGCTGTAAATTCTACGCCTGTGACACCGACCCCAGCACCGATGACTACAAAACCGTCACAGGTATCCTTGTGGAAAATAAACTCAAACCCGGTGTCATCGGCATCAAGAATATGTCGAAGAAACCATGGCGCGTCAAAATGCCCAATGAGCAGTTCTATGAGGTTGCACCAGGAAGAGGATTCCCCCTGTGGGGCGGAATTGAAATCGACTTCGGCGAAGTCAAAGCAAAGATTCAATAACCGCCTTCTTACAAATACTAAATGAAGGAGAAACGCAAATGAACGATTTTGATTTTGACAGTATGCTGGATTTTGACGACGACCCGCTAAGCGCTACCGGCGTCTCTCGAAAAAGTCTTGTCATCTTCTTCCTCGTCGATACCTCAGGCAGTATGAAGGGCACGAAAATGGGCGAACTCAATACGGTCATGGAAGAACTGATCCCGGAGATCCGCCGCGTCGGTGAAGCCGATACCGATATTAAAATCGCCGTTCTGACATTTTCCAACAGTGCGCTTTGGATGTATTCTGAGCCTATCTCCATCGAAGATTTTGAATGGGTTCGTCTGCGGGCAGACGGTGTCACCTGCATGGGTGCCGCCTTCAAGGAACTGGCTGTCAGAATGTCCCGCAACGGATTCCTGAATTCCCCCACCCTTTCCTTTGCACCCGTTATGTTCCTGATGACCGACGGTTTCCCCTCGGATGACTATATCGAAGGCTTGAATGCCCTCAAGAAAAACAGCTGGTATAAATATGGTCTGAAGGCTGCACTCGGCATCGGTAAAGAAGCAAACGACGAGATGCTCCTCAAGTTCACAGGAACAAAGGACACGGTCGTCCACGCTTATTCGGGTGGTCAGCTCGCGCGCATGATTAAGGTCGTTGCCGTCACATCCTCCCAAATCGGAAGTAAAAGTATGACCTTAGCGGACAGCACAGGCATGGAAGCAGATATGGAGGATGTATTTGAAACAAAACAGAGAATGCTCGGCAAGCAAATCCAAGACCTCCTCAAGAATGAAAGCTACGAAGAGGACACCACATTCAGCGAGGGCTGGTAATCCCAACCGTTTGACCGATAAATTTACAGGAAGAGGGTGATTGTGAATGTTCGATGGTTTTTATCACAGCTTAATTGGCGCGAGCCATGAATCACAGGATATCATCTGTCAGGATGCTTCTGAAAACCTGATCACTGACAGATATGCCATCGGTGTCGTCGCTGACGGTCACGGCAGCAAAAAACATTTCCGCAGCGATGTTGGCTCAAAGCTCGCAGTGAAAACCGCGATTGGAACAATCAGTGAATATTATGAAAATGCAGATGCTTTTGAAAAAAGCTTTCTGGAAGACCCCAAGAAGATTATCAGAAAAATTGAAAAGCATATCATTTCCCGCTGGAATCGTGCCATTGCACTCCACTGCGCACTGAATCCAATTACAGAAACCGAAAAGAAACCGTTTACCGATGAGGAATTCCGCGGTATCCGAACAGAATCCATTTATGGTACGACCCTGATCGCAGTGGTTGTCGGAAAGAAGTTCTCCTTCGGCATTCAGCTCGGAGACGGTTCGATTGTGGTCATCAATGACAAGGGTAAGGCTTATATGCCGATCGAGGATGATGAATCCTGCCCTGCCAACATGACTTCCTCCATGAGTAACTCGAATGCGATCAATCTGTTCAACAGCTTCTATACGCTGGAACAGCCGATTGCAATTTACGGCTCTACAGATGGTCTGTTTACATCCTTCGCAAGCGACGACGATTTTCTCGATTATCACAGCATCATTACAGGACAACTTCCCAACAAGCAGGCGTTCGAGCCATCTCTCGTCCGAAATCTTACAAAACGTACCCACTACGGTACGCAGGATGACATCTCTCTGACTTGCATCTTCAATGAACAGAGCCTCAAAGACAATGTTTCTGTTCTTCAGCAGCAAATCGCAGAGAACAAACAACGCGCACAACGCCGCCAGGCCGAACTTGCAGAGAAAAAAGAAAAGCTCAAGATTCGGAACAGTATGCTCAAACAAGAAGAGCCCCAGGAGCAACAGTAAGCGCGTCCAATTATGATTAGTAAAGAGGTAATCCAATGAAAGCTTCTAAGCACAGTGTCGGAAGTAACATTATGTTTGGCATCTGTATCGTACTTACCGTTGTTCTTGTTTTTCTTAGCAACAAATTCTCCAAGTCAGGACTGACAGCTGCAAACGGTATCGTTGCGCAGCTTCAGGTCGTTGTTTCCACCCTTATGGTTGTCACAAACCACAGACGCGGATACATCGTATCTACAGCATTCAATATCGTTTACATGGTGTATCTTGCAGTATTCATTGTCGGCAGACTCAATCAGACCAGCGCCATCCCCGGTACGATCACCAACGCAATCACCATCGTCACGATTACGCTGATTTACATTTCCTGGAAACGTCAGCAGAAAATGCACGATGACCTCAACGAAAGCTATAACAAACAGATTGAAACCAATAATATCATGCGCCAGAAAGATGAGAAGCTCCTCCAGCTCGCTTACAGCGATATGCTGACAGGACTTCCCAACCGCGCACGCTTCATGGATATTCTGAATGAATACATGGAAGAAAGCCAGCCATTTTATGTCATCTGCGCCAATATTGACGGCTTCCGCACCATCAATGACAACTTCGGTCATAACACGGGTGATGCGATGCTCATGAAAATGGCTGAAAGACTGACCACTTTCATCGGCGAGAATGGCGTTGTTGCCAGAATCGGCGGTGATGACTTCGCAATGGTCATGAGAAATACAGGCGGCGATCAGGGCGTTTTGCAGGATGTTGAAGAACTCCGCATGAACATTGCAGAACCGTTCGCTGTCGGTGAGAATATGTTCGGTGCAACCTTCAGCTTTGGCATTGCTGCTTATCCGCAGGAAGGTTACACCAGTGAAGATATACTTGTTGCAGCCGATACCGCACTCTATAATGCGAAGATCAACGGCAAAAACAGAACCTTCTTCGCAAGACAGGACACATCCTACTACCTTTGATTTCATGATATTATGTGAGTATTCACATCTGCAACGAAAGGAAGGCCACCCTACATGGAGATAAATGAATTTTTCCAGACAGCCAATAACTTGATGTCTGAATTGATTCAGACCGATGCGACGCTGACTGAAACCCCTGATATGAACTTCTGCCTGCTCGAAACAGACAGCGGCAATATTTACGGCGGTATTTCATCCGTCCGCATCATGAACGGCAGAATTTTGCCATCCTGTGCGGAATACAGCGCGATCATGGCAATGATTCCGACGGGCGAAACCCATATCACGCAGATTGCAACGATGTCCTTTGCATCCCGCAGTGTGATTCCGCCTTGTCAGGATTGCCTGTACCTGCTGTTCCGTGTCGATAAAGAAAACAAAAATACGAATATCTTCGTTTCCAAAAGTGAATATGTCAATGCACAGGGAATGCTTCTCTCAACCACCATCGAACAGGTTGACCCGACGGCGGCTGCCGCTGCAATGAATGTCGATGATGCCATCCGGCTGCCTTTCAATCAGGTGCCCGATGCTGCACCCGTTCCGACAGCGCAGGCTGCATCGCCTGCACCCGCAGCCGATGACAATACGCCGAAAGCGGAAGAAGACTTCATCAACGATTTCGTTCCTGATGATGACAACCCCTTCTATGAAGCACCCAATCCTGATGCACTTGCACAGGCGAAAACACTCCCCGGTTCGCCTTCACAGCAGGCTCCTGCTGCACCGCAGGGCTTGAATCCGCCGCCGACCATGCAGCAGCCAAACGGCATGAATATGCCGCAGGGTATGCCGCAGCAAATGTACGGTCAGCCAAACGGACAAATGATGTACGGTATGCCACAGGGACAGATGAACCCCTACGGTCAGCCGATGAACGGCTACCCGCAGCAGAATATGATGTTCAGACCGTCCCAACAGTTGAACAGTGCCTACTACCCGCAGGGAATGCCGCCGCAGGGTATGCAGAATCCTTACGGAATGCAGCAGCCTATGATGACAGGCTACTACGGCACACAGGCACAGTATGCTGCCAATCCGCAGCCTGTTCAGCCCGTCATGTCACAGCCCTACGTTTCTCAGCAGTTCCGCCCTGCAACGAATTCCGTTCAGCTCGGTCAGTCTTTGACCTCCAGACAGCTTGGTGCGGATAACGAACAATCCGTTTTCAAACAGCGCTTAACTGATTTTCTCAAGATCGACGGAGAAAATCAAATGGATGATGCAAGTGACGAAGACAAGATGGAAATGAAGCGTCAGGCTCTTGAGAAAAAGAAAATGGCAAAATTGGATGCTGACTTCAAAAAACGTCAGAAGAAATAATCGCTTTTCCAAACGCCCAAGTCTTTGCACTTGGGCGTTTTTTGTATTTTTTCAGCAGCACAGGCAAGGTTTGTGCACTGCTGCCTACCGTGTTCCGCCTCACCCGAATCTCTGAACCCATTTTATGCTATCATATTTGTACGGCAGAATGCTCCCCTTCTGCCATCTGAAAGGATGAAACATACTATGAAATACGATATCATCATTATCGGCGCAGGCCCCGGCGGCATCTTTTCCGCCTATGAACTCTCCAAAACCGCACCGCATCTCAGCATCGCTGTCTTTGAACTCGGTCACTCCCTCGCAGACAGAAAATGTCCCATTGACGGCAAACACATCAAGTCCTGCATCAAATGCAAGACCTGTGCCATCATGAGCGGATTCGGCGGCGCCGGTGCGTTTTCGGACGGCAAATATAACATCACCAACCAATTCGGCGGCACACTCTATGAATATATCGGCAAACAGGAAGCCCTTGACCTCATGTACTACGTGGACAAAATCAATCTGGAACACGGCGGCGAAGGCACAAAACTCTATTCCACTGCAAATACCTTCCTCAAGAAAAAATGCTGCGAAAATGATTTGCATTTGCTGGATGCACAGGTGCGCCATCTCGGCACGGATGTCAATTTCGTCGTGCTGCAAAACCTCTACGCCTACCTGAAAGATAAGGCTGATTTCTTCTTCAACACCGAAATCACCCGCATCGAACAAACAGATGACGGCTTCCGTGTCCATACCCAGCAGAATACTTCCTACGACTGCACAAACTGCATCATCTCGGTCGGCAGAAGCGGCAGCAAATGGATGCAGCGTGTCTGCGAAGAAATGAACATCCCGACGCTTTCCAACCGCGTTGACCTCGGTGTCCGCGTGGAACTTCCTGCAACGGTATTCTCGCACCTGACCGATGAACTCTACGAAAGCAAAATCGTATACCGCACCAAGCAGAATGAAGATAAAGTCCGCACCTTCTGCATGAATCCGCACGGCGTGGTCGTCAATGAGAACACGGACGGCATCATTACCGTCAACGGTCACAGCTACGACAACCCCGAATTCCATACGGATAACACAAACTTTGCGCTGCTTGTCAGCAAGCATTTCTCCGAACCCTTCCACGACAGCAACGGCTACGGCGAAAGCATCGCCCGCCTTTCCAATATGCTCGGCGGCGGTGTCATTGTCCAACGCTTCGGTGACCTCATCCGCGGCAGACGCAGCAATGCCACACGCATCTCCGAAAGCTTCGTCACACCCACGCTGAACGCCACTCCCGGCGATTTGTCCCTTGTCATGCCCAAGCGCATTCTGGACGGCATCATCGAAATGCTCTATGCACTCGACAAAATCGCCCCCGGTACCGCAAATCACGATACCTTGCTCTACGGCGTGGAAGTCAAGTTCTACAACATGGAGGTCAAACTGGACAAAAACCTCCAGACCAACAAGAAAGGACTGTTCGTCATCGGCGACGGCTCCGGTGTCACACATTCCCTCTCTCATGCATCCGCAAGCGGCGTTCATGTCGCAAGATACATTGCCCAGAACTTTCAGAAGGAATCAGAATGAAAATCAATGAAAACTGCCTCAAAATTGAGCAAAATTACCTTTTCTCCGAAATCGCACAGCGCATCAAGCGCTTCCAGCAGCAACACCCCGACCGCGAAGTCCTGCGCCTCTCCATCAATGATGTCACGCGCCCGCTTGTCCCTGCGGTCGTCAGTGAACTAACCTCCGCCGCCCTCGACATGGGACAGTATTCGACCTTCCACGGCTACGGCGAAGAACAGGGCGAATCCTTTCTTCGCAATGCCATCGCAGACTATTACCGACAGCACAATGTCTGCATCGAACCGGAAGATATTTTTGTCGGTGACGGCGCAAAAAATGACCTCGGCAACCTCTGCGACCTCTTTGCGCAGGATAATGTCGTGCTGCTGCAAAACCCCGTTTACCCCGTCTACTACGACACCAATATGATGTCCGGCAGAAAAATCATCTTCCTCCGCGGCACAAAGGAAAACGGCTTCCTTCCCATGCCCGATGAGAAGATCCATGCCGACCTCATCTATCTCTGTTCGCCCAATAACCCAACAGGTGCCGTCTATACCCGCGGTCAGCTTTATCAATGGGTGGAATATGCCCACGCAAATCACGCCTGCATCATCTATGATGCCGCCTATGAAGCCTATGTGCGCAGTCCCGCCCTCCCCCGCAGTATTTACGAAATCGCGGGCGCGGAAACCTGTGCCATCGAAATCAACTCCCTCTCCAAAATGGCTGGCTTTACGGGCGTGCGCTGCGGATGGACGATCGTCCCACGCGAACTCATGCAGGGCAATATCTCCCTGCACAAACTCTGGCAGCGCCGCCAGACAACCAAATATAACGGCACTTCGTACATTGTCCAACGCGGTGCGGCGGCTGTCTTTTCCAAAGAAGGACAGCGCCAGATCCACGAAGATCTGGACTACTATATGCAAAATGCCGCCATTATCAAGCAGGCGCTCCACCAAAACGGCATTTGCTCAACAGGCGGTCTGCACGCGCCTTATGTCTGGGTGCAATGCCCCAACAAACTGCGCTCATGGGATTGCTTCGATAAGCTTCTTGAGCACTGCGGCATCGCAGGTTCGCCGGGTGTCGGATTCGGTTCGGGCGGAGAAGGCTGGCTGCGCTTCTCCTCCTTCGGCAAGCGCGAAGATATCTGCAAAGCCGCCGACATTCTTGCATCCCTCGACTGGGATGCCCTTGTTTAAACCATGCCGCGTGTCTATATGCTGCATAAGCCCGCCGGTGTCGTCACTGCCCGCACAGATGCCACGCAGAAAACCGTCATGGAATTGCTTCCGCCTGCCATCGCCGCAGGACTGCATCCCATCGGCAGACTCGACATCGACACAAGCGGTCTGCTGCTTCTGACCGATGACGGTCAACTGACACACGCACTCATGCAGCCGAATCACCATGTCCCCAAAACCTACCGCATCACCGCCATCGGTACGCTGACACCAGAAAAAATCACCGCACTGCAAAACGGCATCCCGCTGGATGCCTGCGGCACGGTCAGCCGCCCCGCAGAGGTACAGCTTTTGCAGGAATGCACCGTTGCCGACATTGCACAGGCACTCCCCGCCGACCGCCGTGACCGCTACCTCAAAAATCCTACAGGTGCGGCATTTCTTGCGCTTCTGACCATTCACGAAGGCAAAAAACATCAGGTCAAGCGCATGATGCGTGCCGTCGGATGCCGCGTTTGCCGTCTGGAACGCATTGCCATCGGCGGCTTGCGGCTGGACGACACCTTACCTGTCGGTAAATTCCGTCCGCTGACCGATACCGAATTACAACTGCTGCTTTCATGGCAGTCCACAGGAGAACACAATGTCCAATCGCATTGAAATTCAGAATCTTGACATCCCGCCGCTGCTGCCCTATGCAAATCTCACAGAACCGCAGCTTTTGCATTACTATGAGCCGGAAGCGGGCTTATTCATTGCCGAAAGCCCCAAGGTCATTTCGCGTGCATTGGCAGCAGGCTACAAAATCGAATCGGTGCTTTGTGCCGCAGAAGCCAAGGATGCCGAAACGCAGAATTTTCTGCAAACGCTCGGTGATACGCCGATTTACATTGCACCCGAAAGCATTCTCAAACACCTGACAGGATTTGTACTGACACGAGGCGTGCTTGCCGCCATGCGCCGCAAACCGCTGCCCGATGCACAAACGCTCTGTCATACCGCAAAACGCATTGCTGTACTGGAAAATGTCGTCAATCCGACCAATCTGGGCGCAATCATCCGCAGTGCCGCTGCCCTCGAAATCGAAGCCGTCCTGCTGACACCCGCCTGCACTGACCCGCTTTACCGCCGCGCTGCAAGAGTCAGCATGGGCACGGTGTTTCAGGTACCGTGGACGTACCTCGATTCCGATTTGACCTATATCCAGACGCTCCGGACATGGGGCTTTCAGACCGCCGCGATGGCACTCTGTGACAACACTCTTTCGATTGACGATTTGCGCCTTGCAAATATCGACCGCCTTGCCATCGTCCTCGGCACGGAAGGTGACGGTCTGCGCCCCGAAACCATCACAGCTTCTGATTTTACTGTCAAGATTCCCATGGCAGCGGGCGTGGATTCCCTCAATGTCGCCGCCGCAAGCGCCGTGGCATTCTGGCAGCTTGGTCGGCATTCAAAAATCTGACGAAAATCCGCCGCTTCCCATCGGAGGCAGTGGATTTTTTCATCGCGCCCGCACCGCCGCAATGTACTTCTGTGCCGCATCACACAAGGCTTCCCGCTGCATTCCTGCAAGATAACATTGTTCCAGTGCATCATGTACCGTCAGTGCCTCGGAAAGCAACGCCGCCGTATGCTGCATCATGCGCTGTGCCGTTTTCATGCAAAAGCGTGAAAGTGTGCGCTTTTCCCGCAGAATTGCCGTATCATAAAAGCGCTGCATCCGCAAATGTACGGCATTTTCTGCGCGGCACGGCAAAACCGGCGTCGCTGTCATCAACAACAGGTGCAGCGCAGGCAGATACAAATGCAGAATCGGCTGCTGCGGATGCAGAAGCAATACGGTTTGTTCTGCGGCAATGCCCATCGCTGCTGCCGCATCAGCCACCTGCCGCAAAAGCATCGGCGCGGCTGTCAAAAAGGCATCCTCCAACACCAGAATCTCCGTTTCCTGCGGCACATATGTCAGCCAGCCCTGCGGTGTCAGTGCCGCAAGCTGCCGCGTCTGTACGGCACACGCACACCCCTTTTGTGCAGGCAATAATCGCTTTACAAGCCGCTTTCCGTATGCCGTCAGCTTTTCTTCCAGCAACGCTTCCTTGCCAATGCCGCTGAGTGTCATGTGCATTTCACCCATGCCGCCCATAAATCGGCGTGCCTGCCGATGTGCTGACTGATTTTCCGTCTGCAATGCCGCAATGCGCTCTGCATTCTCCGCAATCGGCTGACGACACAGCAATGCCGCCAAATCGACCGTTTCGCCTGTCACAAACGGAAGCGGCGTGCTGTGTTCATGCGGTGCGGTCGCATCAGCAAAATAGACACCGCGCTCCTCTAAAACGACCGCATCCAAGGAATTCGGGTCAGATGCGCAGTGATACAGCGACACCGCTTCCCCCGCAAATGCATTTGCGATGGTTTTCATCAGCGTGGATTTCCCCGTACCGGGGCCGCCGATGACGTGATAACCGTACATATTTGCTGTCTGCTGCCAAAACGCCGTCACAAAACCGCCTGACGATGCGCCGCCCAAAAAGTATGCCGTCTGCATGATGGCTTCCTCCCATTCGCTCATTTCTCCGTGCTTTTCTGCAAGGATTGCCATATTCTATGCAATGACCGCACTTTCGGTCACTCTGTTGCAATCCGTGCAAAGAATTCACGCATATATTTTTGCATTTAGGTCAAATTACACAGATACAACATGGCATTATTGCTAATTTCAACCATTTTCCCTCTTGATTTTTTCGCCGGATTTCGATATAATAATATAGAAATAGACTTTAATCGCATTGCCTTCCTTGGACTGCTTTTTATCCCAAAGGTAGGGTTCGAAAGTCTGTTTTTTTGCTCATAATTTCTTTTGAAGGGACTACTGCACGATGAAAGCACTCGAAGACCGCATCCTCAAAGAAGGCAAACTCTTTCCCGGTCAGATCGTCAAGGTCAATTCCTTCCTCAATCATCAGATTGACTCCGATTTCATGATGCTGCTGGGAAAGGAAATCGCCGCACAGTTCGCAGACTGCGGCATCACCAAAATTCTTACCATCGAAGCTTCCGGCATCGCCATCGCGCTTGCAGCAGGATATGCCATGCACGTCCCTATGATCTTTGCCAAAAAACATCAGACTGCCAATGTCGCGCCTGATGTCCTCAAAACCGTCATCCATTCTTTTACCCACGGTACCGATTACACCGTGGTCATGGAAAAATCGTTTCTCTCCCCATCGGATAAAGTGTTGATCGTGGATGATTTTCTCGCAAACGGCAAAGCCATTGAAGGCTTATTGGATCTGATCTCACAGGCAGGCGCGGAAGCTGTCGGCGCGGCAGTCGCCATCGAAAAAGGCTTCCAGCACGGCGGCGACAAACTCCGTGAAAAAGGTCTGCGCATCGAATCCCTTGCTGTTATTGACGAAATGGATGAAAACCATATCCGTTTCCGCTGATCGTTGTTTGGTCACCCATCCCATATATTTCATCTCGAAAAGGAGAAAATTCAAATGAAGCGTATCTTTTCTGCCCTGCTTGCACTTTCCCTGACAGCCTCCCTGACCGCCTGCGGTACACAGGATTCCCCTGCGTCCAATACAGGTTCTTCCAATGGCGGCGCATCCTCCGACATCAAAGTCGGTCTGATCTGCCTCCACGATGAAAACTCGACCTACGACCTCAATTTCCTCAATGCCATGAATGAGGCAAAACAGAACCTCGGTCTGACAGATGAACAGGTCATCATCAAAACGAATGTCCCCGAGTCCAACGACTGCTATGAAGCCGCTGCCGACCTCGCTGACCGCGGCTGCGATATCATTTTTGCCGATTCGTTCGGTCATGAACCTTACCTCCTGCAAGCGGCACAGGAATACAAAGATGTACAGTTCTGCCACGCAACAGGCACCATGGCACATACTGAAAAACTGGACAACTTCCACGATGCATTCGCTTCCATCTATGAAGGCAGATACCTCGCAGGCATCGCGGCAGGCATGAAGCTGAACGAAATGATTCAGGACGGCAAAATCAAAGAAGATGAAGCCATCATCGCTTATGTCGGCGCCTATACCTATGCGGAAGTCATTTCGGGCTATACTTCCTTCTTCCTCGGCGCACGTTCCGTTTGCCCGTCTGCGACCATGAAAGTACAGTTCACGGGTTCTTGGTACGATGAAACCGCAGAAAAGGAAGCCGCAACCACACTCATCAGCCAGAACTGCGTTCTGATTTCTCAGCACGCTGACTCCATGGGTGCTCCGACTGCCTGTGAAAATGCAGGTGTTCCGAATGTTTCCTATAACGGCTCGACTGCTTCCGTCTGCCCGAACACCTACATCATCACCTCCCGCATCAACTGGGCTCCGTACTATGAATACGCCATCAAGGCAACCCAGAACAACGAAACCATTGACTTTGACTGGACAGGTACGCTTTCCACGCAGTCTGTCATGCTGGGCGATGTCAATGACAAAGCCGCGGCAAAGGGCACACAGGATGCCATCAATGAAGCAACGGACAAACTGAAGAATGGTTCGCTCCACGTCTTTGATACGGCAACATTCACCGTGGACGGCAAGAAACTGGATTCCTACATGGCGGATGTGGATACCGATGACAACTACACACCGGATACCGAAGTAATCAAGGATGGATACTTCCACGAATCCGAATACCGCAGTGCACCATACTTCGATTTGCGCATTGACGGCATTGAAACACTGAACGAACAGTTTTAATTGTAATGACATTCAGGCGGGATGCAAACAGCTCCCGCCTGTGTGCTGTACCCGTGTCATAAGAAAGAATTCGCCCCTTTGGAATCCCATATAAAACATCAGAAACGCAAGCCACGCGCTTCGGAAAGGAATCCTATGGAACAGCAGAACACTGCCGCCATTGAGCTCAAAGGCATTTGCAAATCATTCGGCGCTGTATGTGCCAATGACAACGTCAGTCTGACCGTTTACCACGGACAGATCCTCTCCATTCTCGGTGAAAACGGAAGTGGAAAAACCACGCTGATGAACATGATCGCCGGCATTTACTTTCCGGATCGCGGACAGATTTTTGTCGGCGGAAAGGAAGTTGTCATACGCTCCCCCAAAGATGCATTTCAATACAAGATCGGCATGATCCAGCAGCATTTCAAACTGGTGGATGTGTTTACCGCTGCTGAAAACATCGTGCTCGGACTCGAAGATGACGGCAAATATTCCCTGAAAAAATCCACTGAACGCATTCGCCAGATCAGCAGTCAGTACGGCTTTGAGATTGACCCGCAGAAGAAAATCTATGAGATGTCTGTTTCCGAAAAACAGACGGTTGAAATCATCAAAGTACTTTATCGCGGCGCAGATATCCTCATTCTGGATGAACCGACCGCCGTTCTTACCCCGCAGGAAACCGAAAAGCTTTTCACCGTTCTCCGCAAAATGCGCGATGACGGCAAAGCCATTATCATCATTACGCATAAACTGCATGAGGTGCTTTCCCTCTCCGACCAGGTCGCCGTCCTCTGCAAAGGCAAGTACATCGGCACGGTCAATACCGCCGAAACCAACGAATCCAAATTGACGGAAATGATGGTCGGCAAGAAAGTCGAACTGAACATTCAGCGCTCGCTCCCGCAAAACTGCGAAACGCGCCTTTCCATCGAACAGCTTTCCTGCGTCAGCCGTGACGGCGTACAGATTCTCAAAAATCTCTCGTTCACGGTGCAGTCAGGCGAAATTCTCGGCATCGCAGGCATTGCGGGCAGCGGTCAGCGCGAACTGCTGGAAGCCATTGCAGGCTTACAGCATACCGATGGCAAAATTCTCTACTATCCGCCTGATTCTTCCGAAATACAGGACTTGCGCGACAAAACTCCGCTGCAAATTCGTCAGCTCGGTGTACGGCTCTCCTTCGTTCCGGAAGACCGTCTGGGCATGGGACTGGTCGGCAACATGGGCATGACCGACAACATGATGCTCCGAAGCTACCGCAAAGGCAGGTCGGAATTTCTGCATCGCAAAGCCCCGCGCTCACTCGCAGAACAGCTTGTCGAACAGCTCGAAATCGTCACCCCGAATATTTCCACGCCTGTCCGCAGACTTTCGGGCGGCAATGTGCAGAAAATTCTCGTGGGACGTGAGATCGCATCGTCACCGACCGTTCTCATGGCGGCGTATCCCGTCCGCGGACTGGACATCCATTCTTCCTTCCTCATCTATAATTTGTTCAATGAACAAAAAGAAAAGGGCGTTGCCGTCATTTTTGTCGGCGAAGACCTTGACGTGCTGCTTGACCTCTGTGACCGCATTCTCGTCCTCAGTGCAGGCGAAGTGGCCGGCATTGTCGATGCCCGCACCGCAACCAAAGAACAAGTCGGTCTGCTGATGACCAAAGGCAGTGCCGCCGCAAAAAAACAGGAGGTGATGGCAAATGAAGCAGACTGAATCCGTCAGAGAACCCCTGTTCCATATCGCCAAACGCACCGAAATCGTTTGGTGGAAAGCATGGGGCATCCGTGTGATTGCCATTTTGCTGGCTTTGCTGGTCAGCGGCATTTTCTCCTTCTGTCTGACGGGCAAAAATCCCATCGGACTTTATGCCACGATGATTGACGGCGCATTCGGTACACAGCGCCGCATCTGGAATCTCATGCAAAATGTTGCCATGCTGCTTTGCGTGTCGATTGCTGTCACACCTGCTTTCAAAATGCGCTTCTGGAACATCGGCGCGGAAGGACAAGTGCTGATCGGCGGCTTTGCGGCAGCGGCGTGCATGATCCTGCTGGGAGATTCCATTCCCAATCCGCTGCTGCTTCTCGTCATGATTGTCGCAAGTGTCCTTTCTGCCGCACTCTGGGCAATCATCCCCGCAATTTTCAAGGCGTTCTTTCAGACGAATGAAACCCTGTTCACCCTCATGATGAACTACATCGCCATTCAGCTTGTGTCGTATTTCAGCTACATCTGGTCAGTTCCGAAGGGTTCGGGCAAAGTCGGCATCATCAACCGTTCGACACAGGCGGGCTGGCTGCAATCCATCGGCGGGCATGAATATCTGCTGAATATCATTGTCGTGCTGATACTGACATTCACTGTATTCATCTATCTGCGCTATACCAAGCACGGCTATGAACTGACCGTCGTCGGCGAAAGCGAAAACACCGCCCGCTATATCGGCATCAACGTCAAAAAGGTCATCATCCGCACCATGTTCATCTCCGGAGCGCTCTGCGGCGTTGCAGGACTGCTGCTGGTTGCAGGTACCGACCACACCTTCTCCCGCGATACGGCGGCTGGCAGAGGCTTTACCGCCATCATGGTATCATGGCTTGCGAAATTCAATCCCTTCTACATGATTCTGACCTCATTCCTCATCGTCTTTCTCCAGAAGGGCGCAACCGAAATCTCCACCTCGTTCGGCTTGAATGATTCCTTCTCGGAAATCATCACAGGCATCATCATCTTCTTCATCATCGGCTGCGAATTCTTCATCAATTACCGGCTCATCTTCCGCGGAAAGGAGGCTGTCAAAAAATGATTGCAGGTTTCTTACAGCGTGCCATCATGCAGAGCATTCCCCTGCTGTACGGCTCTACCGGCGAAATCATCACCGAAAAATCGGGCAACCTGAACCACGGCATTCCGGGCATCATGTATGTCGGCGGCATCTGCGGTGTCATCGGCGCATTCCTCTATGAACAGAACACCACAAATCTCGTTCCGTTCCTTGCCATCCTGATTCCGCTGCTGTGTTCCATTCTCGGTTCTCTCGCAATGGGACTCCTCTACTGCTTCCTGACGGTCACCCTCCGCGCCAATCAGAATGTCACAGGTCTTGCCCTCACGACATTCGGTGTCGGCTTCGGCAATTTCTTCGGTGGCTCTCTTGTCAAGCTTTCGGGCTGCGATGTGCCGTCCATCAACCTCACCGCCACAAGCAACTGCTTCCGCACTGCCCTCCCCTTTGCCGACAACCTCGGCTGGTTCGGACAGATTTTCCTCTCGCACAGCTTCCTCGCATATTTTGCGATTTTGCTCGCGCTGGCATCCGCATTCATTCTCAAATCCACCCGCATCGGTCTGCATCTGCGTGCAGTCGGCGAAAGCCCCGCCACTGCCGATGCTGCGGGCATCAACGTCAACCGCTACAAATATGCCGCGACCTGCATCGGCAGTGTCATTGCAGGACTTGGCGGCTTGTACTACGTCATGGACTACGCAAACGGTGTCTGGTCGAATGACGGCTTCGGCGACCGCGGCTGGCTTGCCGTTGCACTCGTCATCTTCTCGGTCTGGCGGCCAAATATTGCCATCTTCGGCTCGATTCTGTTCGGCGGTCTGTACATCGTCCACAACTACATTCCCAATCTCGATGTCAGTCAGCAGGAACTCATCAAAATGCTGCCCTATGTCGTCACGATCCTGCTTCTCATTTTCATCAGCATCCGCAGCAAACGCGAAGCACAGCCGCCTGCCCACCTCGGACAGTCCTATTTCCGCGAAGAACGATAAAGCATTGACAAAAGGAGAAGAACCATGCAAGCCAAACAATCCAAATACAAAATATTCACACGCGACATGATGAAATATCTTGCGATCATCCCCATGTTCATCGGACATCTGATCGCATGGGTGACACTCATGCAGCATCCCGACAACGATATGGCAATTTTCACGGAACTCCCGCTGCCCCTCCTTTTGCTGACAGGCTGTTCACTGTTCTGTCCGCCCGTCATGTTCTTCTTCATCGCAGACGGTTATCATTACACGAGAAACCGCAAGAAATATGCCCTGCGCCTGCTGCTGTTTGCGTGCATCACACAGCCCTTTCACTGGCTGGTTTTTCAGCCGCTGAACGGTTGGTGGACAACAAATGTCATCTTTACGCTGTTCTTCGGCTTGCTTGCCATCATGGCATGGGAAACCAAACGGGCACTCCGGCAGCGCATTCTGCTGATATTGCTCTGCGTCGGCGGCACGCTCCTGCTGTCTTCTGACTGGCTGGTTTTCGGTGTCCTCATGATTCTGGCACTGCACATCTTCCGCGACAAACCTAAGGCAAGACTGATTGCATACAGCACGCTGGCTGTGCTCCACACCAGCCTGAACCTCCTGAGCCTCGGTCAGGTGCCGACACGCCATCTCCTGCTGTATATGCTCGTGATGCTCCTGTGCTTTCTCGCCGCATATCTCTGCATGACCACCTTCTACAACGGCAGAAAAGGCAAGCATCCCACCTTCGCAAAATGGTTCTTCTACGCTTTCTATCCCGTTCACTATCTGGTGATCTATCTTGTAAAAATCTGCATTGACAAATTCTGATCATGCACATTCCCGACCATATCCAATGTCCCCGCAGAAATCCTTGTTATTTCTGCGGGGCATTGCTTTATTGTGTCGATTTTATTGTTATCTTTAACTTGACAAATGGGATATTTCATGATATAATATGTATATAAAGACGGAAAATAGACATTTTACACAGAAAGAGAAAGGATGAACGATATGAACCTTAAATTGATTCGTGCTGAATTGAAAGATGCCAAATTATTGCATCAAATGAAATATGAAGCATTCCTCCCGCTGTATAAACATTACCAGGACCACGATACCAACCCCGCCAATGAGTCCATCGACAAAGTGTACGTGCATCTGCATCAGCCCGAAACCGATTACTATGTCATCTATCTGGACGAAACCCCCGTGGGCGGTGTGCGCATTTACCGCCGTGAACAAGGCGAATACCGCATCAGCCCGCTGTTCGTCCTCCCCTCTTACCAGAATCGCGGCATCGCACAGCAAGCCCTCCGGATGGTCTTTGAACGCTATCCCGATGCGGCATTCTGGGTGCTGGAAACCATCCTCCAGGAAAAAGGCAACTGCCATCTCTACGAAAAATGCGGCTTTCAACGCATTGCAGGCAAGGAAGAAGTCATCAACGATAACCTGACACTGATTTTCTACATGAAGCAAATGCCCGCTTCCGACAAATCCTGACCGCTTCTTGCGCTTGACAAACAAACCGTTTCATGCTATAATATATACACATCCGAGCGAAAGGAGCGTGACTGCGATGCGACAGCTTGGAACAAAACAAATTGCCGAAAACCGCAAAGCCCGCCACGACTACTTTATCTTGGAAACCTATGAGGCAGGCATTGAATTGGTCGGCACGGAAGTCAAATCCATCCGTCAGGGAAATGTCAACCTCAAGGATAGTTGGTGCAGCATCGACAGCGGAGAGGTCTTTCTCCGCGATATGCACATCTCTCCCTACGAAAAAGGCAATGTCTTTAACCGCGATGCACGCCGCCCGCGCAAACTCCTCATGCATAAACGCGAAATCATGAAGCTGTTCGGTACACTCAAAACACAGGGTCTGACTCTCATTCCCCTGTCCCTCTACTTCAAAGACAGCCGCGTCAAAGTGCAGCTTGGACTCTGCAAAGGTAAGCAGCTTCACGATAAACGACAGGATGCAGCCATTCGTTCCGCAAACCGCGAAATCGACCGCGCGGTCAAGGAACGCCGCGGCAAAGAGTAATCTGCCTGTTCCCGATACGGGGGCGTAAAGGTTTCGACGGGGGCTGTGAAGTTTGGTCGGCGAGTCGGGGCGCACTGCCCGCAAATGGTGCAACTTTATAAATTTAAACGAGAATAACGATTCCGTTTTGATGGCCGCTTAAGGCCGTCCGTCTGCCCGAAACATACCACGGGTTCGGTGTCAGGCGTCATGACGTGGTGAACGTCTGTTGCCCGTGCTCGGAAGCAGCAGTCGCATAACGAGCTACCTTCTGCGCAAGCCTGTTTGTCGGCGTGCGCTCTCGGGAATGCAAAGGACAAACTACACTCGTAGATGACCGGATGGAGCGGTTTTCGGACAGGAGTTCAATTCTCCTCGCCTCCACCAAAGCAAAAATCGCGTATCAGCTAGTTTTCTAGTTGTTATGCGATTTTTCTATTGCGCTTTTTTCGATAAAATCATGCCAATTTTGGTAAAAAACAGTGTTTTATCATAGTTATGCAACACGAAATGCAACACGAAATTTACTAATATCTATCATGCCGTAGTGCATAGAAAAGCGGCAGAAATTTTAATCTCTGCCGCTCTTTGTTTATTTTACTAGTGTAAGTATTGCAGTTGTTTCCGGGCCGCAGATGCCGTCAACGGTCAGGTTGTTGTCCATTTGGAATGCACGCAGCAAACCGAACGTGATGTTCCCGAACTTTCCGTCAACTTTATCTGCATAGAAGTACCCTTTATCGGCAAGAGCTTGTTGGAGTGCTCTGACATCATCGCCGATCATCCCTTGCTTCATGGTTCTTGCGGCAGGCTGAAATGATTTGAAAGTCTTGCCTGTGCGCTCATCGGCGTACCACCGCCTGCCCTTGAGGTCAAGATGCAAATAGTTGTCGTTAATATAGGCAATGCCGTCGAAACCGATTTTCTCGGCAACAATAGCGACCTCCTTGCTCGTATGTCCTGTGACACGAATATCCGCCGCGACACCAAGCAAGTGCGGGCTGGAGGAATCGGAACCGACGGCTTTATTTTGCTTCGTGCATCGGTAGCCGCTGGATACCGTGATAGATACGCCGAAGTGGTCGCGTAGCTGTTGCAGTTTCTGCACAAGTTCCTCGGCAATCAGAATCTTTCCGCATCCGCACTTGCAGCGGAATTCGGACGCCTTGAAATTCGCGGTGATCTGACCGTCTTGTTCAATCATTTTCATGTTCGTCATTTCCTTTCTGCGCTGTGCGCAATCTGGCGATCAGCTTCTTCACCCACACTGCATCCGGATTGATTTCGCCGTAATTCTCCAACACGCTGATAATTTCCATGATCGTGATGTAGCCGAACACGACGGATGCCGTCACGGTGCCTGTGATTTCCGCAAGCTTGTCCGCATTGTAGTATGCGCCGAGCATCGTCATGCCGACTTCCAGACCACAGGCAGTCGCCATGATAACAATTTCTGCAATCTTATGCAGACCGCCGCGACGCATGATTTTTGAGCTGAGGTCATTTTTCAGATATCCTTTGATGATGCCTGTCACAAAGTCTGCCGCAGCCAGACCGACAACAATCGTCAGCATGATGATGTACTTCATTCCGCACCTCCGTTTGCAGCAGATTCCAGTGCCGCCACTCTTGCTTCGAGTACCGCAAAGTCTGCGTTTGTCGGTGCGCCGACCTGCTGCGCCGTCACCTGATGTGGGTTTGCATGACTTGCCATGTGTGTGTTGACTGTTCCCGCAAATGCGTCAATGATTTGCAGGTTGCCGTTTGTGACAGACAGCAGATAGTATTCTGTCAATTCCGGCAGTGTCAGATGCAGATATTGACTTTGCTGTGCCATGGTTACTCCTCCCTGTTTCTCGTGATTTCACTATACGTCAGATTTTCAAGCTGTGCGTGCGTAAAGGACTGCATACCGATGAAAGACTGCTGGATCAGGCGCAGCTTTGCTTCACGCATCAGCCGTTCTTCGGTATTCACCATCTTGTTCCTTGCGGCTTGTGCCGCCTTGTCAGCCTGCGATTTCATCAGTTCTGCAACGGCTTCTGCGCCTGTGGCTGTCAGCGTTTGTGTGCCGCGGTATCTCCACACATATGATGTGACAGGTGCCGCAATTCCGCAGCCCGCTTTCCCGCCTGTGTGCAGCATCCATGCGCACTGCATAATTGTCGGATCTCCTGTGGTTTCGGTTTCCATCGGCTGATAGCGGATGCTTTCCAGCACATCTTTTATTGTGTTGAGCGCCGTCCGTACTGCCTGCATCTGTGATACCGTGCCTCCAATAATGGTTGACCATAGCGGGTTATCAGGCAGTTCGAGCGACACGCCGACATCCGCAAGGGCTTCCACCGTAATTTCCTGCGCTGTTCCGCCGTCTGCGTCATAAATCGTCACGTTCTGATTGATGTTTTTCAGCGCATACTGTGCCTGTGAGAACTTGCCGCTGATACGCTGCTGCAAACCGATTTCGATTGCGTCATCAGGATCATAGACCGTAATCGGCTGAACGTGAATTGTCCCGTATCCGTCAGCATACGCAAATGCGCAGAGTATCTGCATCGTGTGCATGACGAGGTCACGCGCTGTCTGGACACTGCCGTCCAGCTTTGACAGCACGAATCGCAAATTGTAATTGACACAGTGCGAAAAGGAATCGGAGGACGTGCCAAGCGGGACATCTGCCGCATCACAGCACAGCGCCACGATTTCATACGGCGTATATCCCGCGTCCAGTGTGATGCCGATTTCTCCAATCGGCACGTTTGATAACTGATTCATGGCATCGTAAGCGGTCAGATTGATGCCTGTTTCTGTGTCAGTGTCGGCGGATGCGACACGGAACACGCCAAGCGGGACGGCGAACCATCCATTTTCCGTTTCGACCCAGTAGCACAGCGATACGTCTGCGCCATAGCAGTTCTGCGGGACATCCGCTGCCAGAAGCCGCAGTGTCATTTCTGCGGATGGTACGCCGCCCGGAATCAGCAGGCTTTCAGGCATTGCATCGGATGCGATTTGCAGACTGCCGCTGCCGATGACATTGTCATGCAGCGGGTAAACCGTATCGCCGATCTGCATGGTACCGTTTGCTGTGGATTGCCGTGTTTTCTGCTGTACCGCAGTGCGATAGTCGCTCTCAGGATAGTAAAACCATCGCAAACGATACGGATATGCCGTGTCGCTCGGCACAACGTACCAATTCGGATAGAATCGCCTGTCACATATGACTTTCGGCTTGTTTCCATCCGTCCAAAGATACTGGATGCTGTCAATCACGCCTGCTGTTTCAGGCGGCCGCCATGAGCCGTTGACACCATCCAGATGTGCCGGCAGTGCATACCAGACCATCAGGTTCATAGATGCGAAATCTGCCCAGTCTTCTACAAGATACGGCGCTTCCCGTGTGCCGCTGCCGCCGCCAAAATGTCCATCCATTTTGCACCTCTCTCAAGCGTCCTTGATAGCCCA
>JAZUJW010000109.1:0-19187 GCA_045642925.1 Oscillospiraceae bacterium
TCAGCCTGATTCTAAAGTATATTGCAAGACTGGTTCCTGAAGGATCGCTGGGTCCGCAGTAAAACGATCAGCGGGGACGAAAGTCTGCCATCAAAGGAGGAATATATCATGCAAACATACGCGATCACTTATGTAAAAAAACTGGACATCAACAAATTTACCGATGAAATGCCTGTCGGCGAGATCGAGGCAGATCTGCTCGGAACGGCAAAGCGTACTGCGAGCGAGTACCTCAACAACTGGCTGATTGACAAAAAGCTGAAAGTCCGCAACAAGACGGAATGGGTAAAGGATATCAAGCGCGGCGGTCAGACCCGTGAGTACATGGTATCCGAAGGTGACACACCCGCTAAGCTGATTTTCATTCTCCGCGAAGTTTAAGGAAAAGAAAACCTGCCGTTCACACAGAGCGGCAGGTTTTTTGTTTGTAGATAAAAGTTGTATCTGCGATGCATTTATAATGGAGCGCTGCTCCAAACCTCGCCAAAGGGTATGAAATACCCTTTGGAATCCCATGACAGAATTGTATGGCATTCCGTGGGAACGTAGCAGGCAGTATCAAAAGATACTGCCTGCTGATATTAGTTCTTTACAATAGTGCATAACTTTTTCTTTTCATTCGTAATGGTGATGGTGTAAGAATCTGCGCTCGCATCCTGACAATAATAGACGTTGCCGGATTTAGAATAGACTCCCGCGGCTCCATCATATTTGCCGCCGTCGATGGAAAAAAGGTTCTGATACTGATTGAAAGTGACGGTTGCATTCCCGTCTGAGTAGCCGCCGCAACCTGTCAAAGATACAGCTGCCGTGGCGCACAATAACAATGCACCAAAGATTCTTTTCATAGATTTTTTCATTTCAAAATCCCTCTTTCAGTAATTTGATACAGGAACAGATATCCTGTATCCTAAGTATAACAGCGAAAATGAAAATTGTCAATACATTTAATACAGATAAATAGTAATATTAGTTACATTTATAATTGTTAAAGGATTTTTATGACGCAAACAGCGAAATTCACGAATGCCAAATGCAATAATGTCAAAATAAGCAAAACATCAGAGAAACAGAATCCCATTTTATGCAAACGGGAGAAATTTTCCACGCTATTGACTTTTGCACGAAATATCGGTATAATATTAGGGTATGCGAATGACCGCATATGATATTAATTAAGAAGGAGGAAAACTATGCCAACCTTTAACCAGCTCGTTCGTAAGGGCAGAAGCACTCTGGCTGAGAAGTCTACGGCACCTGCACTTCAGAAAGGCTACAATGCACAGAAGAAGTCCCAGATTGACCTCAGCTCTCCCCAGAAGCGTGGTGTTTGCACCGCTGTCAAGACCGCTACCCCGAAAAAGCCGAACTCTGCTATGCGTAAGATCGCAAGAGTCCGTCTGACCAACGGTTATGAAGTAACTGCTTACATTCCCGGTATTGGTCACAATCTTCAGGAGCACAGCGTCGTTCTGATTCGCGGCGGACGTGTCAAGGACCTCCCTGGTGTTCGTTACCACATCATCCGTGGTACCCTCGATGCACAGGGCGTCAACGGTCGTCTGCAGGCTCGTTCCAAGTACGGTGCAAAGCGTCCGAAGGCAGGAAAGAAGTAATCTTTTCCGCAAAACATTTAAGCATTTACCCCACAAGGCTCTTGTGGATTTGATATATAGCATATACATAATTGTCGATGCTGTATCTGTCTGCATGGCCAAACACAGTTCACACATAACTGTGAGTACCTGTGATTTCATTCTATCATGAAGGAGGGAAGCGAGATGCCAAGAAGAGGCAGTATCGCAAAGCGTGACGTTCTGGAAGATCCGATGTATCATTCCAAGCTCGTAACACGGCTTATCAACAACATCATGCTCGACGGTAAGAAGGGTGTCGCTCAGAAGATTGTTTACGACGCATTCGATAACGTCAAGGAAAAGACCGAGAGAGAACCCCTCGAGGTTTTTGAGCAGGCAATGGAAAATATCATGCCGCTGCTCGAAGTTAAGGCTCGCCGTATGGGCGGTGCAACCTATCAGGTTCCGATGGAGGTTCGCCCGGAGCGTCGCCAGACACTGGGCCTGCGCTGGATCACCAAGTATTCCAGACTGCGCAGCGAAAAGACCATGAAGGAGCGCCTTGCAGGCGAAATTCTGGATGCTATCAACGGCACGGGCGGCGCTTGCAAAAAGCGTGAGGACACACACAAGATGGCAGAGGCAAACAAGGCTTTTGCACATTACCGTTGGTAATTCTCTTGGCAAGTTTCCGCAGCTTTTCTGTGGAAATGGCATCCTGAAGCATAAGCTTTGGAATGCTGCTTAGACGAATTGAATAGGAGGAAACCAAATGCCAAGAGATTGTTCACTGGAAATGACCCGAAACATCGGCATTATGGCTCACATCGACGCTGGTAAGACAACAACCACTGAGCGTATCCTGTACTACACCGGTATCAACCATAAGATCGGCGAGACCCACGATGGTTCCGCTACCATGCACTGGATGGAGCAGGAGCAGGAGCGTGGTATCACAATCACCTCCGCTGCAACCACCGCTTACTGGAAAGAGCATCGTGTCAATATCATTGATACCCCTGGTCACGTTGACTTTACCGTTGAAGTTGAGCGTTCTCTGCGTGTTCTGGACGGTTCTGTTACCGTTCTGTGCGCAAAGGGCGGCGTTGAGCCTCAGTCCGAAACTGTTTGGCGTCAGGCTGACAAGTACAAGGTACCGCGTATGGTCTACGTCAACAAGATGGACATCATGGGCGCAGACTTCTATCGTGTCGTTGACATGATGAAGGACCGCCTCAAGTGTAATGCCGTTCCGATTCAGCTCCCGATCGGTGCTGAAACCTTCTTCAAGGGCATCATTGACCTGCTCGAGATGAAGGCATATGTCTACTACGATGATCTGGGAAAGGATATCCGCGTTGAGGAGATCCCCCACGATATGGTAGATAAGGCAGAGGAATACCGTGCAGCTCTTGTCGAGTCCGTTGCAGAACTCGATGAGGAACTGATGGAAAAGTACCTCGCTGAAGAAGAAATCTCCATCGAGGAAATGAAGAGAGTCATCCGCAAGGCTACCATCGCAAACGAGATGGTTCCTGTTGTCTGCGGTACCTCTTACAAGAACAAGGGCGTTCAGAAGCTTCTGGATGCAGTTGTTGACTATATGCCCTCTCCGCTTGACGTTCCGGCAATCAAGGGTGTCAACCCTGATACCGACGAGGAGGAGGAGCGTCCTTCTTCCGACAACGAGCCGTTCTCCGCTCTTGCATTCAAGATCGCACCCGACCCGTTTGTTGGTAAACTGTGCTACTTCCGTGTATATTCCGGTAAGGTAGATGCTGGTACCACTGTACTGAACGCCTGCAAGAAGCAGCGTGAGCGTATGGGTCGTATCCTGCAGATGCACTCCAACCACCGTAAGGACATCGATACCATCTATGCTGGTGATATCGCTGCTGTTATCGGTGTCAAGTGCACCACCACCGGTGATACGCTCTGTGACGAGAATCACCCGATCATCCTCGAATCCATGGAATTCCCGGATCCGGTTATCAACCTTGCAATCGAGCCGAAGACCAAGGCTGGTCAGGAGAAGATGGGCATCGCCCTCTCCAAGCTGGCTGAAGAAGACCCGACCTTCCGTACATGGACAGACCACGAAACTGGTCAGACCATTATCGCAGGTATGGGCGAACTGCACCTTGAAATTATCGTTGACCGTTTGCTCCGCGAATTCAAAGTCGAAGCAAATGTCGGCGCTCCGCAGGTTTCTTACAAGGAAACCATTCGCAAGAAGGTCGATACCGAGTACAAGCATAAGAAGCAGACCGGTGGTACAGGTCAGTACGGTCATGTAAAGATCACCGTAGTGCCGAACGAGCCGGGCGCTGGTTATGAATTTGTCAATGCAATCGTCGGCGGTGCAATTCCGAAGGAATACATCCCGGCTGTTGATGCAGGTATCAAGAGTGCTATGGCAGCCGGTACGGTTGCAGGTTATCAGGTTGTTGACGTGAAGGTCACCCTCTGGGATGGTTCTTATCACGAAGTCGACTCCTCTGAAATGGCATTCAAGATCGCTGGTTCCATGGCATTCAAGCAGGCAATGCGTCAGGCAGATCCTGTGCTGCTGGAACCGCTCATGAAGGTATCCGTATTTGTACCTGAACAGTACATGGGCGATATCTTCGGTGACCTGAACGGCCGTCGTGGTCAGATTCAGGGTCAGGAAGTACACAATGGTGTATCTCAGATCGATGCACTTGTTCCGCTGAGCAATATGTTCGGCTATGCAAGTGACCTGCGTTCCCGTTCTCAGGGTCGTGGTAACTACACCATGGAACCGCACAGCTTTGCAGAAGTTCCGAAGTCCATCGCTGATAAGATCAAGACCGAGCGCGGTCACAACGATGACTAATTCCTGAGCTACAAAGATTTTTTCTTCGAAAATTACGCTGCTGTGCTGTTTTCAAGCACAGTGCGTGATTTTTGGAAGTTTTTTTGAAAAAACACTTGCATTTTTCTGTAAAATCTGGTAGAATATTGATGTCGGGTCTTTGTCGTTTCCTGATAATGACCGCAACCAATATTTTTCCGACAAGTATGATTATTAGGAGGAGATTCCAATGGCAAAAGCACATTTCGAACGTACGAAACCCCATGTAAACATCGGTACCATCGGTCACGTTGACCACGGCAAGACCACCACTACTGCCGCAATCACAAAGTATCTGGCAATGAAGGGTCAGGCTAAGTTTGAGGACTATTCCATGATCGATAAAGCTCCTGAAGAGCGCGAGCGTGGTATTACAATCAACACTGCACACGTTGAGTATGAGACTGACGCACGTCACTATGCTCACGTTGACTGCCCTGGTCACGCTGACTATATTAAGAACATGATCACCGGTGCTGCACAGATGGACGGCGCTATTCTGGTCGTTGCTGCTTCCGATGGTCCTATGGCTCAAACCAAAGAGCACATCCTGCTGGCTCGTCAGGTAGGCGTTCCTGCAATCGTTGTTTTCATGAACAAGACTGACCTGGTTGATGACGAAGAGCTGATCGACCTCGTTGAAATGGACATCCGTGACACCCTGAGCAAGTACGAATTCCCTGGCGATGATATTCCTATCATCAAGGGTTCTGCTTTCCAGGCTCTGGATTCCAAGTCTGAGGATCCTAACGATCCTGTTTACGCTTGCATTCAGGAACTGATGGATGCAGTTGACTCCTACATTCCTACTCCTGACCGTAAGGCTGACCTGCCTTTCCTGATGCCTGTTGAAGATACTATGACCATTTCCGGTCGTGGTACTGTTGCAACCGGCCGTGTAGAGCGTGGTCAGGTTAAGGTTGGCGATACCGTTGAAATCGTTGGTCTGAAGGAAGAAAAGGGTTCCACCGTTGTTACTGGTCTGGAAATGTTCCGCAAGACTCTGGACTATGCAGAAGCTGGTGACAACATCGGTGCACTGCTCCGTGGTATTGCACGTAAGGACATCGAAAGAGGTCAGGTTCTGTGCAAGCCGGGCTCCATTCAGCCTCACACCAAGTTTGTTGGTCAGGTTTACGTTCTGAAGAAGGAAGAGGGCGGCCGTCATAAGCCTTTCTTCACCAACTACAGACCGCAGTTCTATTTCCGTACAACTGACGTTACCGGTATCATCACTCTGCCGGAAGGCGTTCAGATGTGCAACCCTGGCGACAACATCGAGATCAATGTTGAGCTGATCACCCCGATCGCTATTGAAAAGGGTCTGCGTTTTGCTATCCGTGAAGGTGGTAAGACCGTCGGTTCCGGCGTTGTTTCTGAGATCGCTGCTGAGTAATTTGTACGTTCGAGGATGCTGTGTTCGAAAGAGCACAGCATCTTTTTTGTACACAAAAGGTAATGCAGTGCCTCATCATGAGAATTTCAAAGGGAAAGTTTCAACGTGACTATCCGATTATGCACGCGAAGCGAGATCAAAGTTTTGCGGGGGCTTTTGAAAAAGCCCCCGCAAAATTATAACTTCGCTTCGCTTGCATAGCAATTTTGATTCGGAAAAATTCCTTTTTGAATTTATAGGCAATACCGCACAAAGATGGTGGAAAATCTGCAAGTAGATGTGCCGCCAAGCCGTAAGGCGTGCTTGGTGCGGTGTTGCCTATATGATGCTCGTATTTAGTTACTATTATTATCAGCTTTCTCCAGTGTCGCATCAATTGCAAGTACAATGCCAACTGCCAATACCGGATTCACTTCCGGCGAAATATAGATTTCATATGAATCACCAAACGAAAAGATTTTCTTGCGCACACTCACCATCGGTGCACCCTGTTCGTCAGTCACTTCATAATTGTGTTCAAAAAAATTACCATTTACGTTCCATCCAATTGGCAGAATCGAATACTTTGGTTTCAGAAATGTGAATTCCTTCTTGATTTCAACAGTCGTACCGTCTGTCAATTCAAGAAAATACTTCGGCATAAACGAAAGTAACTTTTCATGGAGAAATCCAACTTCTTGTTCCGCTGCATCAAAAATGTGCAGCTTCTTGCCAAACGAAAATACCTGTCCCTTGACAGTCATGTAAACTTGCTGGTTTTCATCGAAAATATTAAATTTATCTCCCCACGAGAAAACCTTCTGCTTCATGTATAAATTCATAATTCTCTTTCCTTTCTGAATGTATTCCTGTACGATTCAGTCTTTCGACAGGCATATTATAACATAGTTAGGCTGATTTTGTCAAGTATTCATCATAAACCGACAAGAATTCTGTTTGATTTCTGAACACGAACAGGTCGAAAAATTGTTCGGAAAATCGTGATATTTAACATGGAAACGAATGGATGCTTATGCAATGTCACTAAAAACCTATATGCAGATTCTACGTAAGTTCCATATGAAAAATCTGGTTATCTTATTGACAAAAGGGCATTCAGCGGGTATAATAAGAGTGCATAGGGGAAGGATTGGCAGGAATTGGCAAAAAATGGCAGCCAGTGAGATGCCTAGAAAAATGAGAAACCCCAAAAATTGTGTTCAGAACAAAAGATATGCTTCGGCAATATGGTACGTCAGGCTGTACTGTGTTCCGTGATGTCGGTCGGAATACAGTACAGCCGATGCGCCAAAAGAGGAAAGGTGCGAAAGGGGGAGAGCCATGGCAGCGTTTCTTTCAGGCATGAAAACCGTGACTGTGGATGTACGCGGCAGAATGAGTTTTCCCGCACAGTATCTCGGTGTCCTCGGCAATTCCCTGTGCCTTACGCCCAATACGGACGGCAGCAGCTATATCACTGTCAATTCGGAGGAGGGCTTCCAGAAAACCCTTGAAGAATTTCAGGAAAAATATACCGGCAGCAAACTCCGCATGATTATGCGCCACTGGTGTTCTGCTACTGTTACGGTTGAACCGGATAAAATGGGCAGAATCACCCTCCCGAAAGAACTCTGCGACCATGCGAAAATCAATGGAAAGGCTACCGTGGTCGGTGTCGGCAAGTATGCCGAGATCTGGGACGAGGATACTTTCCGTGAACAAGAGGAAGCAGATATGGAAGAAATCAACAGCCTGATGGCAGAGGAGGATTGACGCACGGGCATGGAACATCCCTACGAATATCACCGTCCTGTTATGCTCGACGAAGTGCTCGATGATCTGCACGTTGTCCCTGACGGCATCTATCTGGATGGAACGGCAGGCGGCGGCGGGCATTCGTTTGCTATCGCTTCACAGCTTACAGACGGCGGGCATTTGTTTGCCATGGACCAAGACCCCGATGCGATCGCACAAGCCTCAAAACGCCTTTCAGGGCTTCCTGCGGAACTGATTCACGCGAACTTTACGAATCTGGGTAATGTTCTGCGTCAGCGCGGTTTGCAGGCAGACGGGATCCTGTTGGATCTGGGTGTCAGCAGCCACGAACTTGATGATGCGTCCCGCGGTTTTTCCTATCATCAGGATGCACCGCTGGATATGAGAATGTCGCAATGCGGTCGTTCGGCGGCAGATTTGGTCAATACACTTCCGCCAGAAGAACTGACCCGCATTTTATTTGAATACGGCGAAGAAAAATTCGCAAAGGGTATTGTCACACAAATCGTTGCGGCAAGAGCACAGAAACCGATTGAAACAACACTCGAACTTGCCGAACTCATCAAAAAGGGTGTTCCCGCAAAGGCAAGACGTGACAAAAATCCTTGCAAGAAAACCTTTCAGGCAATTCGCATCGCTGTTAATGACGAACTTGGTTGTCTGGGCATTGCACTTGAAGAAGCGTTCGCTTCCCTGAAATCAGGCGGCAGACTCGTCATTCTGACGTTTCACAGTCTGGAAGACCGCATGGTCAAACAAAAATTTGCAGAGTGGTGTACAGGCTGTACCTGTCCGCCCGAATTCCCTGTCTGTGTCTGTGGAAAGAAACCGCGTGGTGTTCTTGTACACCGCAAACCGCTGACCGCAAGCGCAGAAGAATTAGCAGAAAATTCCAGAAGTCACAGCGCAAAATTACGCGCCATCGAGAAGATATAAATTCACGGCAGAAGGTATTCTGCCACCGTTTCTCCAGCGATTTCCCTTCGGAAAGGAGGATTCTGACATGGCGGAGGAATCACCGAAGCAGTCGCAGCAGCAATCCACTGCGCTTAGCCCTGAGGAGCGCAGAAAACTCAGCGAGAAAAACCGCGTGAAGTCGAATCATCACGCAAATTTTTCCAATAACAGCAAGAATCGGAAGAAGAAATCCCAGTCTGCACCACCGCCGACACCTCCACAGCCTACACAGGCGGAACGAAATGCAGAAAAGGCAAGACAGGAAGCACAGGAACGTGAGGCAAAGAAAGCCCGTCTTGCAAAGAGTGCGGAAAATCGTGCGAAAGCAGAGAGAAAGAAACAGTCTGCACAGCAGTCCGCACCACCCGAAAAAGAAAGCAGACATACGACAACTGCCGCTGCTGTCGCACATTCCAAAATGGAAGCACCGCAGCGTATGAAGGAGTCATCGCGCGAACGGCATCCTTCGAATTTTCAGACACGCGAAATCAGAATCCAGAAGCCGCCGAAGCCGCAGACTGTTCGCGGAAAACGCTTCACAGACCATCTGAAGCCGCATTTTTCACACAGAAGTGCTTCTTCTCCGAAGGCAATTCTGCTTGGCATCTGTGCGCTGGCACTGGTCGGCTTTGTGATTTATGGTCGTGTGCAAATTAATGAGATCTACTCCATACTTGCAGAGCGTCAGGCGGTTTATGACGATAGTATTGCGAAAAACGTCAGTATGCGCTCCGAAATGGAAGGCAAGATGACCGTCAAGAATATCGAAGAATATGCGGAAGAGGAACTTGGTCTGAAACTGCTTGACCAGTCGCAGATCCAGTATATTCAGATTCAGACGGAGGATGAAGTGCAGATTGCGGAAGAAGAAACCAATCTTTTTGTGCGTCTGCATGAACAACTTCTCAATATCTGGGAATTTATCAAGGGCGAGTAACATAGAATGAAGCAAGCGCCCGCAGGAAAAATGAGTATCAAACAATTTGTGTGTAGAACAGAAGAAACGAAAAAATGGGATTGCCGACAAAATGGACTGTGAAAAGGTACCGTACCGTGCAGCAGTCATTTGCTGAGCATCCAAATTTTGCGGGCGGGAGATGCAAACATCTGCCGCCTTTCTTTTTTGATTGTGAGAAGATTTACCGAAAGGAGTCTGATGATGGCGGACAAGGAAACAGAGAAGAAAGTCCTGCCTAAGCGTGGAAAATGGAAGCGCGGAACAAAAAAGCAGGCACGTCCTTCCACCAGCATGAAGATTCGTGCAAACGGCGTCATTATGTCAATTACGCTGCTGATTGCTGCGTTGTTGATCATCAACGTATTCTACATCAGCGTCATTCAGAATGACTACTATACAGAAATGGCGAATTCACGTCAGTTCAGTTCTATCAATATTCCTGCTACCAGAGGTTCGATCTATGATGCGAACGGCACGATCCTTGCACAGAGTGCGACCGTTTACCGCATTTTTGTGGATCCCGGACTGTTTCGGGATGAAATGGAGACCGTTGAGAAAAAGAATCAATCGCTGGTAGAGGCTCAGCTGAAGGGCGAGATTGAAGAAGCAGATATTGTTGATGTCAATGAACTGAAAGATCAGATCGCGCAAAAGCTATCCGAACTGCTTTCCATTGAAAAGCAGACGATTCTGGATGCCTTTGAAAAAAACAATAACTACGAAGTTTTAAAACGTCAGGTCGAAAAAACGACTGCTGATAAGATCATTGATTTCGTCAGCGAGGTACACCCGCCGAACAGCGGACGCAAAATTGTTCTGCATTCGATTACCCGACAGTCGGATATCAAGCGCTATTACCCGCAGAATGAACTTGCTGCATCCGTGATCGGCTTCAACAATTCGGACGGCAAGGGCTTCTATGGTATTGAAAAATATTATAACGACTATCTTTCCGGCATCGACGGCAAGACGATCACTGCCCGTGATGCCAACGGCAACGAAATGCCCTATCGTTATTCCAAAACCTATGATGCACAGAACGGCGATGACGTTTACCTGACGATCGACATGACATTGCAGACGTATCTTGAGAATGCACTGACCGATATGGTCGATACGTTCAAGGTCGAACAGCGCGGCTGCGGCATCATGCTGAATGCAAAGACCGGTGCGGTGCTTGCAATGGCATCGGTCGGCGGATTTGACCTGAATGACCCGTATCGTATTTATGATGAGAATGTCCTTGCACAGATCAATGCCATTGAGGATGAGGAGGAACGCAGCAAAGCCTTGGGCGAACAGCGTGAAAAACAATGGCGTAATAAATGCGTTTCCGAAACCTACATCCCCGGTTCGGTATTCAAAGTATTTACTGCATCCAGCGGTCTGGAAGAAGATGTCATCAGCTACAATTCTACCTTCCACTGTGACGGTCATCTGATGGTTGCAGACCGAAAAATCGGCTGCTGGAACCTGAGCGGTCATGGCGATGAGACCTTTGAGGAGATTCTGACGAATTCCTGCAACCCTGCATTCATCTCCATCGGTCTTGGACTTGGCAAAACGCTGTTTTCACAGTATTTTGAGGCGTTCGGTCTGACCGATAAAACAGGCATTGACCTGCCGGGTGAGACCCGTTCCGTTTATACGCCGCTTTCCCGTATGGGCGAAGTCGAACTGGCATCCAGTTCCTTCGGTCAGACAAACTCCATTTCCCCGATTGAAATGGCGGTCGGTTATGCGGCAGTCATTAACGGCGGCACACTGCTGAAACCGTATGTTGTCAGCAAAATCGTGGACAATGACGGCAATGTGGTGCTTTCGAATGACAAAACCGTGCGCCGTCAGGTGATTTCGGCAGATACCTCCGCAGAAATGCGAAAGGCACTGCAAGCGGTCGTTGATTCCAACGGCGGTTCGAATGCGTACATCAAGGGTTACAAAATCGGCGGTAAATCGGGTACGGCACAAAAGCTGATGGGCAAATATACCGAAGCAGATATGAAGTTTATCGCTTCCTATTGCTGTTTTGCCCCCGCAGATGACCCTGAGATCGTTCTGCTGATCGTGGCAGACGAACCCTATGGTCATGATGAACGGTATTACGGTTCTACGGTTGCCGTTCCGTATGCGCGTTCCATCATGGAAAAAGCACTGCCGTATCTGGGCTATTATCCGGAATATTCCGCAGAGGAACAGGCACGTCTGGACGTGACCATTCCGATGCTGATTGACATGAATGTGGAAGAAGCCAAGAAATTGCTGGAAGATATGGAACTGAAGTGCGAGATCGAGGGCGAAGGCGAAATCGTCAACGTCCAGACACCGATCACCGGTTCGGCAGTTTCCAAGGGCAGTACGATCCTGCTGTATACTGACAGCGAAATCAACGAAGAATATGTCACAGTGCCGTATGTCACAGGCTTGACCATGGCGGAAGCAAACCAGAAATTTGCGGAAGCAGGACTCAACTATGTGGCAAAGGGTGCATCGGCAAACCGAAACGACGTTAAGGTACTTCTGCAAAGCGTCAAGGGCGGTACGCTGGTTGAGAAATGGTCTGTGGTCACGCTCGATATCGGTTCGACCGACCGTACAGGCTGATTTAGAGGGAGATATATGAATTTATACAGGATTCTCGGAGAGATCCGAACGGCATTGCCCGACTGTGAAATCACAGGCGTCACGGACAATACCCAAAAGGTCACAGCGGGCAGTATGTTCGTTTGTGTCAAGGGCGGACATTTCGACGGACATTCTGCGGCGGCGGAGATGCTCTCGCAGGGTGCGGTCTGCGTCATTGCAGACCATGACCTCGGTTTGGGAGAGAAGCAGATTCTCGTAGAAAACACACGAAAAACCTATGGTGACCTTTGCGCGGCATTTTATGGACACCCCGAACGGGAGATGCGGTTTGTCGGCGTGACGGGTACGAACGGCAAAACCACCACCGCCACAATCATCAAGCAAATGCTGACGATGGCAGGACACAAGGTCGGCTTTATCGGCACAACACAGTATGAGATCGGGGCGGAGATCCTGCCGTCCCCGAATACCACACCACTGACGGACGCCTATTTTGCGCTCCTGCGGAAAATGGCGGATGCGGGCTGTGATACGGTGGTCATGGAGGTTTCCTCCTTTGGTCTGGAACAATTCCGTATCGGCTGTACGCATTTTGATACTGCCGTCTTTACGAATCTGACGCAAGACCATCTCGACATTCACGGCACGATGGAAAACTACTATCAGGCAAAGAAAATGCTGTTTTCACGCTGTGATTTTGCGCTGGTCAACGGCAATGATGCCTATGGAAAGCGGTTGCTTTCGGAGATTTCCTGTGAGAAGTGCAGTTACGGCATTCGCACAGATGCCGAAAGCCAACTGGATATTTTCGCCGCAGATGCACAGCTTTCCGCAGAAGGTACGGTCTTTTCCCTGCACTTTGCGGATGAAGCCGTTTCCATGCAGATGCGCATGATCGGACTGTTCAATGTCAGTAATGTGACAGCGGCAGCTGCGGTCTGCAAGCGGCTTGGCGTTCCGATGGAACAGATGCAGGCGTGGCTTGCCTCCTATGCAGGTGTGCGCGGGCGCTGTGAGGTCATTCCCACAGGACGTGATTTCACGGTGATATGCGATTATGCGCATACACCCGATGCAATTGAAAAAATCCTTTCGAGTCTGAAAGAATGTACGAAAGGCAAATTGACGGCGCTGTTCGGATGCGGCGGAAACCGTGATGCGGACAAACGCCCGAAGATGGCGGCATCGGCAGCAAAATATGCGGATCTGCTGATGATCACATCAGACAACCCCCGCGATGAGAATCCGCTTGTGATCATGCAGGATATTCTGGCAGGGCTGAAAGATTCCGATGTGCCGTACATTGCCGAACCTGACCGTGCGGAGGCGATCGCGCTTGCCGTACAGCAGGCAAAAGCGGGCGATGTCATCGCACTTTGTGGTAAGGGGCATGAGGATTACCAAATCATTGAGGGCGGTGTCAAACTGCATATGGATGAGCGCGAACTGGTTGCAGACGCGCTGAAACGCCTTTGATTTCGTACTTTTGGAGGAATATATGAAAATCTGGATAACCTTTGGCGCGGCACTTGTATCAATGCTGATCGCAGGTGTCGGCGGCATTGCACTGATTCCGTTTCTGCGGAAGATCCATTTCGGACAGACCATTCTGGAAGAAGGCCCTGCATGGCACAAGTCAAAGCAGGGAACGCCGATCATGGGCGGTTTTCTGTTCATGACAGGCAGTGTGCTGGCAACGGCACTGTTTTATGCGCTTTGGCGCATCAGCGGCGGCGTGGAGGACGGAACGGCATTGACTGTGCGGAATCAGGCACTCAAACTGCTTGCTGTCGTGGTCTATTCCCTGCTGTATTCGGCGATCGGCTTTGCGGATGACTATATCAAGGCGGTCAAGAAGCGCAATCTTGGTCTGACGGCATTGCAAAAAACTGCCGCACAGGTTGTATTATGTGCGCTTTTGCTGGGTATACTTTATCTGCTGGGCGACCATTCCACGACGATCGACTTTATGTTCTGCGAAGTGGATTTCCACATTTTCTATTACCCGATCATGGTTTGCCTGATGTATTACATTTCGAACGCTGTCAACCTGACGGACGGTGTGGACGGACTTTGCGGTTCTGTGACAACGGTTTCGATGCTGGCGCTGACAATTGTGTGCGGTGCCTGTGAAAACAAGGAACTTTCGCTTTATGCCATTACGATCGCGGGCGGATGCATCGGTTTTCTGTTCTGGAATCTGCACCCTGCAAAATGCTTCATGGGTGATACGGGTTCGATGTATCTGGGCGGCGCATTTGTCGGCATCGGCATTGCGTGCAGACTGCATCTGTTGTTGGTGCTGATCGGTCTGATCTATGTGCTGGAAGCGCTGAGTGTGGTGCTTCAGGTCGGCTATTTCAAGTATACGAAGAAAAAGTACGGGGAAGGCAGACGTATTTTCAAGATGTCCCCGATTCATCATCATTTTGAACTTTGCAAGTGGAGCGAATACAAGATCGTATCTGTATTTGCGTTATTCGGACTGGTTTGTGCTGTGATTGCGGCGGCGTATGCGCTGAATCATTACAGTGTGGATCTTTCCGTGTATGTAGGCGCGTGAAGAAGCCTGCAAGGTGAAAGGAGGTCGGCGCATGAAGGGACGCAGCAGTTCCATGAGTGCGAAATCATCCAAAATCCGTACAGGAGATGTCGGAAGCGGATTCCGTCTGGTGAAAGGTGACATGGACGGCGCATTATTTGCAATTGTCATAGCGCTGTTGGTCATTGGCATCACCATGATGTTTTCGGCATCGTATCCGGAAGCGTTGCTGGACGGACTGCCCGGCACATATTATGCATCCCGACAGGCGGTATTTGCACTGATCGGTGTTGGTGCAATGATTCTGATCGGTTTATTTTTCGATTATCACTGGCTGAACAGTCTGGCGACATCGGGCACGGCATTTGTGGTATCATTGATTTTGCTGATATTGGTGTTGATACCGGGTATTGGTATCAAAGTCGGATTTGCGCGGCGTTGGATCGGAATTGGCGGCACAGAGAATTCGATCATGCAGTTTCAGCCGTCAGAGATCATGAAAGTAGCGATCGTGTTGTTTTTTGCGACATTGATCGTGCGGAATGCAGACCGCATGGAAACATTCCAGTATGGTATTATACCGTTTATGGTTATGCTGGGTGTTGTGGTCGTGCTGATGCTGTGTGAACCGCACGTTTCTGGAACGATCATTATTTGTGTGCTGGCGTTTACGATGTTGTTTGTGGGCGGAGCAAAGCCGCTGCATTTTGCGATTCTTTGTGGCATTGGCATTGTCTGTATCGGACTGGCGGGCGTATTCTTGTGGAAAGTCAAGGGTATGGATTATCTGCGTGACCGTATTACGTCCTGGTTAGACCCGTTTAATCCGGAATACATGAAGGATACGACATGGCAGACTTGTCAGTCATTGATTGCGATTGGTTCGGGCGGAATGTTCGGGCTGGGGCTTGGCGCATCGCGTCAGAAGTACGGATATTTGCCGGAAGCGCAGAATGACTTTGTATTTTCGATTTTGTGTGAAGAATTCGGATTTGTCGGGGCGACGACGGTTATTCTGCTGTTTTGTCTTTTGATATTTCGTGGATTTTACATTGCGGCGAAGGCGAAGGACAAATTCGGGATGCTGGTTGCGGTTGGTCTGACGATGCACATTGGGTTACAGGCGTTATTGAACATAGCGGTTGTGAGCAATGCGATACCGAACACGGGCATATCGCTGCCATTCTTTTCGTATGGCGGCACAGCGCTTGTGATGCAGTTATGTGAGATGGGAATATTGTTGAACATATCCGGTCAAGCGAAGCTGGAATAAAAAGCAGCGGCTGGAACTTAGCGGCTATGCACGCGTAGCGAGAATAAAGGCAACACCGCACAGAGCTGGTGGTGTTGCCTTAAGGGGTTCCCCCATACATTATCCGCATGAAAGACAAAAAGGCAAGAGATATGGTTTATACCGTTCTCTTGCCTTCCTTTATTTATGTCAGGTACGATATTAATAGGGTTCCCCCTCACCCCTTCCTGATTCGTTGGACGAAAAAGGGGTGTTTCGCGCTCTGCGGCGCGCGACCAGGGGCGCTGCCTCTGGACTCCTTAATATATGAACCGTTCGCTTTCTTCGAATTACCAAATTTCTTTCGAAAATCTCTCGTTTCCCCCTTGACGAATTCCCTTTTTTGCGGTAAAATAAAATGGTGTGCGTAATCATGCACCCAAATATAAATAAAGAAAAAAGGATTCGATATTCCATGAAAGTTTTAATCGCCTGTGGCGGTACCGGCGGCCATATCAACCCCGCGCTCGCCATTGCCGGTATCATCGCTTCCCATAAACCCGATACGGAATTCCTCTTTGCAGGTACCCCGAACGGCCTCGAAGCCGAATTGGTCCCCGCAGCAGGCTACCGCATCGAATTTGTCAAAGTCGCTGGTTTTCAACGCGATTTCAGCTTCGAAAGTATCGCCAAAAACTTTAAAGCGGTCAGCTACCTCATGACCTCCGGCCGCCATGCAAAATGTATCGTTAAAAGCTTTAATCCCGACATCGCCATCGGCACAGGCGGCTATGCAGCCGGCCCCGTCATCCGTGCCGCACAACAGCTCGGTGTCCCTTCATTGCTCCACGAACAAAACGCCTTCCCCGGCGTGACCAATAAACTTCTTGCAAAAAAAGCCGACCAGGTTATGCTCAACTTCGCAGAAGCTCAACACCACTTTCCCGAAGGAACAAAATGTACCGTCACAGGTCTGCCCGTGCGCGGCGAACTGACTCGCCGCAGCCGCGAACAAGCCCGCAGAATGCTCGGTTTCTCTGACGGCATGACCATTTTATCCTTCGGCGGCAGTCAGGGCGCAAAATGTCTCAACGACATGATGCCCGACCTCATGGCTTGGCATACCCGGTCCGGCATGAACATCAACCATATTCACGCCTATGGCAAACACGGCAGAGATACCTTCATGCAATCCCTTGCCGCAAAAGGAATCGGCATGGATAATCCGCGCCTGCGTGTTTCTGAATATATCTACGATATGGATGCCTGCCTTGCCGCCGCTGATATCGTCATCAGCCGCGCAGGTGCTTCCACCATCAGCGAACTCGAAGCCGTCGGCAGAGGTTCGATTCTCATTCCTTATCCCGATGCCGCCGAAAATCACCAGTACCATAATGCCATGGTGCTTGGCAAAGCCGGGGCTTCTATCGTCATCGAACAGAAGGAATTGACGCTGGAACGCATGAAATCTATCATTTCCGACCTGAATTCCGACCCCGTGAAAATGATGATGATGGGACAGCGTGCGGGTGAACTCTGCCTGCGCAATGTGGACGACCGAATCTGGGCAGTGATTGAACCGCTCATGCGCCGCTGATTCCTGATTTTGTCACCGTTTCCATCTTTTTGCATACCATAAAGCATAAACGGCAGGTTTTTTGCCGAATGGCTGGGAGGAATGCAGATTGACGCAGGAAGCTTTACATATCATCGGCGGCAAACCGCTGCACGGTGAGGTGACAGTACAGGGCGCGAAAAATAGTGCGCTGCCGTTGATGGCGGCGGCTTTGCTCTGCGATGAAAAAGTGACATTGGAAAACGTGCCGCGCCTGACGGATGTAACGGCTGCTGCACGGATTCTTCATGCCTTGGGATGTCGCGTGCAGCGGACGGATACTGCCGTGGAGATTGATGCCGCAGACTGTACGGGATATGAAATTTCAGACGAAGATATGCGGAAAATGCGGTCATCCATCATGTTTCTCGGCGCATTGCTGGGACGGCATGGTGCGTGCAGCTTTACGCTTCCGGGCGGCTGTGCGCTTGGCCCGCGGCCGATTGATATGCATTTGGATGCAATGGTGCGGCTGGGTGCGGCAGTTTCTGAAGTACAGGGCAGGATTTTCTGTCGTGCAGAACAACTGACAGGTGCGCGGATTTCGCTTGCATATCCTTCTGTCGGCGTGACGGAAAACGTACTCATGGCGGCGTGTCTGGCGAAAGGGGAAACCATCCTCACAGGTGCGGCGCGGGAACCTGAAATCATTGACCTTGCGAATTTTCTGAACCGCTGCGGCGCGAAAATCACAGGTGCAGGCGAAAGCGATGTGCGCATCGAAGGGGTGCGGCGCTTGGGCGGCTGTACGTATCGTGTCATGCCCGACCGCATTGCGGCAATGACATTGCTTTGCGCGGGTGCAGCGGCAGGCGGTACGATTTGTGTGCAGGATGCAAGACCGCAGGAAATGGAAAGCTGTCTTGCGGCACTCGAACGCATCGGCTGCAAGATCGGCAGATGTTCCGACCGTATTTTTCTGGATGCAGGACAGCATTTGTGTCCGCTGACAGAACTGCGCACACTGCCGTATCCGGCATTTCCGACGGATGCACAGCCCTTGCTGACAGCGGCGCTTTTGCGTGCCAAAGGCACAAGTATACTGGAAGAAACCGTGTTTGAATGCCGCTATAAGCACGTTGGCGAAATGCTGCGGATGGGTGCGAAGATTCACGTTTCAGGGCGTACTGCTGTGATTTACGGCGGGCATCCGCTGCATGGTGCGGCAGTCGAAGCGGCTGACTTGCGCGGCGGTGCAGCGCTGGCACTGGCGGCACTTTCCGCCGAGGGTGAAACCGTTCTGCGCGGGCTTTCCCACATCGACCGCGGCTATGCAGATATTGCGGGTGCTTTCCACAATCTGGGTGCGGATGTATCACGCCGTGCTTTTTGAGTGGTTCTGCGTGGAAAAGTGCTGACATTCCAACAGCGCTGTTGAAAAACCTGTTGAAACAGCTTTGTTTTGTTGAAAAGCTGTTTGTTATATGAAAAAAGAAGTCGAAATCCGCTTCATAGCGGAAAAAGACTGTTGAAAACATGGTGGAAACTGTGGGGAAACATTGCGGAAAATGCAAATTTCCTGCCGCAGTTTTCCACAATTCAAATATTGTGATGCTTAAGGCAACACCGCACAAAGCACGCCTTACGGCTTGGCGGCACATCTACTTGCAGATTTTCCGCCATCTTGCACAGAAATTCTTTGCTGGGCGTCAGCCCAGCGGCATCATTTCTGTACAATCTGACGAAAAATCTGAC
>JAZUJW010000110.1:0-12530 GCA_045642925.1 Oscillospiraceae bacterium
TTGGTCGTAATGATCACGCTGGAACGCTCAGAACGCTCGGAGATCACCTGAAACAGCATCTCGGACTGGTATCTGTTGAAAGTCAGATAACTTAGTTCGTCAATGATCAGCAGCTCATTTTTGTTCAGTGCCTTTTCAAAACGGTCGGTTCATCTGTACTGCCTCTGCAAGCTCTGCTGCAAGATTGACAGCAGTATAGAATTTCACACGGTATCCCGCTTCACAGGCGGACTATGATTTATTTTGACGATATAATGAATCAATTATATGCAAATATATATTCACTTTAAAAAAATAGAAGTTTTCCAATTATGCCTATTGACTTTTTAATATTTTAATTGTATAATAGGATAAAGTTCTCTTGTGCTTTGTTATTGTCTATTTTTATGCAGTTATTCAAATCGGAAAAAGATATTAATGCGTATCAAATTAATAAAGGAGGATATATATGCCATCAGTTTTTAGAATTGAAAAAAAGAATATAGACAATCCTCAGAAATGGTATGAGGAAAATTGGGAGTGTGCTCTTGAAGAAGATGCATTTTCTGAGACAGATGATTACTATGTTTTTGATGATTTTAGTGAAGAAATATTTATGTTTGTACCAATTGAAAAATGGTTATCTATAGCAGCAGAGAATCATTTGATGTACGGCTGGTATTCTGAAGACTTATTATCAGCAGAGTATATAGAAATAAAAGATGGAAAATGTATAAGAGAATACAGAGAGTATCGTGATATGCCGGAAGATAATGTTAACGAAGGCGATGAACCCCAATTTGAGAATTGGGTTGATGTAGCATCATATATTGATTCAAATGTATTTTAATTACATGATCTGAATATACACTAAGCACTTGCAGAAATGCAGGTGCTTTTTTATGGCCTGACGAGAAGGTGATATCGCATGGCAAACAGAATCAAGGGCATTGCGTTCTGATTGACTTTTTCTCCCTGCTGTGCTCTAAGGCAACACCGCACAAAGCACGCCTTGCGGCTTGGCGGCACATCTGCTTGCAAATTTTTCGCCATCTTGCACAGAAATTCCTTGCTGGGCGTCAGCCCGGCGGCGTCATTTCTGTACAATCTGACGAAAAATTTGACTGGTCAAACTCGTTTGACCATACGCATCCTGTACCACCATCTTTGTGCGGTGTTGCCTTAATGAATTTTTTCATTTCGGTGGTCATTGAGTGACTGACAACGGCGTTTTTCAAATCAACATATTTCTTTTGCGAAGTATCATAAAAGAAAATTGTTTCAAGTGGGCATTTTGCAGAAAGATCACCTATCTGTCCAAATGTATCTATAGCCATAGGATTATTCTTTGCAGGCATCAATCTGGAATGGGGCATCATGTATGAAATCACGAAGATTGACTGCATTGCTATCGGAGCTGTTCTCGTTTCGTTGTATAACTGCGGACTGTACATTGATGAACTGTCCTACCTCGCGCCATTTGAATTGCCGTTACCGGTAGTCATAGTGATTGCGGCGGTGTTCTACATCGGCTTGTACTTTCTGCAACGGTACACCACGGTGGGATTCTGGATTATGACGGCGGTCATGTCTGTGGCGTGGTCTTTGCTGATTGCCGCCCTGTTCTATCACTTCACAGATAGCTTACTCCAATTCTGGGTTCTGCTGATTGGCTTGACCATCATTAATATCAAGCTTCATCTTCGGGCTGGAAAATATCAGGACTATGTATAACACAAAAGGCTGCCATTCCTCTGGAACAGCAGCCTGTATTAATCATAAAACCAATTTGAAAAGTCGGAACGATACTTGAAAGCATGATGAAAAAGAAATGCGTGAGTAAAATACTCACGCATTTCTCTTGCTTATGGTCGAGGTGACAGGACTTGAACCTGCGGCCTCTGCGTCCCGAACGCAGCGCTCTACCAAACTGAGCCACACCTCGATTTTTTCTGTCAGGAGATTTTCTTTTGTTTTGTTCTCTCTATCACCTGACTGCTTAGATATTATAGCACAAAGTTTCATGAAAGTCAATAGGAAATTTAGCGTTTTGAAAAAATTTATCAGAAAATACAAATTACCTCTTGAAATTTAAAAAGGAATGTGGTATAATAGTAACAGTCAAAGAGATAAGGCACAAAACAAATCGGAAATTCCGAGTTATAGGTGTGCGGGCCCTGTGCAGCAAAGCACCGTGAACCATGTCAGGCGGGGAACCGAGCAGCATTAAGCGGAACGCTTGGCGTGCCGCAGTCAGCCTGCACACCTATGATTCGGAATTTTTCTATTTCGCAGAACGGATGGAACAGGAGGGGCAGTATGGGCGCATATGAAGCACTCTATCGAAAATGGCGGCCGCAGTCATTTGATGACATCGTTGCACAGCCGCATATCACCCGAACCCTGACCAATCAGATCCTGCGGGAGAAAACCGCGCACGCCTACTTGTTTACAGGCTCACGCGGCACGGGAAAAACCACCTGCGCCAGAATTTTTGCCAAAGCGGTCAATTGCCTGCATCCAAAAGACGGCAATCCCTGTCTGGAATGCGAGATCTGCCGCGATGCAGAAGCAGGCGCTCTGACAGACATCATCGAAATAGACGGTGCTTCGAACAATGGTGTGGACGAAGTCCGCAACCTGCGCGACAATGCCGCATTTATGCCTGTACGCTGCAAATATAAAGTGTACATCATTGATGAAGTGCACATGATGTCGGCAGGGGCTTTCAATGCCTTACTAAAAATGATCGAAGAACCGCCTGCTTATGTCAAATTCATTTTTGCAACCACAGAAATACACAAAGTGCCGGCAACGATCTTATCGCGTTGCCAGCGGTTTGATTTCCGTCGTATTCTGCCGAACGATATCGCAGGCAGAATCCGGTATATCGCTTCGCATGAAGATTTTACGATTGATGATGCCGCTGCACTTCGCATTGCCTCGCTTTCAGATGGCGGTATGCGTGACGCGCTGAGTCTGCTTGACCAATGCGCCGCGGTATCGGATACGATCTCCACAGAAACCGTGGAGGAAGCGGTTGGCGTTGCGGGAAAGGAAGCAGTCTTTTCCGTGCTGGGGAATATTGCAGCGCATGATGCGTCTGCGGCACTGCAAACGATTGACATTCTGTATCGGCAGTCAAAGGATATGACACGCTTTGCAGATGAACTTTCACAGCAGCTTCGCAGCCTGATGCTGATGAAAACTTCAGCAGATTCAAAATCCCTGCTGCAATGTATGCCGGATGACCTGAACGCATTACAGACGTTGTCGGAACAATTTTCGATGTCTGCTGTGCTTTCTTCCCTGGATGCGATTCGGCAGTGCTGCGACCGTATGACCAGAGCCGGCAATCGGCGCATGGAACTGGAAATGACGCTGATTCGTCTTTGCACAGAGATTCAGGCACAACAGGGCGACCTTTCGCTGCTGACAGAACGTGTGGCGCAATTGGAAGCACAGCTTGCGAACATTGCGGCAAACGGCGTTGTTGTGCAGAATGCGGGAACATCTGTCAAAGCATCACAGAAAAAAGACGCACTTGCGTCAAATTTGCAGACAGATGCAAAAACGGACAGCGGTCAGCTTTCGCCCATCAAAAACTGGGCTGTTATTCTTGAAGAATTTGACAAAATCAATCCGAGCGTTTCCGGGCTTTTGCAGGATTCTGCGGCATATCTGGCTGAGGAAAAGGGCTTGCTGCTGATGATTGTAAAAAATCGTTTGTTTAAGCGCCTTTTCACACAAGCGGATGCAGGAATGCTTGCGCAATGTGCGGCGAAAATTCTCGGCAAAAAGTACGCGATTCGCTATAAATGCGTGGAAACGGAAGCTGAGAAAGCATCTCCGGTGGATGTCCTTTTGCAGCGTGCAAAGGACAGCGGACTGGTCGTAGATGCACCGACAGCTGGACAATTATAATTATAGTATATAAGGCGCTATGCGTTTTATAGATAGCCGTGCGAAAACATCGCAAATGCGGCATAGTATTGAAAATAAAGGAGAATTTATATGAAATCCAGAGTACCAAAACAGTTTGCAGGCGGCAGCCAGAACATGGACAGCATGATTCATCAGGCAAAAAAAATGCAGGATCAGATCACTGTTCTTCAGGAAGACATCGAACAGCGCACCTTTGATGCAACCGCAGGCGGCGGCGCTGTCAAAGTAACCATCACCGGCAAAAAGACCATCCAGTCCATCACGCTCGATCCCGAAATGGTCAAAGAGGGTGATGTGGAAATGATGCAGGATCTGATTATTTCTGCTGTGAACGAAGCAGTGAACGCTGTTGAGGAAACCACAGAGAAGGAAATGAGCAAGATCACCGGCGGTGTGGCTCTGCCCGGTCTGTTCTAATTTCTATGGAAGATTTCAGCGCACTTCCGTTGGTAGTGTTGTCTGAGAAGTTTGCAGCTTTGCCCGGCATTGGCATGAAAACCGCGCAGCGACTTGCATATGCGGTGATGGAAATGCCTGCCGAGCAAGCTGAGAGCTTTGCACAGGCGATACTCGATGCGAAACAGAAAGTGCATGACTGCGACATTTGTCAGAATCTCACCGAGCAAGGGCGATGCCCGATTTGCAGCAGCAGCAAGCGCGACCACAGCACCATTTGCGTTGTGGAGGGTCCGAAAGATGTGACTGCAATTGAACGTACACATGAATATCATGGTGTTTACCATGTGCTGCATGGGCTGATTTCGCCGCTGGATGGCATTACGCCGGACGATTTGCGCATTTCACAGCTTTTGAAACGCATTCAGGCTGGCAATGTGAACGAACTGATCATGGCGACGAATCCGAGTGTTGAGGGTGAAGCAACTGCGATGTATTTAGCACGTATTTGCAAGCCTTTAGGAGTCAAGGTGACAAGACTTGCCTTCGGAATGCCTGTGGGCGGCGTGATTGAGTTTACGGACGAAGTGACGCTGTTTCGTGCAATTTCTAATCGGAGTGAAATTTGATGCAAAAGCGCGGCGTGATTTTTGATTTTGATGGCACGTTGCTGGACTCGATGCCGATGTGGCACGACCTTGACCGCAGATTTCTTGCGGAGTACGAAATTGAAGCACCTGCGGACATTTCGGAAATCGTCAAGAAGATGACGATTGAACAGTCATCCGCCTATTTTGTGGAGCGTTTTCATCTGCCGATCACAGCAGAAGCGGTGAAAATGCGTGTCGAGGAACTGGCAGCAGATGCATACCGATATGATTTGCCACTCAAAAAGGGTGCAGATACGGTGTTATCTATGCTGCATGAAATGGGTGTGACCTGTGCCGTTGCCAGCGTGACTTACCAAAAATTGCTGGATGCTGCGATAGAACGGTTACACATTCGCAATTTTTTGCCGATTGTCATGACACCAACATTGGAGATGCATGGAAAGCATACGCCGGACTTCTATTTTGCAGTGATGGCAGAGATGGGGCTGAACGTGTCGGAAACAGTCGTCATAGAGGATGCATTGTATGCTGCAAAAACTGCGAAAAATGCAGGGTTTTATACGATTGGCTTGAAGGATTTGCAGTCAAGGCACGAATGGAATGCCCTGGAGCAAATTTGTGATAGAACAATTTCGGATTGGAACGAACTTTGTGAGCCGAATTTTCAGGCATTGTTTGTTGAAACGTCGCATTAGCGGCGTTTTTTTATGATGAAAAGAGGATTTTTTTGATGAAGCTGATTGATTTTCATACCCATATTTTTCCTGATGCCGTAGAACCTCGTGCAATTTCTGCACTGATAGAGGGCGTGCGAAAAGAACAAGGAGAAGCGTATGTGCAGCAGCATTCAATGGTTCATAACATCGCTACAGCAGATGGATTGCTGGATGCAATGCGTAAAAATGGCGTAGATATGAGCGTATGCTTGCCCATTGCAACGAAACCCTCACAAACTGCGAACATCAATCATTTTGCAGAAACCATTCGCAATAAATGGTTAGTGTCATTTGGCAGTTTGCATCCAATGCAGGAAGATTGGGAAGCAGTTTTGGAGAATCTTGCGGCGCGTGGATTCCGCGGCATTAAACTTCATCATCAATTTCAGGGCTGTGATTTTGACAGCAAGGAGTCTATTCGTGTGCTGAAAAAGGCGGAACAGCTTGGACTATATGTCATGTTTCATGCAGGGGTCGATATCGGGTTACCGGCACCTGTGCGGGCAACGCCACAAAAAATTCGGAATGTACTTTCGGAGATTGATGGAAAATATTTAATTGCGGCGCATTTGGGCGGATGGAAGCAGTGGAATGCAGTAGAGCAATATTTGGTTGGAACAAATATTCTGTTTGATACAGCATTTATCAAGGATTTCCTCCCAGCAGAACAATGCAGACGAATCATCAGAAATCACGGTGTTTCGAAAATATTGTTTGGTACAGATGCACCATGGGAGGCCGCTTCAGAAACGTTGGCATATTTGCAGTCGCTTGGATTCAGCTCGGAAAAAATGGAACAGATCACGCATCGGAATGCCGAACGTGTACTTGGAATCGAGGAAAATGCATGAATTATGTGACAATTGCGGGCATTACGGTTCCGCAGACTGCATCGCTTGCTCCGATGGCATCTGTTGCGGATACCTCTTACCGATTATTGTGCCGCGAACATGGTGCGTGCATGGTGACGAGTGAATTGATATCTGCAAAAGGGCTTTGCTATGGCAGTAAAGGGAGTGCAGAACTTTGTCAGATTACTCCGCAGGAGCGTCCGATGGGCTTGCAATTGTTCGGTAGTGAACCGGAATATATTGCGCAAGCGGTGACGATGCTGCACGAATATCAGCCAGATTTCATTGATTTGAATATGGGTTGTCCTGTCCCGAAAGTGGTAGGACAAGGGGCTGGAGCTGCGTTGATGAGGACACCTGAAATTGCGGAACAGATTGTGCGTGAAGCAGTGAAAAATGCAGCGAATGTGCCGATTACCGTGAAAATGCGCATCGGGTGGGATGCAGATTCCATCAACGCTGTATCATTTGCAAAGCGTATGGAAGCTGCCGGTGCTTCTGCCGTGACTGTTCACGCACGAACCAGAACCATGTTTTACAGCGGTCAGGCAAATTGGGATTATATTGCTGATGTGAAACAGGCAGTTTCGATTCCGGTGATTGGGAATGGCGATATTACCTGCGGTGCTGATGCGGTGCGTATGTATCAGGAAACAGGCTGTGATCTGGTAATGGTCGGTCGTGCCACCTATGGAAATCCGTGGATTTTCGAAGAAATCATGGCAGCATTAGATGAAAAAACATATGAATCACCAAATATTGCGGTTCGTCTGGACGAAATGCTGCGTCATATTCGCATGATTCTGGAGCGTTCAGAGAAATCAGAGACACTGGCAATGAAGGAAGTGCGTAAACACGCGCTTTGGTATTTGCGAGGACGAAAAGGGGCGGCTGTTTTTCGTGCGAGATGCTGCACCTTGTCTTCCTACGCGGATGCAGAAATGCTCGTTCGGGAGTATCTTGAAAGAAATGAATCCGAAAATCGCGTGGATACATAAGATTTCGTGCTTGACAAAGCTGCTTTCATATGTTATACTATTAAGATAATCAGCCAAATGAAAGGAGATTCAATATGGCGGATTTTCTAGCAAATGTGCCGAATCTGCGAATGGCGCTTTCTGTTTTTGTCGTGATTTTTGTTGATTTCTGTGCATTGATGATATTGGTAGCAGCCGGTCGTGAACGTCGGCGCGGTGACAAGAATTGGGCAGCCGAAAGCAGGGGATATATGCTGATGGAGCACGGGAAAGTCTACTCGCTCGGTGCGGCGGAAATGCTGATCGGTCGGCATCCTTCGGCAGATATTCGACTTCCGGATGACGAAATTTCCCGATTCCACGCGCTTTTAGTGCTGTATGACGGCAAGTGGCATATTGAAGATTTACAGTCCGGAGGCGGAACCTATGTGAACGGCGTTCGGATTTCGTCTGTGCATACGCTGCATCAAAACGATGAAATTGCGATTGGCAGACGCAAACTCCGTGTGGTCAAGGGCGATGGCAGAAAGGATGTAAAATGACGGAAAAACGTACAATATCTCATCCGATCCTATTCCTTTTGGTTTTGATCGCCCATACTGCGATGGTCGTTCTTGTTGGATTGACGCTGGGATTTTCGGGCGAAGTGACAAGGCTTGCTGCGGCGGTGCTTGGCGCTGATTTTGTCGGTTCGATCGTTCTCTCGCTGGTGCATCGGCAATGCTGCACGGTGGACATGGTGCTCTTGCTTGTGATGGGCATGAGTACGATCTATCAATCCTGTTTCGGCGGGGTGCATTTTGCAAGCAAACACTATCTTTTTGGCGTTGCGGCGTTTATTGCTTGCCAAATATCATATTTGATTGTACGAAATCCGTTTCGTGCTGAAAAGCTCCGTCCTTTGTGGTATTTCTTGTTTTTTGTGTTGATTGGTTCGATTTTCTTCTTAACTGGTTCGCGTGGTATCTGGATCGAGATCGGCGGCATTTCAATTCAGCCAAGTGAATTCGTAAAGCCCGTATTTGTGTTGATTTGTGCTTCTTCCATGTCGACACAGATGCACAAGAAAGCGCTTTGGGGAATCCATTTTGTGCCCGATAATCTTGCGATGATCGCCTGCACGGGTGTGATTGTTGTTCTGCAATGGTGGTGCCGCGATTTGGGCAGTTTACCGACATTTTTGGCTGTTGCAGGCTTGGGACTTTTCTTTCGCTTCTTCTATCTTCGTGAAAAAATGTCGATGCGTCTGGTTGTCTTTATGTGCGTATGTGCGTGCGTTTTATGCGTATGTGCGCTGCAGATCGCACCAGCCTATGTGCAGGAACGTCTGCATACGGATATCTGGGCGGATATGTCCGGCAGTGGCTACCAGCAATGTCGTGCGCTGACCGCGATTGCAGAGGGCGGTTGGTTTGGAAAAGGTGCGGGTGCGGGCAGTCTGCATTCGGTTGCCGCTTCTAATACTGATATCATTTTTTCCAGCATTTGCGAAGAATGGGGACTGTTCGCCGCAATTCTGACCGTGTTGTTGGTACTGTTTCTGCCCGCTTCCATTCTGACTGTTCCGCCGCGCAGTTACTACCATGCGGGGCTTGCCGCCGGTGTTGCTGGTGTGTTTATTGTCCAGATGACGCTGAATATTTTCGGTTCGTGTAACCTGATTCCGTTCACGGGCGTAACGATTCCGTTTATCTCGCAGGGCGGCAGTTCCATGCTTTCCAGCGGTGTGCTTGCCGGTTTCCTGAAGGCGGCACAGGCTCCTGTTTTGCGCGTGAATCCGCCGAAAAAAGCACGAAAGAAGGTGGCACAGTGAGCACAAAACAGACAGCGAAAGCAAAGCGTCCACGTCCGGAACTTGATGTATCCTGTCCTTCCAGTGTGCTTCGTGCGGGAAGAACAGTGACGGTTTTGCTGATTGCTTTTTTGCTTGGCATGGTTTATCTTGCGATTGTTCTTGTGGTGGAATCCCCAAGCTATATGGCAAAATCGGGACGCGCTTCTTTTGGTTTGGTGTATGACCGCAAGGGGGATGTCCTGTTTGACGGTACGCAATCTTTGAAAAATTATCCTGCGGGACAATTTTCGGATGTTGGTAATCTGATTGGTGATATGAGTGGGCAAATGACGAATACACTGGTAAATCATCATATGGATGAACTCGTGAACTATAGTTTTACTGCCCACGACGGCAAGGATGTATCTCTGCATACTACGCTTGACCATCAGGTGAATCGTGCTGTTTTCAACGCATTTGGCGGAAAAAATGGTGCTGCAATCGCTTGCAACTGGAAAACGGGTGAAGTGCTGGCTTGTGTCAGCAAACCTTGTGTGGATATAGCACAAGGCTATGCAAATATTGCGAATATGCCCAGCGGCAGTTTGCTTTGCAAGGCATTCTATCCGTTGGTTCCCGGTTCTACGCAAAAGGTTTCCACACTGATTGCCGCATATGAGAAATTGGGCGTAGATGCTGTCAATGCAACAGAATATGATTGCAGTGGTTCTTGGCTGAATACGCAGGGACAGCGCATTAATTGCCATAATAACCTTGGGCACGGTCACCAGAATTTGTCACAGGCTTTTTCAAATAGTTGTAATCCTTACTTTGCGCAGTTGGTGCAGTCGGAGGCTTTGCCGCTTTCTGCCATTATTGAAACTTACACTGCGATGGGGTACAGCGTGAATGGTGAGAAGGCTTCTGCCCTTTCACTGGATGGTATTTCGATTCCCGCGGCATCGACAAATCTCACAGATGCGAATGATTTCACGACACAATGGGGATGTCTTGGGCAGGGAGATACGTTGGTCAGTCCGTTTCAGCTTATGCTTTGGCAGACTGCGATCGCAAATGGTTCCGGTGCGCCGATGAAGCCGTATTTACTTGCTTCTCGTACTGATTACAGCGGCAAAACGAAGATTATCGGTACATCGCAAATGATGAATCATATGTTTTCTGCGACGGCTGCAAAAGCAGTGCAGCAAGTTATGATGAACAATGCGTCATCGCAATATTCGGGCTATTTCAATGAATTTCAGTGCGGTGTAAAAAGTGGTACAGCACAAGTGAAGCAGGATGGAAAGGAGTATGAAAATTCCCTTCTTGTGGGCTTTTGTCTGGATGATGATTGCCCTGTGGCATTCTGCATTGTCATTGAAGAACGCTATCAGTATGATATTTCCACGCCGCAGATTGCTGCCACACTGCTGCATTCGATTGCGGGAAGATAAGAAAATTCATTCATTTCAATTTTCATTTTATTTGAATATCTATTACATATCAAAAATTGCGATAAGAAAGCCACGGTACTGTATGATGCAGTGCCGCGGCTTTTTCTTGTATTATTTTTTTGATAAAGGCTTTTCGAAGATTTCTGACTTCTGATGACCATGGATGAGGTGGTTCAGGGTAATCAGACACCATGTTATGACCACCATCAAAAGGTAGAATGTGATGCATAGGCATGGAATCATGATGGGTGTCAATGCTTCCGGCGGAAAGATATCATAGACGAATGTACCGGTTTTCAGGTATCTGGTATAATCAAATAACAGATATATGAATATCCAAAGCGGTGACATGAAAATTTGGATGCGAACGGCAAGTGGGCTGGGCGGTGAATCATCCACTGTAAACAGGTAAAGAATCGTAAACAGCGGGGGATTGATGGCGTGCAGGAAGAAAAATGCGCCTTTAAAACTGAAACTTCCAAACCCAAGTAAAGAAATATGGCAGGTGATAAAAACGACCATTCCGCAGACGAGAAGCATATGGTACCATCCCGTCCGTAAGTTTTTCTGGGTGTAATAATGAAAGATACCGTCTGTGAGAAGAACGATGCTGCTAAGAAAATTGAATAGAAATGTCAATTCATACAGCAGGATGCGTGTGTGGTAGCCGATGCAAACGGTGGTAAGGATAAACAGACCGGCCGTAATTTTCAGAATGTCTTTCCAATGTCGCATGAATACCACTCCTTCCGTTGATGCGTTGTAGTGCAAAGATTCGTTGAACAATCAATGGGACGTCGCACAGTGCCGTTGACATGGGGGCTTTGTGCGGTGTATGTTGGAATTATTCGATGGTGATATAGCCGTGTATGACCTGTGGATAAAGAACTTTTTCGTCAATCTGTGTGAAATTAGCAGGGTCAAGTTTGATGTTGTATTGTGTTCCTGAAACAGCATCTTCAGGAATGTCGAAATAATAGGTACAGAGGATGCCGTCCTCCGTTACATTTTTGATGCCTGCGGCGGAGAAAGCGATTGCGTTCTTGGTTGGGCTGATGACGAGAACACTTGCGAGGTCGGCGGAAGCATTGCCCACCTCATATTCCACATCGAAGGTTTCTTGGTCATAAATCGGGAGCAATCCGTTGTCGTAGTCGATGCGCAGACCGCACATACTGAAGCCTTCACTGTTACCGTAAATCATCAAGCGGTAGGGGACGTGTTTTTCGCCTGCTTTTGCTGTGATGCGGTCTGCGACCAATGTGACGTAGCTGTAGGAAATCTGCGGGAGTTTATCGCGTTCGTAGATGCTGATTTCATCTGAAGCGGTAGGTGATTCAGTGGTGGGAGCGGTGGTTTGTTCGGCATCTTGTGAAGCGGATTTTGTTGTGGTGGGGGAATCGGCAGCGGTTGCGGTGGTGGTTGGCTCTGTTGGATTGGTGGTTGTAGCATTGAGTTCTGTGGTATCGGATGTATTGGAGGAATCGTTTGCGGCAGCAGAGGTTTCGGTGGTATCTGAGGTGATCGTGCTGTCTGTTGCAGACGATTCGTTCGTTGAAGATTGTTTCCCGCAAGCGGAAGCGGAGAGTAAGAATGCGGCGCAGCAGAGGAGGGCGGGGATTTTGCGGTACTTCATGACAGAAAACTCCTTTTGAAAATAGAGAATGGATTTATGGGATTCTATTAATAATTAAGTTTAGTATATCACAAAAAGTGAAGAATGTCAATGCAAAGCGCAATCATCAGAAGGAATTGAAGGAATGTACTGCGGCCCTGGAGGGCAACAGACTGCCTGCAGTCTGTTGGCGTCCCGGGGCGCCGGCACCG
>JAZUJW010000111.1:0-60206 GCA_045642925.1 Oscillospiraceae bacterium
CGATACTTAACTCTCTTTGGAAGCAGCATTTGCGGAACCTCCTTCTCTCTTGAACTGACCACCCTGCGGACGGTCGCCACGCGGCTTGCGGTCACCATTGTTGTTGAACTCGCGGCGTGGTCTGCGGTCACCATTGTTACCGCCATTGCGATCATCACGACGACGACGATTGTCTCTCGGACGATCATTCTTCTTCTCATAGCGTTCCTTGTTGGCAGCAGCCTTTGCAGCGTCGCCCTTCAGGATCTCGCCCTTATAGATCCAAACTTTGATACCGATACGACCGTAAGTGGTGTTTGCCTCTGCGAAGCCGTAGTCGATGTCAGCACGGATGGTCTGCAGCGGGATGGTACCTTCGTGATAGCACTCAGAACGAGCGATTTCAGCGCCGCCAAGACGGCCGCCGCACTTGATCTTGATACCCTTTGCACCCATCTTCATGGTTCTGCCGATAGAGCCCTTCATTGCACGACGGAAGGAAACACGGTTCTCGAGGTCGAGTGCAATCTTTTCAGCAACGAGCTGTGCGCAGAGATCCATGACTTTGACCTCGATGATGTTGATTGCAACGGACTTGCCGCCGCCGATCTTCTGTTCGAGGGTTGCACGCAGCTTGTCGATCTCAGCACCGCCGCGGCCGATGATCAGACCGGGCTTTGCGCAGTGGATGTGAACGCGGACTTTATCGTTGCTGCGCTCAATTTCCACGCGTGCGATGCCTGCTGCATACAGAGTCTTTTTAATGTATTCACGCAGGTTGTAATCCTCAACGAGGGTATCGCCGAAGTCCTTCTTGCGAGCGAACCAGCGGGAATCCCAATCCTTGATGATGCCAACGCGCATACCATGTGGATTAACTTTCTGTCCCATTCGACTTAAGCCTCTCTTTCCTTGAGGATGATGGTGATATTAGAGGTGCGCTTATTGATGCGGAAAGCTCTGCCGTGAGCGCGGGGCTGGATTCTCTTCAGAATCGGGCCGGGACCAACGTAGCAAGCTGCAACGAACAGTGCATCCTTATTCATAGAGTGATTGTTGTCTGCATTTGCGATTGCGGACTTCAACAGCTTCTTCACGATCGGGCAAGCTGCCTTCGGAGTCAGGTCGAGTGCTGCCAGAGCGATGTCAACCGGCTGATTGCGGATGAGGTCGAGGACAATTTCAACCTTTCTCGGGGAGATACGCTCACCGCGAAGAATTGCTTTTGCTTCAGGAGCAAATGTCATATCATTGATAGCCATCAGTATTCCTCCTTCCGATTACTTCTTGCCGTTGTTCGAAGTCTTCGAACCGGCATGGCCGCGGAAGGTTCTGGTCGGGGCGAACTCGCCGAGCTTATGACCAATCATTTCCTCGGTAACGAACACCGGAATATGCTTGCGTCCGTCATGCACTGCGAAAGTGTGACCGACAAATTCCGGGAAGATTGTAGAAGAACGGCTCCAGGTCTTGAGGACCTTCTTCTCACCGGTCTCGTTCATTGCAGCAACTCTCTTATAACGAGCCTCCTGTACGAAAGGACCTTTCTTAACACTTCTGCTCATGAGTCAGCCTCCTTTCTTATTTACCGTTGCGACGCTTAACAATCAGCTTATCGGACGGCTTATGATGCTTACGGGTTTTGTAGCCAAGTGCAGGCTTGCCCCAAGGGGTAACAGGACCGGGACGACCGATCGGGCTCTTACCTTCACCACCACCGTGCGGGTGATCGCAGGGGTTCATAACAGAACCGCGGACGGTAGGACGGATGCCCATGTGACGGGTACGACCTGCTTTACCAAGGTGAACGTTCTCATGGTCAATGTTGGAAACCTGACCAACGGTAGCCTTACCGATGACAGGAACTTTTCTCATTTCGCCGCTGGGCAGACGAATCAGAGCGTAAGCGCCTTCTTTGCCCATCAGCTGAGCCATATTACCTGCGGAACGGACAAGCTGACCGCCCTTGCCGGGATAAAGCTCGATGTTGTGGATAAAGGTACCGACAGGGATGTTTTCAAGCGGGAGTGCATTGCCCGGCTTGATATCGCTGTTGGGGCCGCTGCAAACGGTATCACCGACGTTCAGACCGTTCGGAGCGAGGATGTAGCGCTTTTCGCCGTCCTCGTACTGAACCAGTGCAATGAATGCGCTGCGGTTCGGATCGTACTCGAGGGTCATAACGGTTGCATTCATGTTATCCTTATTGCGCTTGAAGTCGATGATTCTGTACTTCGTGCGCACACCGCCGCCGCGATGGCGAACAGTAATTCTGCCGTAGCTGTTTCTGCCGGACTTCTTTTTCAGAGTCACGCACAGCGACTTCTCCGGGCCGTTTTTCGAAAGACCACTGTAATCAGTAACGGTCATACCGCGGCGGCCAGGGGGTGCCGGCTTATAGGCTTTAATTGCCATTGCTAAATTCAACTCCTTAAATCAATGCTTTGTTCTCGGGAGCATGACTCCCATAACTGAATTTCCGAAGAAATTCCTTCTGAAACGAGGTCGTTTCAGGAATTAGAACATACCGTCGAAGAATTCGATGGTACCGTTTCTCTTTTTGCCGTCCTTACCGTTTGCAGGTTCAGGATTGACGGTAACCACAGCCTTTTTCCAGCTGGCGGTCTTACCCATGTAACGGCCAACGCGCTTTGCACGGCCGCGGACATTGATGGTATTCACCTTCGTTACCTCGACATTGAAGAGCTGTTCAACAGCGCTGGCAATTTCGATTTTGTTCGCATCTTTTGCGACCTTGAAGGTGTACTTACCGGTAGGCAGAATGTCGGTGCTCTGCTCGGTAATAACGGGCTTCAGAATGATATCCTGCGGAGCCTTCATTTTGCATACACCTCCTCAATTTTTGCAACAGCACCCTTGCTTACGATGAACTTATCGTAGTTCAGGATGTCATATACATTCAGCGTATTCACAGCAGCAGTCTTGACGCCTGCGATGTTCGCAGCACTCTTGTAAACCTGCTTGTCAGCTTCCTGCGTAACGATCAGAGCCTTGCCTTCGACCTTCAGAGCATCGAGCATTTTGACGATGGTCTTGGTCTTGTAGCCTTCAACGGTCAGGCTGTCAATCACGATGAGATCCTGATCGATGAGCTTCTGAGAGAATGCAGAGAGCATTGCAAGTCTGCGAACCTTCTTGTTCAGAGAGAAGCGATAGCTTCTGGGCTTCGGGCCGAGTGCAACACCACCATGGTACCACTGCGGAGCGCGGATGGAACCCTGACGTGCATGACCGGTGCCCTTCTGACGATACGGCTTTCTGCCGCCGCCAGCGACCTCTGTACGGGTGAGGGTGGACTGTGTGCCCTGACGCTGGTTTGCGAGATAATTCACGACACAAGCGTGCATAACAGCCTCGTTAGGAGTGATGCCGAAAACAGCCTCATTCAGCTCGGTCTCAGAAACCTGAGCGCCGTTCATATCATATACCGGAACTTTTGCCATTTCGTTTTCCTCCCTTCTCAAGCTTTCTTCACGCTGTTGACAATGCTGACGAGACCGCCCTTCGGGCCGGGAATCGCGCCGCGCACTGCAATCAGACGGTTATCAGCATCAATGCTGACGATTTCAAGATTCTGGACAGTGACTTTCTCTGCGCCCATGTGACCTGCAAGGCCTTTGCCCTTATAGATACGGGACGGAGAGGAGCAGGCGCCCATAGAACCAGCCTGACGATGGACAGGACCGGTACCGTGTGTTTCCTTCAGTCTATGCTGATTGAAACGCTTAATCGGGCCTGCATAGCCTTTACCTTTGCTGGTGCCGCTGATATCAACGATATCGCCGACTGCAAAAGCATCAGCCTGAATGCTGTCGCCGACACTGAAAGAATCGCAGTCATCAAAGCGGAACTCGCGCAGTACTTTGAGTGCGCCGGTTTCTGCTTTGTCAAAGTGACCTTTCAAAGGCTTTGCAATCTTGTCTGCCTTGACGGAGCCAAAGCCGAGCTGAATTGCATTGTAGCCGTCATTTTCTACAGTCTTCTTCTGAACGACGAAGCAAGGACCTGCTTCGATGACCGTAACGGGAATGACTTTGCCCGCTTCATCGAAAATCTGCGTCATGCCGATTTTCTTGCCAAGAATGGCTTTCTTCATGGTTGTTTTCCTCCTTGATGTTATTGGTTGGCGCGTCTGCGTCAACATAACCGCGGCATTCCCCGTCGTACAACCCATTCAGACGGTGCCGTGAAGCTGAGAGCCGAAACGAAGTGAATTACTTCAGTTCCATGTCGATATCGACACCTGCGGGGATCTCCAGCTTGGTGAGAGCGTCCATCGTTGCCTTAGTAGGACGAATGACGTCGATCAGACGCTTATGAGTGCGAAGCTCGAACTGTTCGCGGCTGTCCTTGTACTTGTGAACTGCACGAAGAATCGTAACGATTTCTTTGTCAGTCGGAAGCGGGATCGGACCGGAAACCTTCTGTGCACCGCCACGCTTTGCTGCCTCGACAATCTTTGCTGCCGCTGCGTCAACTGTTGCGTGCTCATAGCCCTTGATCTTGATTCTCAATTTTTCGCTGCCTGCCACTTGATTACCCTCCTCAAAATTATTTGCTGGGGGCACTAGAGTTTTCAAATCGCTCTCTGTACGCCCTGCTGTCCGTTTTCTCGGCTTCATCTCTTACAACGAAGTCGGGTGTTTCATGACTTTTACATAAAAATAACCCGAATACAAGCATGATGTATCGGGCGGACAGCACAGCCGTATGCCAATTCTGTACGAATTCGCATCACTGCGCGGAAAATCCTTGTGACCTACTGAGGTTTTTCTTCCTGACATCCCGCTCCGTAAGATGAGCAAGGCATCTCCTTCGAAAAATCCGCGTGGTTTCACTGATTTTCCAATACACAAACCGTGTTTGATATCTCAAATCGCCCTTTTAGGACATTGCTCCTTCCTGAATTACCGCCTACCGGCGCAACCTCAGGATATCTTCGCAAGTCTATCTTGTTGCATCAGCATGATTATTATAGCACATCGGCTTCATTTTGGCAAGAGGTTTCCGAAAATTTCTTGCATTTTGCATTTAGAATATTTGTAAAAGTTTCGATGGTATTTTTGTGCATTTTCACAGTCGTCACCATTATCCGCGCTCTTTTTGCCATTGCCCTTTCCTGATATTGCAATTTCATTCTATATTCAAGCAATTTTGTCCTAACGGCTTTCTTTCAAAATACATTATAATAATGATACCACATTTTCTTCAAAAATACAAGAGAAAGAGAGAGGTTCACTTATGCCCAATCCGTTTTTGCCCTTGTGGGAATATCTTCCTGACGGTGAGCCGCGCATCTTCGGCGACCGTGTTTACCTTTACGGCTCGCACGACTGCCCTGCTGCCACCGATTTCTGTGACTATAAACTGAAAGTCTGGTCTGCATCGCTGAACAATCTGCATCTCTGGCAATGCCATGGTCACAGCTTCCATACCCGTGATGACCGTGACCATGTATCCGATACTGCTGAATGGTCTGACCAGCGCCTGTTCTCGCCCGATGTCATCGAGAAAGACGGCAAATACTATATGTTCTCCTATGTATTCAATTCAACAGGTTGTGTCAGTGTCAGTGATACACCCGAAGGCCCGTTCAAACTCATCGGTCAATATCAGTTTGATGCAAAAGACGCAGGTGATGACGGTATTTTCAATTCTCCCGGTGTCCTGCTGGATGATGATGGCAAAGTATACATTTATTATGGTTTCACCCGTGCCTTCTTCAATGAGCTGAATCCTGACAATCTTTGCGAAGTGGTCAAGGGTTCACTCATCAAAGACCTGATTCCCAAGGGCAAGGGCGCGACCGACTACTACGAAGCAAGCTCTCTGCGCAAAATCGGAGACAAGTACTATTATATATATTCTCCGCGCGTTGGAAGCCGTCTTGACTATGCCATCGGTGACAGTCCCCGCGGCCCGTTCAAGCACATGGGAACGATCATCGACAATGCGCAGAATTATCCCGGCGGCAACAATCACGGCTCCATCTGCAATATCAATGGACAGTGGTACATTTTCTATCACCGCATGACGAATTGCACCATCATGTCGCGCCGTGCCTGTGTAGAGCGCATTGAGATTCTGCCTGACGGCACGATTCCGCAGGTCGAAATGACATCGCTCGGCTTTGACGAGTCGCTGAACCCATATGACATCATCCCAGCGGATTATGCCTGTGTCCTCAAAGGCGGATGTTTCATCACCGAAAAGGATGCGCTGACGAGAGTCGTCACAGGCATTCGTTCGGGTGCGGTCATCGGCTACAAATATTTTGATTTCGGAGAAGATGCAAGCACCAAGACCATGATTCTTGCCATGAAGATCACGGGCTGCGGCTGCCGCACGATTGTACGTGTCTGCATTGACAGTGAAGATGGCGAAGAACTCGGTTTCTGTGATATTGACACACATGACGGCATTTATCGTGCGGAAATGAAAGCTGTGACAGGACGTCATGCGCTGTTCTTTGAAATCACGCATGGATATTCAGGATGGTTCGCAAACTATTTTAAAGACCGCAATCTGTTTGAACTGGAAGCATTCACATTCCTGAAATAAAGGGAGAATATTAGGCATTCTGCAAAATCGCGCAAAATCATATATTTCATTCTCATGAGTTTACTATGCATTTTCACATTTGCGACGATGAATTCCAATATGCAGCAACTTGATGCTGACACGCACATTACATTTGATGGGGAAGATTTTTCACCAGTCGCAGGGTACATTGAATGGCGGACTGCACAATAAAAACAGTATCGAATACCGATTGTGCTTTTCCTTTGCCGTAATTTTCACCTTTCATGATCCTCCATCTTTTCGGAATAGCAATCGTATAGCATGAAGGATGCCCTCTGTCAAAGCGTTTTGAGAATCTTCATGAAATCATCTGCGCTTTTCATTTTCATAAAAAACCTGCACCGCCATACAGCGATGCAGGTTTTCAGTTTCAATCAGCCAAAATATCTGTGCAGCAAGCCTTCAAGTGCCTTGCCGTGTCTTGCTTCATCTTTCGCCATTTCATGAACGGTATCGTGAATCGCATCCAGATTCAGTGCTTTTGCACGCTCAGCAAGGGCAAGCTTTCCAGCCGTTGCACCATTCTCTGCTGCCACTCTCTTTTCCAGATTCTCCTTCGTGGAAGCGGATACCACTTCGCCCAGCATTTCTGCAAACTTCGCTGCGTGTTCTGCTTCTTCGTATGCAGCCTTTTCCCAGTACAGACCGATTTCGGGGTATCCCTCTCTGTGGGCAGCTCTTGCCATTGCCAGATACATACCAACTTCTGTGCATTCTCCTGCGAAATTCGCACGCAGTCCATCCAGGATCTCCTGGTCTGTCACATTCTTTGCAATGCCAATCTCATGTTCACACGCAAATGTCAGCTTGCTGTCATCTTCCTTCTTGATGAACTTTGCGCCGGGAACACCGCACTGTGGGCATTTTTCGGGCGGCTCGTTTCCTTCATGAACGTATCCGCATACAGGACATACATACTTTGCCATTGTCATTTCCTCCAATTGATGTAATTTTTCAAAATCGGATGCGGGATGCTTGCAAATCGGACAGATAAAGTCCGCAGGCAATTCCTCACCGACATATTCATAACCGCATATCGTGCATCGCCAAATCGTTTGTCCGTCTTTGGTCGTGCCAACTGCCTGCGGCTTAGGCTTAATGAAATTGAAATAGTATTCATAGGTCGCGGATGGCTCTGCGTTCAGCACTTCCATATCCGTCACTCTGCCGACAAACATGGTATGCGAGCCTAAATCTTCCCGCTTCTCCACTTCAACCGAAAAATATGCGTTGGTTCCCTTGGTGACATAGAAAATGCCGTTTGCACTGCGCTCTGCATCTGCAAAATCTGCGAACTTATCGACCGTTCTGCCGGATTGGAAACCAAAATGCTGAATCATGTCAAACTGTGCCCTTTGACTCAACACCGAAATATTGAACTGTCCGCTGCGGCAAATGATATCGTGTGTGGCATTCGCTTTGTTGACGCAAATGCTGAGCTGATTCGGTTCGGATGCTGCCTGAATTGCCGTATTGATGATGCAGCCGTTATCCTGTTCTCCATCATGGGATGTCAGGACAAACAATCCATAGCTTAATTTGTGTAATGCTTTCGGGTCCATATCCTGCTACTCCTTTTTCTGGCATTCCGGACATATGCCCTTGAATAGAATGTCGTAATCCAAGAATGTCATACCGTGTGTATCATGAATGCGCTGTGTCAAATCTTCCACGACATCCATATCCACATCAAACACGCGGTCGCATTTCACACAGCGCACATGATAATGTGTCGCCGTGTTGAAATCATAACGGTCAGGCCCATCCGGGATTTCCACCCTGCGGATACTGCCCTCCTCTGCCAACGTTTTCAGGTTACGGTAGACAGTGCCTTTTCCGATGTTGGACTCCGCTGCCGCATAGACCTCATCCGCTGTGACGTGTCCATGCAGATTTCTGACAATGCGAAGCACCAGTTCTTTTTGAAATGTCATTCTTTTCTTCACAGCTTCTCCTTATTGGGAATGATTCTCAATAGCGATAACTATATTATATCTTATTTTTACTCAAAATGCAATTGCCAACCTGCACAAATTATCCACCTGCGTTTTGTGGACAACAACAATATCTTTCTTTCGCAGAAAATGATTGCCTTTTCTCCATACCGCGTGTCGGCAGCATGGTTTCTCCTTCCGATCAAGGAGTGTCATTTGGCATTTGCGCATTCAGTTCATCCAGCAGATACAGCGTTTTAAAGATTTTATCGCAGGATGTACATTTCCAGTCGCAATCGCTTTTCTTCGCTTTCCGATGCAGCAGTTCCAGCGGCTTGCCGCAGAAGGGGCAGTCTGTCGGTTCCTGATGCCAAAGCCGCTTCAAAAATGTCAGGACTTCCGTTCGGGTATGCATCGGCAGTTCCGCAAGCTGTACTCGTTCCATCATGAATCTCCTTTCTACATACACAGATGCTTGTGTTTTCAGTATAACATATCATCCGCACAAAAGGCAAGGATTCCTTTTTTTCATACATAGAAAAGATTTCAACAAAAATCTATTGACTTTTGTGCAAAAATGTGTTATGATGCAAGTATCACCAGAATCTCTATTTCACATCCAACCTACTATTCTACAACTTATCAAGGAGATGAATCACATGAAACTGAAAGAAACCAAATTCGGACGCGAAGGACAAACCTACTGTAAATTTGCAGACACAGAAATTGAAGTGCTGATTCCCGATGAGGAGGTCACATCTGCGTACATTGACCAATGCATGGAATCACTGGACAGCTTTTCGAATGAACTGCTGGAAACCCTCTGCGAAGCCGCAAAGAAATACTGCCTGAAAATGAAAGCGGTCTGCGCGGAGGAGGAAGAAGAAAATGAGGATATTGCCGCCATTCCCGTCACCGCTGACACCCCTGCCTCCGAGATGATGCAGTATATCCAAATCACGAGCATGAAAATCACAGAGCCCGATGAGGAAGATGTCATTGCCTATCAGCTCAGCGGAAACTGCGACTGGAATGTGGAGAACGGTATCGAAATCATTCTGGTGGATGACCAGATCGTATATGTCGGCCCATTCGAAGACCATTCCCCGTGGGATGATGAAACGGATGATGCAGACGAATGGAACTTTATTGAAGCATAAACAAATAACAGGTGCAGAAGCGAAAAACTCTGCACCTGTTGTTTTTTTATCGGATACAGATTATTTCTCCAGCAAATTCTGAAAGACTTTCGTGATGAACGAATCGCCTTTCGGATTCCATGAAAACTGAACGTCACTGCCTGCTACAGGCTTTTCCGTCACATTTTCCGAAAGCTTTGCAGGAATCAGCAGTTCCCAGTAGCGCACCTGATAGGTGTCGCCTTCGACTGCTTCCACCACACCCAAATGCTGTTCAAAAATCTGCATAAAGCCTTCCATGACCTGCACTTTGCGATACTGCGGGAATTCCTGATTGATTTCTTCCAGCTTTGCAGTATCATCAAGCTGTGCAAAATCGGCACTTTCAATCAGTTTTCCATGAATGGATGAAAAATCATCATTCAGCGGCAAAACCATCAATGCATCAAACGAATTTCCGAAAGCATCGGTAATTCCAAATTCAGCACCTCTGCGGAAGCCGAAACGCGGGTAATAGCCGGGTTCACCCATGAGTGCGATGCCTTTGACGCCGTGCTCTTTGGCAAGACGGATGGTTTCCCGCATCAGCGCACCGCCGATGTCATTGCCGCCGAGTGTCGGTTCGACTGCCAACGGGCCAAAGGTAACGATTTCATGCATCTGGTCGCCATCCTGAATCCAAGCGTTGGTATAATATACCGCGCCGACGATTTTGCCGTTCCATTCTGCGACACGGCTGAGTTCAGGACGATAGTCTTTTGAATCCCGAATAATGCGGATGAGAAAATGCTCACTGCATCCGGGAAAGAATTTATTCCAAAAACTGCGCATTGTCATGAGTTCTGCTTGTTTGTAGTCCTCTGGTCTTTCTGCGCGAATGATAAGGTCGTTCAACATAGTATTCTCCAATTTGATGTATTTGTAAAGCATTTCTGCTTGACACGCTTATGATTTGTGCCGCTTCCGTCCGGTCAGTATGCCGATTCCAATTGCTGCTGCCATTCCCAATAGCCACCCGACCTGCGATGCATCCCCTGTCTGTACAGGATGATTCGGGTTATTGGGGGCATCAGGATTGTTCGGATCATCCGGATGCTTGGGATCGACAGGCTGATTCGGTTTGTCGGGATGCTTGGGGTCATCCGGTTTATCCGGTTTGTCGGGATGCTTGGGATCATCAGGCTTATCCGGTTTGTCAGGATGATTGGGATTATCAGGATCGTCCGGTGTATCCGGTTCATCAGGCGGCTGCGGCGGTTCTTCACGCTCCGTGATATAGAGCATAACCGTTTTCATACCCGTTACACCCGGCTGACAGGTGACCAGTGCCAGAACCTGCCATTCTGATGACGATGCAACCAATTGCTGCACATTTTCTTCCGAATAGTAAATGGCATTGTCTTCGATGAATTCGCCCAGTCCTTCCAGATCACTTTCCCATGTGGTCGGATCAAAAATCTCGGATATATTGTCGGGAAGTTCCAGAATCGCCAGCGCTTCATATTCAAATGTTTTATCAGGCGTGACCAGCTCCAGATGTGTATGCGAATTAAAATAATCAGGATCTTTGAATAAATCCAGATCGCCGAACATCTGGTGATTGTCCATATGATGCCCGTATATGATAGAATATGGATCAGAGAAGTCTGCACTGTTGCGGCTGTCCAGAAAAATACTTCCTGCCAGCGAAAATGAACCAAAAATATCCGTATTGAGATATTTCTGATTGTTTTTGCCCTTTACGATCGGATAGTCCATCCGGGTACCGTTAATGGTCATCCAGCCACAGACATCCTGATTGATTTTTTTCAGTTCGTCAAAATCTTTTTTCAGACCGCCCTCATCCTGCAAATCAGTTGGTTTCAGTTGGAGGATCTGCGACTGCACATCGCCTGCGGTCTTATATACCTGATGGACGTCCCAAAGGACATACCCTGAAAACAACAGCACAAGCAAAATAAGAATGATCGCTAGCTGACGCAAAAGCCAGTTCACGCATTTCAGGAAACCTTGCAACAAAGTATCACCCAATTCACATCAGATTTATGGTAACACAAACATCGCACGAAAATGGTGACACATCTGTTTGCAATCACATCACCATCTTAGTGCGGTGCTGCCTGAAATCATATTTTGCGGTGGCGAAGGACAGTAATGGCTTTGCCTTCAATGTCCTCCAGCGCGATGCAGCCGAAATCGCGGCTGTCCTCTGTCTGTGTGCGATAATCGCCAAGCACAAAAACCGAATCTGCGGGAACTTCAAATTGTCCTTCCCAGTCTTTCGGCGGATAGGTCGGGAAAACGATTTCTCCAGCCTGAACCGTCCCATTAACAGTCAGCACACCTTCTTCGGAGAAGTCCAGCACATCGCCGCCGATTGCGACAACACGCCCCATATACTCCTTTTCTTCCACCTGAAAGAAAATCACGTCATTTTTGACATACTCAGCTTTTCGGTAACAAAGCACCAAATCGCCGTCAAGGATAGAAGGATACATTCCCACACCTTTTGCAATACGAACACGGAAGAAAAGGAAAAAGAATATGAGGAACAGTGCCAGAATGCCGAGTGTTTGCAGGATACTGCCCAGCAGACGCATATTTTCACGCTTGCGGAATAATTTACTTCTGCGGAAATGAATGGTTTCGCGTATTTGCGAAAAAGGGGAAAGCAGGTTATTCATCGGCATGATTCCCTCCCGCTTCCCATCTTGCACGTTCAGCAAGAAGCGCCTTTTCATAAAGCGCATTGAGTTCTTCGATTTTTTGCCAGACATCCATTTCATCAACGCCGCCGAACAGCTTTTTTTTGAATCTGATATCATGCAGCCATTTTATGATTTCCTGCTGTTCTTTGGAGCGTGAAGCAGTGGATGGTTGCTCTGAAAATGCATTTTGATTCATAATATCATCCGCGATTCTATCAGTATAGTTCATTAGGAATGCTAATGTATATATTATCATATGTTTTCGGCAAATGCAAGTGTTTTTTTTCAATTAATCAGATACCACTATTTTTGTTAATGAACAAGCAAATTTCCGCATCAGATTTACAAAAACAGTACCGCACAAAGTATACAGCATACTTTGTGCGGTACGATTGATTTCAAACGATGTTCATTCAGCGGGAATTATACGTACAGGTCTTCTTCACGCTTTTTGCGGAGCGTCAGGAGAGCGCCGCCGGTAATGCCTGTGGTCAGCAGGAGGATAAACGGCAGATTTTCAAGCAGCACGCCGACGTCGATGTTGGTTTCGCTTTCGGGTTCATCAAAACGGTTGTTGTAGATGTTGACTTTGTCCCACTCGTCACTGATTCCGCCTGTTACATAGTTGGCTGTCCATGTAGAGTCTGAGGTGTTCGATTGTTCTTCTGGAGATTCTCCAGTAATTTCGCAGGATTCAAAATCATAAGTCGGAATAATCCAGTCATAATGAGCGTTGGTAATCGTGGTATCGTCACTCTTCGGTTCAATTTCATCCACCCTGTATGTCACACCGAAAGGAATGTTATCAATCGTAACATATTCATCGTCTTTCAAAGTGACATTAACTACACACGAACCATTATCCCATGAAAAATCGGAAGTGTCTGTAGAATTCATTGGGGGAATCGTTATGATACTACCGTCTGAATAAGTGATCTTAATAGGGGTATTTACTGACGTTTCATCTTTCGCCGTCAGAGTAATCCGAACATGGAACTCATCCGTGCTGTCAGGAACATCGTTGTCCTTAACATGGTTTTCAACGGTGAGAGAGCCTGTCTGAATTTCAATCGGGATATTTGTGAGCTTCGTATCACCAGTTTCACCTTCTCCTTTAGAATGGAGCGACGCGGAAGTTACAATTACACCATCATTCCCTTTCTCCAAAGTCAGGTGCAGATATACATTAGCAATCGTCGAGAGACCAGCCACATCTTCTGCTGTATTTGGGGTAATTGTGAACCAGAAATCAGTTCCAAGAGAAGCAAAATTAGCCTCGCTGTAAGTCAACCATTCCGACCAGAAACCACTGTCACCAGCATTGAATTCATCAATCGATTCAAATGTCCAAGTTGTATTTTCATCTACCTTAACCGTAAATTTCAATTCACCATTATAGCCATTGACAGAAAGCTTAAAGTCGTGAATTTCATTGCTATCAAGTTCATTCTCCTCTGCACTACGATATGTAAATACTTTGTTGTCTGTTTCCTTCACCGTGGAATTTATTAAATCAATTCGACACATATCCATTAAATACGCCTGATATTCATATGCAACATCTTCTGAAGGATAAACCAGATTATATTGAGCATAATAAACCTCGTCATAATAATCCAGGAATGCTGTTCCTATGGAAGAATCATCTATTATAAGCTCTCCATCCTCTAAACTGGTTCCCAAAAATCTGCATTTATCGAATTTCTCCCACTGGAAATATATATTCATGGAGGGATGATTCGTTGTATCACCTATTCCAAATGCACCATAACCAATATAGTCAACCGTCTGAGGAATGATAACCTTTGTCAAAGAATTACAAGTCCAGAAAGCGCCATCACAAATTGCAGTTAAACCTTCTGTCAGGTTTAATGTTTCCAGGTTTGAACATTTTGCAAATGCCATGTTACCGATGATGGAAACCGAAGCAGGAAGTGAAACGGATTTAAGATCTGAACAATAACTAAAAGCTTGATACGGAATTGTTGTCACTCCATAAGGAATTACCACTTCCGTTAATCCGGTCTCTCGAAAGGCATAGTCTTTTATTGTACGAACTGTGGATGGGAAATCAAATGCCTTCAAAGCACCACATTGATAAAATGCACTTTCACCAATCGTAGTCAAACCTTCATGCACAGTGACAGATGCTAAGCTTGAGCATTCTTGGAAAGCGCTTTCTCCAATTTCCGTGATCGTAGATGGCAACGAAATGCTTGTTAATGAAGTACATTTATAAAAACACTTCTTCGGAATTTCCCCATACTGTGCAGGAAGCTTAATTGAGTTCAATGAACTTCCTTCAAAGGCAGACTCGCCGATTGACGTAACTGAATCCGGTAACGAAATTGTTGCGATTTTAGCAGATGCAAAAGCTTCTTTACCAATGGTTTTCAAACCATTTCCAAGCTGAATCGTACACGGAACGTCATTGATCCACCATACATTTTGAAATGCTCCTTCTTCGATTTCTGTTACAGAATCTGCAATCACAATGTCTTGAAAATGTTTGCTCAAGAAACAATTTTCACAAATTTTAGTAATACCATCTTTGATTACAAGGTGGTCCGTCGCATTGAGACAATCTGATATGAGGGCACCTTCTAAATCCTCTCCTGTCGGAAAACTTATTTCAGTTGATGTATCACTGGAAATTTCAAGCGTTTTTGTACTTGCCAGATATGAGAATTTCAGTCCGTTATACTTTACGTCAAGAACTGAGTCTACGGCTTCTGCTGTCAAACTAGCTGTCGGAAGAATTGTCATCGGAATTTGCGGAGTGAATGCAGTGACTGTGAGTACGGCGAGAATGCCCGCCATGGTACGTGTGATTTTTTTCATATATTATTCCTCCTAACTTTTTGCAGAACAGCGTTTCCTGAGAGGCGTTCTCTCTGTTTTCGTTCCACTTCGTTGCAGTAATAATACCACATTTTCACAATAGCGTCAATAGAATATTGGTAGTTTTACATAATGTTTACAGTTTCGAAACATTCTCTATTCCATGAAAATACCCTGTCCTACGAAAAAAACATAGCTTCGCACTTTTGTTCTAATTATGAACAAATTATGTGCCAAATGAATGAACATAAGCGCCCGCAAAATTTCTATTTCCAGCAGATTCGATGTTTTCATGTGCAGTATTGTGATACTTCCGCGGTATATCCATTGCGGCGAAAATCAAAGGATTCGGGAGCATTTCGGAGAAAATAGCAGACATCCTGCAAACAATCTTTTTCCTTCGGGTGCCTCATATCATTCTCTGCATACATTGCAATGCGTGAAGCCGTAATATGCCATGCATTCTATCGCTTCCGCATCCATCCGTTCTCCACACATCACAATCGGCACGGCAGGCGGACAACTCAGCGTCAGTTCCGCACAGATTCTCCCCACACATTCCACGATTGGCAGCCTCTCCATTGGCGCAAACACTGCCTCCCGCGGTGTACAAATCACCTGCGGCATCGGCAGCGGCGGCGGCACCTCCGCAATCGGTGCGCGGCGCGGCAATCCGCACAGCACCTCCCCCGCCCTTCTCAGCGCATTCTGCTGCATCGGTGCAGGCATCAGCACAATATGGTCTGCATCTGCAAATTCACAAAAAATCCCGTTTTCCTGCAATATCTCTGCAAGTTCCGTGCCGCGGTAACCATTCGTTTTTGGCATCAGCGTCAGCTTCATTGGTTCTTCCCCGCAAAATACATAGCCGCACATTTCCATCCTGCTTCGGAATTTTGCCGTTTCTGTAATACACTTTTGCAGCATTTGCGGGAATTCCCCTTCCAGCATCGGATTCAGTGCATCCAGCGATTGCAGCAGCAAATAGGACGGGCTGGTTGACGCATACAATGCCATCGCTGCTTTCGCATACGCACTGCAAACCGCAGGCGCCGTCTTGCCAATATGAAGATAGGCAGTACCCGTCAGCGCAGGAAGCGTTTTGTGGGCAGAATCACAGCAGAGGTCTGCCCCAAGCGCAATCGGATGCATAGTCTGCGGCAGAAAATGCAGGTACGCACCATGCGCATTGTCCACCATCAACAGAATGTCATTTGCATGGCAATATTCAGCAAGTGCATGAATATCTGAAAGATGCCCAAGATAATCGGGACTGGTTACGTATACCGCAAACGGCTTTTCCGCAAGCGATGCAACCGTTTTCGGCGTGACACGGCAGGAAAGATGCCCCTCCTCCGCACTGCGCGGCAGCCATGCAATCGGAAAATCCAACAGGGCAGCCGCCGTCAGAAAAGTCTTGTGCACATTACGTCCTGCCGCAATCAACGGTGTTCTTCCGCATTCTGACGCACAGCGCATTGCAAGATACAGCATCGCACGAATGCAGAGCGAAGAGCCCTCCGTGGAATAGAGCGTCTGGCAGCCGAATATTTCGCTTGCATTTGCTTCACTTTCCGCAATAATGCCATCAGGTGCGAACAGTTCGTCCGCACCTGATATTTCTGTGATATCGAGAGGTTCGCAGCCCAGCAAAGACACGCCCTTATGCCCCGGCATATGCAGCCGCATCGCATCGGAAGCGGCATAACGGCGCACGAAATCACAAATCGGCGTATTCATCATTGCAGGTCACCGATTTGCCGTGCCGCCGCAAGCATAATTGCGCATTCCATGCGCTTCTTGAACAGCTTGCAGCCATATTCGTATACGCCGCAGACCGAACCCGTGGCATGATATGCATTCGCTGCACAGCCGCCTGAACAGTAAAGTCTTGCCCAGCAATTTCTGCATTCTTCCCGCGCATAGACATTGCAGGCGGCAAATTCTGCCTGTACTGCGGTATTTTCAACACCGTGCCAGATGTCGCCAAGCTTGAATTTTTCTTCGCCGACAAACTGATGACAGGGGTAAAGGTCGCCCCACGGTGTCACCGCCATGTATTCCGTACCGGAACCACAGCCGGAAATGCGCTTGTAAATGCAGGGGCCGCCTGTCAGGTCAAGCATATAATGGTAGAAGGTAAACGGTTTTCCTGCCTTTTCGCGTTCCATCATCAGCATTGCCAGCTTCTCGTACTGTTCCATGACAACGGGCAGATCCGATTCTGTCAGCGCTGAGGGATCGCCTTCTGCACAAACCACAGGCTCCATGCTCAGTTCCGTGAAGCCAAGCGAAAGCATTTCCTTGATATCTTCGAGAAAATCGGGATTCGCGTGCGTGAATGTACCGCGCATATAGTAGTCCTTGCCGCCGCGTGCCGCCACCAGCTTCCGGAACTTCGGGACAATGGTTTCCCAGCTTCCCTTGCCGCTGTGGTCAACACGGAAACGGTCATGCACTTCTTTTCTGCCGTCCAGACTCAGCACGACATTGCTGCATTCCCTGTTGGCAAATTCGATCACATCATCGTCAATCAGCATTCCGTTGGTTGTCAGTGTGAAGCGGAAGTGCTTGCCATTTTCCTGTTCAATGCTGCGGGCATAGGCAACAAGGTCTTTGACGACCTGAAAATTCATCAGCGGTTCGCCGCCGAAAAAGTCTACTTCGAGATTGCGGCGCGTTCCTGAATGGGCAACCAGAAAATCAAGTGCCTGCTTGCCGACTTCAAACGACATGATTGCCCGTTCTCCATGGTATTTGCCCTGACTTGCAAAGCAGTAGGAGCAATTCAGGTTGCAGGTGTGCGCAATGTGCAGACAAAGCGCTTTGACGACACCAGCCGTTTTCTCTTTGAGTTTGCCCGCCATCGGTTCAAAGGTATCGGGGGCAAAGAGTTTTCCGTTTTCTTTCAGGGCGGTGATGTCGTCATAGCAGGCTGCGAGTTCCTCCCGTGTGACATCAGGCGCGTCCTGATATTTTTTTGCAATGCTGTCAATCAAAGCGTCACGTTCCAGTTGTTCATACTGCGCAATCATATCATATGCGGGCAAATCGACCAGATGCACTGCACCTGAGCAAACATCCAGTACAATATTGTATCCGCCAAGCTGATACTGATGAATCATTCCGATTCTCCTTTTCCTCAATCTGTGCGTTTCCATGAAAAATGCCGCCCGACCTGCGGGCAGCATCCTTCGGCATCTGTCATGAATTACTTCTTCTCGGACAGCTTCTTGCTTTCGCACTGCTGATTTGCAATACCACAGCTGGTCTTGCAAGCAGACTGGCAGGAAGTCTGACATTCACCGCAGCCGCCCTTCTTGGCGCTTTCGCAAAGGTTGCGGGTTTCAATTGTCTGAATATGGCGCATGGATTTTCCCTCCTTACACGATGGAGTTCTGCGACACTTCGCAGGTGTGCTTTAGGCAATACCACACAGAGCCAGCCTGACGGCTTGGTGATATTGCAACAAATATTATATCATACACGCAAAGAGAAGTCAATCACACAGAAAAAAATTTTTTTTATTGCTGAAAAACAGCACTTCCGAACGTAAAGTCCGAAAGTGCTGTTCATCAGAATTCTTTCATTTTCATGACGGCGATGGTCAAAAGCGTCCAGAGAATCTGGTACGTCAGGAGAATGCCGCCTACCAGATAGTTATATGCGTGCAGCAGCAGGAAAATCACGATATATACAATACCGAGTGATGCGGAAACCGCCTGCATGATCGAGCCAAGCATTGCTGCCGAACGAATCCGCTTCGCACCGACAATCGTCTGCACAAATCCGGGCAGTCTGCCTTCGCATATCATGGAAGCGCTTGCCGTCTGGAGTGGCTGTGTTTCTGCGAGATATTCCTGTTCCAGCCGCGTGGGGATGATCTTGAGCAAATCTTCGGGGAAACCGAACATTCTGGAAAGACGGCGCTGCGAAAGCAGTGCATCATTACTGCGCACCAACAAATGAATGCCTTCCGATTCCAGTTCCCGCAGCCACTTTTTGACGCTCTTGCCTGCCGAAAGACTGACAATGAACATCGCGGCGACTGTTCCGGACACGGACAGGTAAATGGCTTCATTGCCGCCTGCGGTAAGTTCTTCTTCTTTGTGGACAGCCGGCAGACCTTCAATGCTGTGTTCGATCATCATTTCACGCTTGCCGAGAAGCACGCGCTTGTTGCGGATCCATCCGCTGATGCCGCTGCCTTCGTTGTAGGCGTAGTTTTCAACGGGCAGGATCATGTGTTCCTCTGTGAGAATTGCATTGGAGAAGATGTCTTTGAGGATACTGCCTGCGTACTGCGTCAGGCTTGCCGCATACTGCAATGCTTCCTCGATCGGACTTTCGCCCGTGATCTGAATGGATTCGAGCTTGGTCGTCCCCTGCGGAAACAGCGTAGATACGTCTACCATGACCGTGTTGACATCGTAAAAATCATCCACACTCTGATAGCCCAGCAGCAGACCGCTGCCGCGTACATAGCGTTTCGTTGCAGATGCCAGCGGAAGATTGGAAACCAACGGAATGCCTGCACAGCTTCCTGCACAAAGACACAGTGCAAAAACGGAAAGTCCGTAACAGAAAGGATGTGCGATCACATCGTGCCGGATCACAGAAAGAAAGACGGAAAGCAGGAGGGAAAGTCCGACCACCAGCGGTACGGCAATCTTGCAGAATTGGTCGCCGAGGTCTGCGGAAAACGTATATCGCAGAAAATCCGTGACTTTCTCCGTGGGCTGCATAGTCGCCAGAATGGGCAGATCACCAAGTGTTCCTTTGGTGAGGTTTTCGGCGCGTGTCTCGTCTTCCACATAATGGATGGCGTACTTCGGCTGGTCATTTGCCAGCACCTCAAAATTTCTCTGCGCACGGGTGACGATCATTTTCTTGGAAATGGCATTCACCCAGACTGCAAACAGCGCAGCACCGATATAAACCGAACAAAAACCATCAGAAAGCATTTTCGGACAAAACAGCATGACCACAGAAGCAATTTCTGCGCTGACGATCGAAAGTGCCGCGATGGAATCGCAGTCCGCCTTCCTGTGGATGAGTTTTGAGAAGCCGTTCTTGAGAAGATCACCCGATACGGGAATCGCAAGAATACCGAGCAAAATCTGTACGATCAGAAAACTGATCGGCGAACGGCTGCTGGAAAGGAATCTGGGAGTCGGAAATCCGGGGATCCAGTCCATCAGCGACAGCAGACAACTGCAAGCCGTGACCAATCCGACCAGCACCACACGCAGCGAAAGCGTGTTTTTCAGTTCGAGAATGTCGTGCCGAATGGAGATCTTGTCTTCCGGATGCTTGAAATCTTTTGCTTCCTTGGGCAAATCGAAGCGCTTGCGGCGTTCATCATGATACCGCACATCAATATCGACATTGTCCTTGGATTCCTCACCGATGGAAATTTGTGTCAGCTTTGCTTTCTCGATCAGTTTGATGGGATCGGTCAGCTCCTCATAGGGCTGTTCCATCAACTCATCGGGAATGCGCTGAAGCTGCTCGTCCAGCGTCATGTGTCTGCGGCGCTTCGGCGGTGCTTTCGGCGGTTCGTGCGGTCGGTCAGGAGAATCCTTGCCATAGGAAGCGTACGGCGTCGGTGTCGGTTTGGTTTGACGGCGGAGTTCCTTCGCACGGGTAGAATCACTCATGCGCCGAATCTTCGGCTGGTAGTCCGTTTCTGCCGCACTGCTGTCTGACTTGACAGCATGGTCATATGCCTGCTGGGTGGTCGCGCCTGTCCATCTTGCACGGGAGGCGGGTTCCAGATTGGCAATGGAATTCAAAAAAGAAACCTGCGGCTTTTTGATATCAGACGGCTTGACGGTCTGAACGGGTTCTGCCTTGCGCAGGGGTTTTTCATCTTTTTTATTTTTTTTCGATTTTTTCTTTGGGAATTCCGAAGGAAACATTTTGCCATGCTTTCCCGATGGTGTATCGGGCTTTGGCGTTCCGGCTTTGATTTCCTGCGGCGGCTGTTCAGTCGCGGGAGTTGCAGAGGACGGCTGTTTCTCATCCGCTGTTTCCGATGTCGGCTTGGAATCAGTCGATTCGGTCGGTTTGACATCGGCGGCGGGGACGGCAGGCGCTTCCGAAGCGGGAGTGGTCTGCTTTTCTTCTATATCATGCACTGTTTCCTGTACGGAAGCAGTGGAGTCTATGTTCTGCGGTGAGGAGGACTCCGTCAGTATGCCTGTGGGTTCCGATTCCAGCGGCGGCGTAACTGCCGATTCCGCGGGAGCATCGTTCTGCATCGCCTGCGCCTCATCCTGAATCTTGGGTTTCCGAGGAATCTTCGGAAATTCACGATGCTTGAATTTCATGATGGGCGGCAAATATCACATCAGATGCGCGATATCCGCCTGCGCTCCTCTCTGTGAGTTATTCTTTTGCGGACAGGATGCCGCGCTGACGGACGGTTTCATACAGCAGAATGCCTGCCGCAACAGAAGCATTCAGCGAGTTGATTTTGCCGAACATGGGCAGGCTGAGGATGCCGTCGCACTGTGCCTTGACAGGGGCGCTGAGACCGAAGCCCTCCGAACCGATGACAATGCCGACTGCGCCTGTCATATCGGTAGCGGTGGCGGGCTGACCATCCATATCTGCACCAAAGAACCAGATACCGCGTTTTTTCAGGGCAATCATTTCCGTTGCGAGATTGCCGACACGGGCAACAGGAATCCAGCTTGCCGCACCTGCGGAAGTTTTGAAAACGGTTTGTGTCAGGGAAGCACTGCGGCGCTTGGGAAGAATGACGCCGTCTGCGCCTGCGGCTTCTGCGGTACGGAGAATCGCGCCGAGATTGTGGGGGTCTTCGATGCCGTCGCACAGCACCAGAAACGGCGCAGTCCCCTTTTTCTCACTGACAGCTAAAATATCGGCGACCGTAGCATAATCGGTGCAGGCACCCTGTGCGCAGACACCCTGATGGTTGCCGCCTTCACACATGGTATCGAGTTTACGGCTGTCGGTGGTTTTGACGACAATGCCGCGCTTGCGTGCTTCTTTGCAGATCGCACCCAGACTGCCGGTCATTGATGTCACGAAAATATGGTCAATCGGTGTGTCGGCTTTGAGCGCTTCCATCACCGAATTTCTACCGAAAATCAAATTTTCATCCATGCTTTTCCCTCTCTTTGTCTATCATGGTTCACACAAGTATATTATAACATAGACAAGCGGAAATGACAAGGAAAAAGCACTTGTCATTTTCAGAGGGTAATTGGTCATTTTAACCATAGATACACTGCCGCGCCGCCGACTGCGGCAAATGCCGCCGCACAGAAAAGGCGGCAGAGCCAAAGCCGCAGGAATGCGGCAGGGCGCGGCGGTGCGATTCCGGAAAGAAGGGCTTTGGCTTCCTGCTGAATGGCACGGCGGGCATTGCGCGGAAGATTGGGTTTCAGGCAGAAAATGATGCGGTCGAAGCAGTCGCTTTCCTGTGCAGGCATTTCGATGATGGTCTTGGCAGTCCCTTTGAGCATAGCGTTGAATCCTTTCACATAGTGATAGGAACAGGATTGCCCGCAGACGGCAGTTTCATGCAGTCATGTGGAAAAAAATGTCTTCAGACACAGCCGCAAGCCCATCGCTGTAATGCGGCAAACAGTGTGAAAGCGACTTTCTTCTGGTATTCCGCATCACAGAGGCGTGCGGCTTCTTCGGGATTGGAAAGGAAGCCGCATTCTGCCATGACCATTGGATTTTTGCAGTAATAGCAGAGGAAAAGTTCCTTGCCGCATTCCTTTATCTCGCGGGTGTTATCGGGCTGTAAGAACGTGCAGAACTGCGACTGCACCATCTGCGCAAGGCTTTCGCTTTCGTCATTGGTCGGGGCATAGAAAATCTGTGCGCCGCTGTATTTTGGATCGGTGAACTGATTCTGGTGGATGGAAACGCAGACGGCATTGTCGTACTGATTAAGGATGGCGAGCCGATTGTCCATGTCGGAGCTTTTCTGGTTTGCGATGCCCTCAATGCCCTTGTCGTGAATGGAACGGTCGGAATCGCGGGTGACCTCCACATGGTAGCCTGCCGTTTCGAGAAAATCGCGCAGATAGAGCATAATGTTGAGGTTGATGCCTTTTTCGGGGATGCCGTCCGCAGAAGAACAGCCGCCGTCAATGCCGCCGTGTCCCGCATCAAGCACGAACACGACTTCCTGACGGGCAGATTTGACGGCGGGGACGGCATATTGCTGTGGGAATGCGGCATTGCGGGCGGTGGCGATGCGGATGCCGATGGCGCAAATGCCGAGCATGAGTGTCAGATAGCCGCTTTTGCGGAGAAGTTTCTTTGTGATTGGCTGCATAATCTGTATCCCTCCTGATAGGATTTGGTACATGGATATGCGGGAAAGGAACAGAATATGCGCAGAAAAACAGCCCCAATCTGCACGGAAGCCGTGCAGGTCGGAGCCGAACAAAACAAGGGATCTTGCTTTTGGGGTAACGGGTGCGGGGGTGTGTATTTCCAATGCCGCCTGAGAAATGTCGGGCGGCATTAAAAAGCGGGGAAAAGTTATCTGCCAATCAGTTTGTGCAGTTCAGCAGGCGTTGTGTAGCGGATTGCAGTTCCTTTGTTGGTCTGCGTAGCATTTGCGGTGAAAACGATTGTGGAATACTTGTCCATATTTTTCACGAGCCACTCATTGTGTGCCCAAGCATCTCTGCCACCTTGACTCCAATAGAGGCTGAAATTGTCCTGAGTGCTCTTATACTTGAATGCCGCAGAACCGACGCAGAGATACAGCGTAGAGCCTTCCACACGGTAACATTCAAAGCTATTTTTTTTGAAATTGGTTGCAATGTTTCCGCTGATATAGTTCGTCATTCCTGTGCCGGTGCGGGAACCGGAGTAATATTTATTGACTGTGGATTTGCCGATTTCTTTGCTGAAATCGGTTTTCTTTGTATATTTGTACCCTTTATGATTATACCGATAAACCAGAGAATCCAGAATCTTGTACGGTGTGGAACTTTCCGTTTCGCTGAACACAACACCATCTTTTACATACGGGATTGTACCGGTGAAGTGGAAAACTGTGTAGTACTTATCTAAGCAGTCGAAATCTTTATCATATTCCACTTTCAGTTCACCTTTGCTGAATTTTGTCAATCCGTCCGTTGCAGAGATAGACAAACCAGCAATATAACCATCCACAATCACATCGCCCGAATACTCACCAGTATAGGAATTATATGTGTAGTTTTCGAGCTTAGAATTAAAAATTGTATTGAAATCCAACATGGTTCTCAAACCAAAACGGTTTGAATCTTCATCATATTCCAATTGCAGTGCATAGTATTGACCTCTTGTATCACGCACTGCGATTTTATCTGCCAGTTCCGCTGCATCCTGAAAATTAGTGATTGGCTTGCTCTGCGTACCCAACATACAGAACATATAATATTGGTCGGAAAAATTACTGGTTGCACGCACATTTCCGTCACCGACATAATCCGCCGAAAATTCGGGAAAAGCCGACTGCAATCTTTGAGTACCCCATGTATATTTGCAACCCGAACCACTGTAAATGCTGTAATCATAATACAGTGCGTCGATGTTGCTGTCGTTTACTACATACGCGCCGGCACTGATGGAAGCGGAAAACAAGGTCATGGCTGCAAAGGAAACTGCGAGTGTGGATTTGAGCAATTTTTTCATAATAAGTCCTCCGATTTTCATTTGATAATATTCGGAAAGCGTTCCGTGCTGCTTTCCATGTCTTTATTATAGCAATTGTTGTATCAATTAGCAAGTTTTTACGACAACAGGGCAAATATCTTGACAAATGGGCGGATTCATAGATAAGATGTGCATAATTCATACTAAGATGCCACAAGTTGATTTTTTATTTTAAGTGGCATTTCATCCGCGAATCTGCCATCTTAGTTGCCAAATCTGCCATCTTGTCGCGGAAAACGCTTGACAAATCATACACCTTATGTTACAATATAAGCGAAAAAAACGGCTTCGTAAGGGGGATTCTTATGGCATCAAACGGAAAAATCGCTATTATTTTTTCCGATTTTAAAAATGACTACAATGACGGCTATATTCTGGGCATCCAGAAACAGGCAAACATCTATGGCTATCAGACCTTTACCTTTTCCATGCCGCAAAGCAGCGAACTCTATACCAACGAGGAAGAATGGGTGTTCGAACTCATTGACTACGATTTGTATGATGGTGTCATTTTCGTAGAGCGCAGTTTTGCCGCACACCGCAATCTCATCGTGCCCATCGAAGAATCTCTGAAAACAAAATGTCACTGTCCCATTGTCGTCATCGGCGCTTCCGAAAATTTCCCGAATGTGGTGCGGCTTGAAAATCAGAATGGCTTTGAAAAAGTCGCAGAACACCTGATTTCGGCGCATGGCTGTCAGAACATTTTCTGTCTGGGCGGCGACCGCAACATCCCCGACAGCAGAATTGACGGCTTCATCCATGTCATGCAGAAAAACGGTCTGCCCTGCGGCGAAGACAATGTGCTGTACGGCGGCTACTGGATTCCCTGCGCAGAAACCCTTGCGAAAGATATCGCTTACGGCAATGTCGAAAAGCCCGATGCAGTCATGTGCGTGAATGATGAAATTGCGTATGCACTGATAAAAAAGCTGTATCATTACGGCGTGCGCGTTCCCGAAGACCTGCTTGTGACAGGCTTTGACAATGCGCCGTATGCCATGAATGATGCACTCACCATCACAACATTTGAAGCAGATACAAAACATTGCGGATGCAGGGCAATGGCGCTGCTGTATGCACAGATCACAGGGCAGGCGCCCGAAACGATTCCCGCAAAGCAGCTGCATCTGATTACAGGCGAAAGCTGCGGCTGCGGCACAAAACGTGCATTCAATATCCGCGCAAAGCTGGACTTACTCCAAAAACTGGAAACCGCCAACATGGAGTACCGCAACAGCCGCTTTGAGGAAAAGCTTTATCAGGTCAATACACAAGAGGAATTCTCCCAATTCATTAAAAATCATAAGTATCTGATTCGTGACCAGATCAGCGTCAGTGTGAACCGTATGGAACGGGATGCGGAAGAAGCCACCTGCATTTATTTAAAAGACTATCTCATCAATGGTGAAACCGTCCCATTTCGTGCAAAAAATTTATACCCTGATTTGTTTTCATTCGGTGCGATCAAGAATGTGCATATTCTGCCGCTGGTATTCGACCGCAGAATTTACGGCTTCATGACGATCGGTTATGCAGAGGAAAATGTTTTTACGTATATTGCAAAGCAATTTGCCAACCGCTTGGCAATCGGCATGGAGATCCTGGCAGTACGGCAAAATACAGTCACATCAGAACCGCAGATGGAACAGGACGAAACCGAAGACGAGATTTTCTCCGTCAAGCAGGATGCGAAAAAAGCAGTCGCTTCGATTTTCGTCATCAAAGAGGGTTCGATGCACAAGGTGCTGGTTGACAACATCCTGTATTTTGAATCCTTCGACAAGCGCGTCTATGCGGCACTAAAAAGCGGAAAATATGAAGTTAAACAGCGGTTATTCGAAATCGAAGAACTGCTGGCAGAGAAGAATTTCTACCGCATCTCGAAGTCGATTCTTGCGAACATGGATAAAGTTGTCGGGTATAAGACCGCTACAGACAGAACACTGTGCGCAATGCTGGTCAATAAAGACGAACTGCGCGTATCACGCAATTACATGGAAGATTTCAAAAAGAAGCTTGCATTACGATAAATGAAGGAACATCCCCACACCGCTATCAACGCAGGGTGCGGGGATATTGTATTTCATAGAGCATTTTATCACAATATTTGGTAAGGCATCACGAAATCACGCAAAATTAACCTTGCATTATTAATAGTAATGCGTTATAATTTAAGATAACACCGTCCCAAGCATGACTGACAATTTGGCAGTGCTGCCTTTATCATCATACCATATCAAAAAACATCAACGCAAGGAGGTACTCATGCAAAAACAATTTTTCAGTATGTGCAGCGTATTTCTGGTCGCTGTCAGCACCATTCCGTCATTCACCCTGCCTGCCGCCGCAATGACGGAAACCACAATCGAAAAAGACGGCTATTCCTTCCAACTACAGAACTATTCCGAATCGGCGATCGACTTTGTGCCGCAATCCAACGGCTGTTACAATGCCTCATGGACACAAAACGAGGAATCTCTGAATCTGGAATTCGGCGCATTCGAACCGCTTGATACAACGACTCATGTCATGGAATACGGGGACATTGTCCGTTATTATGAAGCGGATTTCAAAACCGATGGCAATGCGTATCTGGCATACACAGGCTATTTTAATGTACCGCAGAAAGAAGCGGGACTCACAATGACTGTTGACTTCAATATCGTCGAAGCATGGGGCTCTGTGAAGCCGGTTGAAGGCGCAAATTCCCCACTCAAACTCGGCACCATCTGTTCAGACGATAAAGAATACGACCTATACAAATGCACCTCTGCGATGACATCCGTCACAGGAGAGCGCAAAATTGCGTATAGCTATTACAGTGTTTGCAGCCAATCCCCTGCCAAAGTCAATGAAAACAATCATCTCAGCGGTACTGTGACAATATCGAATCATCTGAAAGCATGGGCAGCCCTCTCAAATGGGTTGGACAGCAATGCGGGTGACGATTTTGACTACCCGTTCTACAACCTCGGACTGGGTGTCTATGCCTTCCAAAACAGCGGCAGCGTTGATATTCAAAGGAGCGAAGCAGTCAAGGCGCCCTCTGAAATGAAACTTTTGACGTTGGGTTCGGAAACGCATGAACCTTCAGCAGGCGACCTCATGCTTTTCAATAGCGGCTGTATCTCCGGTGATTTCACACTTCCCGACACATTCACACAGATAGACGATAATATGTTTAGCGACTGCCAACTGCTGCATTCCATCACCATCCCGAACACTGTGACTGACATTGGCGAAAATGCATTTCAAAATTGCTCGAAATTAACGAAGCTCTCGATTCCTGACAGCGTAACACACATCGGCAAATATGCATTTGCAGGTTGTGAGGCACTGACCGAAATCACCATTCCCGAAAAAGTGACCGCCATCGAGGAAGGCGCCTTCTCAGGCTGTTCGAGTCTGAAAGAAATCACCTTCCTGAACGGTGACCTCAGCTTTGATGACACAGTATTCGCTGACTGCAGCAATGTTACCATCAAAGGATACAGCGGTTCTGCTGTGGAAAAATCCGCAAACAAATATAATCTCCCGTTTGAAGCAAGTGAACCGTCTGTTGTACCTGTCGGAGCGCTTGGTGATGTCAACGAAGACAACGATGTGAACATTTCCGATGTGATCGTGCTTTCCCGCTACATCTCGGAAGATGCTACCATCACGATCTCGGCGCAGGGACTTATCAACGCAGACCTTGACAGTGACAATCAGATCAATATGAATGATGTCAACATGATGCTCCGCAAAATCGCCCATCTGGATTAAACATGAAAAACCCCGCCTGCAAATTGCTTTGCAGGCGGGGTTTCTATTTCTGGTTGCTTTTGATTATTTATTCGGGCTAAGCTGATACAGCTGAGAATTATTGTAGGTAGCAAGGGTGTTGCCCTTGGTATCCTTAATTCTGACATTACCTGTTACAGCAATTGCAATTTTCTTGTTTCTCCAGAGAGTCACATCGCTGTCCTGCAAGGTCACTGTTCTTTGACCGCTTCTGGTATTGTAGAAATACAGTGTAGAAACATTGGACTTTGCAGTGTTCTTGAACAGACCGTTTGCACCGCCGAGTGTCGGGGTAGACTGTGTGCTGCCGGAAGTTGCATACGGGAAGGTGATCGAAGAAAGCTTATTGCAGCCATAGAATGCGCCATTGCCGATGCTGGTCAGCTTGTTGCAGTTGCTCAGATTCAAAGAAGTCATGTTGTTGCAAGCATAGAATGCTTCGTTAGCAATCGTGGTCAGAGAAGGTGTGCCGGAGAAGTTCACTGTGGTCAGTGCAGCCGGATCCTGGCAGTAAGTAAATGCGAAGTTGCGAATAGTTGTTACTGTTGCAGGAATCGTAAGCGTCTTTACATTAGAAAGCATACTCTTGCCGGGGCCCTGACGGAATTCATCACCGATCATTGTAACGGTGTAGGATTTGCCATCTTTTTTGACAGTGCTGGGAACAGTCAGAGTATCTGCATTCACTTCGAATGTACCGATCAGTGCAACAGTGGAGGTGCTCAGGGTACGATAGATACCGCCCTGATACTGGAAGCAGTCACTTGTCGGGAACGCATTGTATGCTGTGGAGATGCCACCTGTACCATAAGTTGTCTGCGGGAAGGAAACCGTAGAAAGCGCATCGCAGCGTAAAAATGCACGACTGCCGATCGTTTTCAGCTTGGAGCATTTGCTCAGGTCAAGATTGGTCATTTTGTCGCAGCAAAGGAATGCTTCAGAAGCAATCGTGGTAAGAGAAGGTGTACCGGAGAAAGTCACTGTGGTCAGTGCAGCCGAATCACCCTGATATGTAAATGCAAAAGAACGAATGGTGGTAACAGTAGCAGGAATGGTGATGCTCTTCAAATTCGCAAGTTTGCTCTTTCCAGGACCCTGACGGAAGTCTTCACCGATTTCAGTCACGGTGTAGCTCTTTACATAGCTCGGAACAACGAAACTTGTTTTTGCTGCTTCGAACGTACCGATAAATGCACAGGTAGTAGAGGTGATGGGGCGATAAATGCCGCCGCTATACAAGAAGCAGCCGCTCGGAACTGCATTATATGCCATTTTGACATCCGAGTCGCCGGTTCCGAAAATATAACCATCCGCTTTGGAAAGATTTGCAAAATAAGACAATTTCGTCTGGTCATTTGTATCAACGATCAAATCACCGTTGACATCATATTCAGGTGCATCAATGCCTGATTTCAGATTGCCGTCTACGAGATAGGTATTCTTAAAGCAATCAATATCATCTCTGTCGATTTTGCCATTCAAGTTGAAGTCACCCTGAATAATCGGACGTTCAACAGCAACAGCGAACTTTCTCAGATAGTCTTTTGTAACCTGCACAGTGTGTTTCGTATTCAGGTCATCATAGTAATAAGACTTGTCCCAGTTGATCTGACAGTCATTCAGATTGCCGTTGCAGTCAGCAAAAACGATTCTGTTACCATCAATGGCGGTGATGAAAATGCTGTGTCCCTGTTCGCGTTCTTTTTGTGTTTTTGTCCGCTCGTCATAATCCTTCACTATAAACGAAAGACGAACCTGGTCACCGACCTGCGGCTCATAAAGTTTGTTGCCGCCAACTGTATAATTGATTATGCCGCCTTTTTCAATTTTATAATGTACAAATTTATTTGTACCCCAGATATCTCTTGCAAGTTTTCTTGCAAATCCATAGCACTGCGGCAGAGTCGTTGCAGATAATGCATCGGGATCCGGACTATACGAGATCGTGACGTGCTTATCGCTGACCGGATACGGACACACAGATGCGTATGTGCACTCGTTTTTGCCGTGTGCATCATGGTTGCAAGGAGACCACGAATACGTATTTTCGTCCTGTTTGCTCTGATCGATGTGATTCCAGTAAGAATCTTTCGGGAATCTTTTCTGTTCATTTGCGATGCGGGTATTCCAGTTCGCAAGGATGGTGCTGAGGAGCAGCGGCTTCGTAGCAGTCGCTGCATCTGCCTGCATCGTGGGGAATGCAGTTGCGGTCATGCCCGTGATGACTGTCGCCGACAGCAAAAGGGAAATAAGCTTTTTCATATAAGCCTCCAATAATAAGAAATTTTGTTCTGTCAGAAATGAAAAATCGTTCATTTCACCGAAAGTTGTCTATGCCATTATACCGATTGTATGTAATAATGTCAAGTAAAAAGTATAAAAATTGTATGTCTGTAAATAAATAAACAAACATTTTATATGATTATGTGAAGATTATATGCAATAATCGGAGCATCTTGCGTACTATTATTTACTTGCAGATATGATAGTTTTCACATCTGCCTTACGAAATTCATCCAAAAGGATATGCGGTCAGAACCCCAAGCGCCGCCGAAATCAAGATCAAAGTAATGGATGACAGCTTTTTGTGAAAGCATTTCTCTGCAATGCAATATACTGCCGTCAGCAAAGCAAAAATCACCACGGAAATCCAATCCGCCGCAATCTCCCCTGTTATGGAAATCCCCAGCGTACTCCAAAGCAATGTCAGTCCTGTGGAGAGAATCAACGCGGCAATGATTGGCCGCACGCCTTTCATGAATGATTTAAAATACGGATTCTGCGTGCATTTCTTGAGCACAGCCGCAATCAGCAGAATGATCAGAAAGGATGGCAGTACCACGCCAAGTGTTGCGCATACACTGCCAAAAAAACCGCCCTGAACAGAACCAATGAACGTGGCAGTATTGACGGCGATCGGGCCGGGCGTGGATTCTGCAATCGCAATCACTTCCACCAATTCATTGTCCGTCAGCCATTGTTTTTTCTCAACGACCACTTCCTTGATCTGCGCGATCATCGCATACCCACCGCCGAACGTAAACAATCCGATTTGAAAGAACGTACGAAATAATTCCCACATAGCAAGTTTCCTTTCCCTGTATAATGTCCTGTTCATCATATCATAATGCACAGACAATGTCAAGAAAAGCCGTACACAAAAAATATGTTGAAATGAATTTTTCTCTTGACAAATACTATATACTTATGATATAATAGTTTTTATGATATGCCGCTGTGGTGGAATTGGCAGACACAAGGGACTTAAAATCCCTCGAAAGTTAAATTTCGTACCGGTTCAAGCCCGGTCAGCGGCATCAATAAACAACATAAAATCGGACTTTTTCGGAAGTCCGATTTTTTTATGCTTTTGCTTCGGGAATCCAATCGGTAATAGCGGAAAATGAAAAAGCATCTTCTATGGTATCTTAGAAGATGCTTTGTTATGGCTGAAATGATGGAATTTTCTTTCGCAGGAACAAAGAATCAGGTTGCCTGACCTGCAAACTGTGTCATATAGAGGTCGTAGTATTTGCCATGCTGTGCAAGCAATTCCTCGTGATTGCCGCTTTCGACGATCTTTCCCTGATCCATGACGATGATCTGGTCGGCATCCTGAATGGTCGAAAGGCGGTGCGCGATAATCAGGCTGGTACGGTCTTTCATGAGCTGATTCATGGCGTTCTGGATATTCAGCTCCGTGCGCGTATCGACATTGGAGGTTGCTTCATCAAGAATCAGAATTTGCGGATAAGAGAGGAACGCTCTGCCGATGGCGATGAGCTGCTGTTCGCCCTGAGAAAGGCTGACACTGGTCTGCGAGAGCATTGTGTCGTACCGGTCGGGAAGCTTTTTGATAATTTTGTCGCAGTAGCTGAATTCTGCTGCACGGTCGAGTTCTTCCTGTGTCGGATTTTGTACTGCATAGGCGATATTTCCGCGGATGGTATCCGAAAACAGCTTGGTGTCCTGCAAAACAATGCCGATGCTGTCGCGGAGGTCACCGAGGGCGATATCCTTGATATTCTGTCCGTCCAGAAGGATTTCGCCGCTGTCGATGTCGTAGAATCGCATGAGCAGGTTGATGATAGTTGTTTTGCCGCTGCCTGTCGAGCCAACGAGCGCAATTTTTCTGCCCGATTCGATTTTGAGAGAAAAGTCAGAGATGATGCGCTTTTCCGGAACATAGGAGAAGTTGACGTTCTTGAACTCGATGATGCCGCGGACATTGTTGACGTCAATGTGCTTTCCTTCGAAATGTTCAGAGTCGGCATCGAGGATGGAGAACACGCGCTCTGCGCCTGCGATGGCTGTCTGGATCTCACCATAAAGCTGGGATAGTTCGTTGATGGGGCGTGAGAACTGTTTGGAATAGATGATGAAAGCAGAGATCACACCGACCGTGATGTAGCCTTTGAGCGCAAAATACGCGCCAAACACAGATACGATGACGAAAGAAATGTTGCTGAGCATATTCATGACAGGACCCATGCAATTACTGATGCTTTTGGCGATGATGCCTGTCACGGTGAGGTTATCAGCGGTCTTGGTAAAGGAGCGGATGACGCTGTCCTGCTGATTATAGGCAGAGATGGTCTTGTAATTGGTGACCATTTCTTCAACAGTGCCGTTCAGTTCGCCGAGCAAAGTCTGCTGTTTAACGTAATATTTCCGCATTCGTTTGGTAATGAAGCTGGTAAACATGACCGTCAGGAAAATGGTAGAGCAGGAAAGGAGTCCGAGCGGCACGCTGTAATAGAGCATCATGATGAATGTGCCGATGAGCGTCAGGACACCCGAAAACAGAGAACTCAGCGAGGAGGAGATGATACTGGAAATGTTTTCGACATCGTTGGTCATGCGGCTGATGAGGTCGCCGTGGGAGTGCGAATCCAGATAGGAAATCGGCAGATGCACGATTTTGTCGAACAGGGTTTTTCGCAGTTTGGTGACGATGCGCTGGCTGAGTGAAGCACTCAGATAGCCTTGTACAAGCGTAGCGGCACCGTGAATCAGATAAGTAATCAGCATCAGCACGAGGAAATACGGCAATCTGTCGAAATTTCCGGAAACAATCTGGTCAATGGCGGAACTTTGAAAGCTTGGCGCAATGACCGATGCAATGACGCAAATCAGTACGACAACGCCCATGATAGATACAAACAGCGTTTCCGAGCGGAAAAATGCAAGCAACCGTTTCAGTGTCGCACCGACATTTTCGGCTTTTTCGATCGGTTTGCCCATGTTGCCGCGGTTTCTGCCGAAGCTGGGCGTTTTGGATGGTGCATCAGCCATTTTTCTCACCCGCTTTCTTCGATTGTGATGCGTAGATATCCTGATAGACCTTGCAGGATTGCAGAAGTTTTTCATGTGTATCGCAAGCAATGACCGTTCCGTTTTCCAGTACGGCAATGCGGTCTGCGTGCTGTACGGAGGAGATGCGCTGTGCGATGATGATTTTTGTAGTGTCGTGATACTGTGTACGCAGGGCATTTTGCAGATTTGCTTCCGTTTTGAAATCGAGTGCGGAGGTGGAATCATCGAGAATGAGAATTTCTGCTTTTTTGAGCAATCCGCGGCTGATGGCGATTCTCTGCCGCTGACCGCCCGAAAGACTCATGCCGGATTCTGTCACGGGTGTGTCGTACTGCTGCGGCTGCTGCATGATGAAATCATCAGCCTGTGCCGCAAGGGCGGCGGCGCGCACCTCATCTTCTGTGGCATCCGGCTTTCCAAGCAAAATGTTTTCGCGGATGGTCGTGCTGAACAATTCGCTCTTTTGCAGCACAATCGAGATTTTATCGCGCAGTTCTGAAAGTTTGTAATCTTTGACGTTGATGCCGTCCACTTCCACGCTGCCTGCCGTGACATCGTAAAAGCGGGGAATCAGGTGAATAAGCGAACTTTTGCCGCAGCCCGTTTCGCCGATGACCGCAAGCGTTTCACCCTTTCCAACGTGCAGCGAAATATCATGCAGAATGTTGACACCCGAATCGGGAAATGCAAAGCTGACACCATTGAATGTTACCGTACCGACCTCATTTGTCTGCACAGCGCCCTGACCGTCAGCAATCGGACTTTCACTTGTCAGAATCTCTTTCAAACGTTTGGTGGAAGTGATGCCGCGTGTGACATTCTGGAAAATCATGGCAAGCATCATCATGCCGTTGAGAATTTGCGAGAGATAGGTCACAGCCGCCATGACAGTACCGGGGGCGATGCTGCTGTCCTGCACGCGCAGAGAACCGATGTAAATAATGGCAATGGTTGCGAGATTCAGTACGATGTTCATGACAGGGCGCATATAGGACATCAGTATGAGAACCCGAAACTGCGTGTTTACCAGATTATCGTTACTTTGGGCGAAACGTTCGTTTTCGCGGTCTTCCTGTACAAAAGCCTTGACAACACGCGCACCTGCGATGCTTTCCTGAATGACAGTGTTCATGTGGTCGATGCGGGATTGCAGAAGCTGAAACAAGGGATTGGTTTTCCAGAGTACGAATCCGATTTCCAGCAGAATCAGCGGCAGGGCAATTGCAATGACCGTGCCGAAATCGGCAGCCAGCGAAACCAGTGCGATACTGCCTGCAATGAAAAACATAATACAGCGCACGCAGCTTCGAATGATTTGTGCGACCATGGTTTCCATCTGGGTGACGTCATTGGTGGTGCGGGTAATCAGTGAGCCGACAGAAAAATCGTCTGTTTGTGAGAAGGAGAAGTGCATAATGCGTTCAAATGCTGATTTGCGGATATCGTTGCCGAATTTCTGACTGCAAACATTTGCAAAGATTGCACTCAGAATACCACTGATTCCGCCGCCGATGACAATGAGAATCATTTTGAGTCCCGTGTTTGTGACGATGTTCATGTCGGGAAGGTTGTTGTTGTTCAGACCAAGAATGCCGTTATCGACAATTTCCGCCATCATGCGAGGCTGCACAAGGTCAACATAGACTTCCAGAATCATGAAGACTGCAGCAAACAGCGCAAAGTGCCAATATTTTTTGAGGTGTTTGAAAACCAAATCTGACACGTCCTTTCTTATAGGCAATACTGCGTGACTTGTTAGCGCATCAATACATAAACATTATATTAGAATCTCATGGAAAAGTCAAGAAAAAAGCATCCGTATGCGAAGAAGTTGTATCTGCCATGCGTCTATAATATGATGGTTCAATACTCTCTCATCTCTATGTATTCCAAGGCTGCCGTTGCGATTGCCGCATTGATTCTGGTGGAGTTTCTGCTGCTCGGAATCTGATGAAATCATCTGCGCGGCTTCCACTTATATCATAAAGCCGCTGGAAAGTCAATATGTATCAGAATGATATCAACACATCTCTGTAAAAAAGCCAAGAATTCCTTTCAAATTGTAGTCACGCAAAAACAAGTTGGAGGTTCGTTATGGCAAAAAAGAAACCATACTGTTTGAGTATGGTTTCCTTTTTATCTCATTCACGCTGCACGGATTGGAATAAAGATGCAAACTACCGTTCTGCCAAAGAATTCTATCCAGCGATATCCTGAATCACACCGGCAGCCAACGCATCAGGAAATGGTTCATGATCTGGGTATCTTTGCCAAAGCGGAAATAATAGCCGGTCGGATATAGGATCTTGCTTTTTACCATATACCTTACCCCATCAACACCTTCATTTTCCGATGGCTCAGGATTTTTTTCCAGCAGGTCATTCAGCCGCAGATCCATCGGGAACGAGAATTTCAGGATCTCATTTGCTTCCTCAATACCATTGACAATCGTAGAAACCATGCTCTCAGACGTATCGTTGCGAATGGTATCCGTCAGATTGAATTCAACCGTTGACAATACACATTCCTTGCAGGGAAGAAGATGTTCCGTCGGGTTAAAGCCCGTGAAACGCACATGAACCGTCTGATTGATGTAGAAATTAAACGCCACGGTTTCTTGATTGACACCCATCTCATGATTGAGGAAGTCCAGTTCAATATCCGCATTGTTAAACTCCATTCCTGCATCCAGAAGGTCGCCGATCGTATTGACGCCGAGTTGGAACACCTGTCCGTTATACGCAAACGCGTACTTTTCCATATCAACATACTGTTCGCTAAGTCCCGGAACAAGCGCAAAATCCAAATGATAATCCCTGCTGACTTCCTGTGCTTCCGTCTGTACTTCAGATGCGGCTATTTCAGCGGGAGTGGTTTCTGACGTACTTTCCTGTGCTGTCGTGGTCGATTCTGCGGTATCGCTGTCAGTGTTTTTTGTGGATGCGCCACAGGATGTCAGTCCGATCAGCGCCGCAGAACAAACAGCAAGTCCTGCAAGTTTCAAGTTTGTGATTTTCTTCACGATTCTTTTCCTCCATAAAAAAAGAGAAACGCAGATACTTCCGCAAGATGTTTCCCTTTTGTATTGATGTGGTCTAAGGAAATTATAGCCGAAAATACATCGCTTGTCAATGATTCAGCCATTCTCGCGCACAGAATCGTCAATTCGGTTATAAATTGTTCAGCGCCTACGAAAATTTACATAAGTTCAGGACAGGCGCTCCTGTCCGCATTCGGCGTGCCGCCTTCTCATCGTGCTTGACCGTTCCCATGAACTGTGTTATAATATCCATATCAGAAATATAGAAAGGATGTCGGCAGTGACCGAATATCAGAAAACAGATTGCTTTTCCCGTTTTCACCCTGTGGTCAATTTTACATTTTTTGCCCTTGTCATCAGCTTTTCGATGACGCTCACACATCCTGTTTGTCAAGCTGTATCGTTGATTTGCAGTATTGCTTATGCAATGGCGCTATGCGGCTTTCGGGGTGTTTGTTTCTGTCTGAAATATGCATTGCCAATGGTACTTCTGTCGGCGGTTCTGAATCCCGCATTCAGTCACGGCGGCGTAACGATCCTGACCTATCTTCCAAGCGGCAATCCGCTGACACTCGAAAGCATCCTGTACGGCATTTCATCCGGCTGTATGCTTGGAACGCTTCTCATATGGTTTTTATGTTTCCAAACAATCATGACATCGGACAAATTTGTCTACCTGTTCGGCAGGTTCGTCCCCATTCTCTCCCTTCTGCTGAGCATGATCCTGCGATTCATCCCCAAATTCAAAGAGCAACTGCACACTGTCAGCAACGCACAGAAATGCATTGGCAGAAACGCTGAAAATGGCACGCTCCTGCACAGACTGAAAACTGCGGTGAAAATTTTCTCCATTACGGTCACATGGTCATTGGAAAATGCCATTGAAACGGCAGACAGCATGAAATCACGCGGATATGGTCTGAAAGGAAGGACTGCGTTTTCCGTTTATCAATGGGAAGAACGCGACATCATCGCAATGGCATGGCTGATTTTTTGCGGATTTACGGAAATTTGCGGACAACTTGCGGGCGGTACCGCATGGCATTATCTTCCAAAGACAGACGGTGCAGATGTCAATGCAATGACGATTTTTTTGCAGGCGATATACCTTTTACTTTGCATGACACCTTTAATGCTGCACGCACGGGAGGCACTCCGATGGAAAAAATCCTGATCGAAAAATTCAGTTTTGCATACCCGCAGCAGCAGCCCGCCCTTGAAAATGTTGATCTCAGCGTGGAAAAAGGAGATTTTCTGCTGATTTGCGGAAAATCAGGATGCGGAAAATCCACCCTGCTGCGGCAGCTGAAACCCGCACTTTCCCCGAACGGCACAAAAAATGGTAAAATCTTGATTGACGGCACTGTTCTGGAAGACATGGATGTGCGGCGACAGACTTCGGAAATCGGATTCGTACAGCAGTCGCCTGAAAACCAGATCGTCACGGATAAAGTCTGGCACGAACTTGCATTCGGACTGGAAAGCCTTGGAGAAGATACCCAGACGATACGCAGACGTGTTTCGGAAATCGCTTCGTTTTTTGGATTAGAGAACTTGTTTTATCATGATACAGCGTCACTTTCAGGTGGTCAGAAACAGCTTTTGAATCTTGCTGCGGTCATGGTCATGCAGCCTTCCGTCCTGATTTTAGACGAACCGACCAGTCAGCTTGACCCGATTGCCGCCGCTGATTTTCTTGCGGTACTGGCAAAAATCAATCGGGAACTTGGTGTCACGATTCTCCTGACAGAGCATCGGCTGGAAGAAGCCTTCGCTTATGCAAACAAAATCGCATATATGCAAAATGGTAAAATAACGCATATCGGCACGCCGCAGGAAATTGGCAGCGCCCTTCGGACATCGGATGATTTCTCCGCTATGCCGACTGCCATGCGCATATGGGCAGCAATTCCGAATGCGGAAAAATGTCCTGTGACCGTCAGTGAAGGAAGCCGCTTTCTGAAAGCATTCGCAGAGAACCATCCTATTGACAGCACACCGATTCCCGATGAACCGCAGCCTTTTTCAGACACCGTGCTGCGTGCGGACAAAGTGTGGTTCCGCTATGAACAAGACAGCGAAGATATAGTGAAGGGACTGGATTTTTCGCTTCACAAGGGCGAATTTTTTGCATTACTTGGCGGAAACGGTACGGGCAAAAGCACCACGCTGAAACTGCTGGCAGGACTCACAACACCATATCGCGGCGATATTGTGCGAAACGGTAAAATCGGCGTACTGCCGCAGAATCCGCAGACGTTGTTCGTGAAAAAAACAGTGTATGAGGATTTGCTGGAACTGTTCTCCGATACGGATGTTCCCAAAGCGGTTCAGGCGGAAAAAGTGCAAACTGCCGCTGAAATATGCCATATTACGCAGTTTTTTGAGCGTCACCCTTACGACCTTTCGGGCGGTGAACAACAGCGTACCGCACTGGCAAAAATCCTGCTGACAGAACCCGACCTGCTGCTGCTGGATGAACCGACAAAAGGCATGGATGCGCAGTTCAAGGCAGAATTTGCAGATATTCTGCATCAGCTTCTTGCAGAAGGGAAATGCGTTTTCATGGTCAGCCATGATATTGAATTCTGCGCAGAATATGCCGACCGCTGTGCGTTGTTTTTTGACGGCGGCATCACCTCTGTCGGCACACCTCATGCATTTTTCAGCGGCAACAGCTTTTATACCACCGCTGCAAACCGTATGTCGCGCCACATTCTGCCAAATGCAATCACGATTCATGACGTTGTGAAGGCTTGCGGCGGTCATGTTCCCCCTGCAAAGAAAAAGCAGAGAATGTACACTGCACCGCAGAATCATGCAGAAACGCCCACCACAGAAAAGGTCAGCGCATTTCCCGCATGGAGAAAAATCACAGCAGCAGTGTTCGGGATGCTTTCGCTTGTACTGTTCTTCTATACCGCCAGCATCACCGACCTCACACAAATCATCACGCCCAATGGCATGACACCGCTTGCATGGAAACAATTCCTGATATACGGTGCATTGATTTTTTCGCTGTTTCTGACATTCCTTGCAATCGGGAAACGCAGGGCATCGCCTGTCGCCATACAAATCGAAAGCAGCAAACGCCGTCTTACAAAACGTACCAAGACCGCTGCGGCAATGATTCTGCTTGCCGTTCCGCTGACATTGTATATCGGCATCTTCTACCTCGGAAGCCGAAAATACAATTTGATCTCACTGATGATTTTATGGGAATGTATGCTCCCCTTTTTCATGATGTTCGAGAAGAAACGACCAAAGGCACGAGAAATCGCTGTGATTGCGGCGCTCTGTGCCATTGCAATTGCAGGACGTGCCGCCTTCTTCATGCTGCCTGAATTCAAGCCTGTGATGGCGGTCACGATTCTGGCAGGGGTTTCATTCGGCGGAGAAACAGGTTTTCTCGTTGGTGCGGTCACGATGCTGGCATCGAATCTCCTGTTTTCGCAAGGGCCGTGGACACCGTGGCAAATGTTCGCAATGGGTCTGGTCGGATTTCTGGCAGGACTTCTGTTCCGCAAAGGACTGCTTTGCAGGACACGTCTTTCGCTTGCGATTTTCGGCGCTGTTTCGGCAATTCTCATTTATGGCGGCATCATGAATCCTGCATCTGCACTCATCTGGAGTACCGAAACGATCAATCAGAATGTCCTTCTGACATACTATATTTCGGGATTTCCAATGGACTGCATTCATGCTTTTGCAACTGCATTTTTCCTGATGGCTGCCGCAGAACCGATGCTCGAAAAGCTTGACAGAATCAAAGTGAAATACGGCATCATTGACACTTGAACATGATTCCCTGAACAACAAAAAGGATATGCCCACCCAAGGCATATCCTTTTTTTCATATTCAGGAGAGAAAAAAAGATTGTATCGAACCATCGTCCGAATGCAATCCATCCTTTCCTATATTCATCGCTTACAGTTCAGAAAGCCGTGCGTGTACTGCCCGCAGCCGTCCCCTGCTGATTTGCAGCACATGATTGTCGCTCAGCCTGACTTCCTTGGGACTCGCTGCGACAATGTGCTGTAAATTCACATACTCTCCGCGCGATACGCAAAGAAAACGCTCATTGCAGCCCGCAATCAGGTCAGGGATCTTTCCGTATACCGTAAAATTACCTGCCCGTGTCTGGAATGCGACACGCTTGCCATACGCTTTCAAATACAACACCTCACGGACGCGGATAATATGCCGCGTATTTTCCAGCGTATATTCCAGAAATTCATGTCCATGACGAAACTGATGCAGCAAGCTTTTCAGGCAAGCGGCAAAATATTCATAGGAAATCGGCTTGCATAAAAAACCGCTCGGACGAATGCGGAACAATTCGATCGGGTACTCCTGCCCTGATGAAAGAATGACGATCTGTGTATCGTGGTCACGCAGACGTTCCCGAATCATCAAGCCCAGTTCTGTTCCCTGATGCTCTGGAAATCCCGTATCAATATATAATAGATCAAAATTTTCGCCTGCAAGCATTCTCTGATAAACTTTCTCACAGGATGTAATGTACTCCACAGACAATTCAAAATCATCGTCGATTTGATACTGCACGAAATATTGCCTGAGCATTTGCAACAAGGCGTTGTGATATCCAACGACAGCAATTCTCAACATTTGGTTTTCTGTCAACTCCATTTCTCTGCAATTTGTTCAGCAGCTTCCGCCTTGTAACGGCATACTGTCAGCCCACAGTTATTATATCAAAAAGCACATGAAAAGTCAAGCATCTAAATGAAAATCAAATTGCAATATCGTCCATGAAATAACATATGCGGCGTTAAAAATACAGTCCGAAAAGCGCTATACTTGGGAATTCTCCGCACACAAAGTGCTATTGGTTTTTTTATTTAAATTTTCTATAATCATATTTATTTTTAATGAAATTGGCGAACAGCATATGCAAGCAAATGCGTTCTCCTGCCGTATCGCGGCTTTCTTTCTATGCATCGCATATCAACGTACCGTTTATACCCAAAATCCATACCATTCATACCCAAACCCATTCTTTGACTTTCAAAATATGCTATAATGAATTGTTGTTTCGAAACAATTTTACGGGTAGCCCGTGTATGTTGTCCCTCCCCTCTTATGACGCATACACAGCTGCCCGCTTTCCTCTCCTATGGATTGGATGAAGCTATGAACAGATACAATACACTACAGCTTTGTCAGCGCATTTTTCACGAAAATACAGCTTTCCCATAGCTGTACCATAATTGTACGAATGTACACCACACTGACAAAGCCCACTACAATCACCATTCTGACAAACAACTTTCCCGTCCGAACACTGCATCTGCGGCAAGGCGGACGGAACATTTCATATGAACGATATCATTCTGCAAATGGCTTGTCAACGCATGGTCTTCACTGTATGCGCAACAGTTGAAAGACTCTGACAGCAATGCACGAAAGTGCAGTTTCTCAAAAACAAAACGGGTTCAAAATCGTGAACCCACAGGGTTATGGTATTTTAAAAATTAGTCTATGGAGGTACTTATAGAATGAAACAAACAAGAAAAGCTATTGCAGCTTCGATTCTTGCCATTTCTGCTGCTTGTACAGCAATTCTGGCAAACACGATGTCTGCATCCGCAAATGATAGTGATTTTGACAGCAGCCTGTACGGTATGGGCGATACGGTCAGCGAGACCGACTATGTCGGCGATTCCGCTGCTGCACCGAAGAAAAAAATGCTGCGTTCCGCAGACAAAGATACCGCGCTGCCTTCTCAGGTTGACCTGAGCCAGTCTCCGTACTTCCCGCCAATCGGCAACCAGATGGGCGTTGGAAGCTGCTATGCATGGTCGAGCACATACTATCAGTACACCTATGAAGCAAACAAGTTCAACGGCATCGAAACTACCGCAGAGAATGCATATTCTCCTGCTTATACGTTCAACTTCATCAGTGCAGGCAGAAATGAAGGTTCTTCGAATATCGAAGCATTCGGAATGCTCAAAAATACCGGCTGCGTCCGCATGAAAGATATGCCTTACCAGAGCGTCAACGGTGCAAGCCAGATCAATGGTACAAACTACGACTATAGCTGGTGCGAAGACACCGATGCCATGGTCGATGCACTGAATACCAGACTCATCAGCCATGATGCAATCACCATCCCCGGCTACGGCACGCCCATCACCGGCCCGAATTCTTCTTCCCTGAAAGAAATCAAGCAGCTCCTTGCTGACGGCAAAGTGGCTACGATCCGTGTTCAGTTCGACTGGGATTACGGCTACAGAAATGCCATTGACCCCAATACCGGTAAAGCAACGCTTTATTACAATGACAAAAATAGAACCGAAAGCGTTGCATTCCGTGGATGCGAAGACAACAGCGGTCACGGCATGACAGTTGTCGGCTATGACGACACCGTCTGGATCGACATCAACGGCAACGGCGCAGTCGATACTGCTGAAATGGGCGCATTCAAGGTTGCAAACTCTTGGGGTACCGGCTACGAAAACGAAGGTTACGTCTGGGTTGCTTACGATGCACTGAACGGCGAAACTGCTGTTCCCGGCAACTGGGAAGCAAGTATGTCCGGTAAGCGTCTTGCAATCTTTGACCGTACACACTATATGTCCGTCAATGGTCAGCTTGACGTAAACGCATTCTACTTCATCAATGTTGGTCACAAGGATGTTTACTATGTCGGTCAGGTCGATGTGGATACCACGAAAGGTCACACCCTTGGTGTCCGGCTTGGCAGAGATGTCAATACTTCTTCTGAAACGAACAACCTCGTTTCCGTATTCAGTCACAACGGATACAACTACTCGAACTTTGCATTCGACGGCACACTGGTCTTCGATTACGCTGACCTGTGCAGCCCGATCGATGATTACATCAACGGCTACAACTGGTTTGTCAGCCTGAACGGTACGTACAGCAATGTTGCATATCGCATCACTGATAACCTTTCCAACACCATCGAAAACTTTGGCACTCTGAACAATTCGACTGCTTACAAGCCGATTTCTCTGGTCTTGGGCGATGTCAACTATGACGGCGCATTCACGCAGGCTGACGTTGACTATGTCAACAACAATACAGAGCTTTCTGTTCTTCAGGAATATCTGGCAGATAATATGCCGGAAAATCCGTACAACCCCAGCACGCCTGACATTCCTGTTATCCCTGACATTCCTGTAATTCCTGACGTTCCTGTAATTCCTGACGTTCCTGTTGTTCCGACTGATGTCAACCTGACCGTGACTTCTTCTGTCGTTACCGCTTGGAATGGCGGCTGTGTCATGTCCGTCACTGTCAAGAACAACGGCGATACCCCTGTTGTCGGCTGGGCACTCCGTGCTGACAGCTTCGCAGGCAACGTGGTCAGCATCTGGAATGCAGACCTGCTTGCAGACAATGTCATCAGATGTGCGGCTTACAATGCAGAGATTCCCGCAGGCGGCGAAGTTACCTTCGGTTATCAGCTTTCCAATGCAACCGGTGCAGAGCCTGTCTTTACTGCTGTCACTGACCGCAAAGACATGACCGATGCCTGCACAGTTCTGCTGAATGCAGCAAATGCATGGACAGATGGTTTTGTCGGCATCATCACAATTCAGAACAACAGCAATACTGAGATGTTTGCATGGGAACTGTGCATTGAAGCAACCAACTTCACCATTTCGGATTCCGGTGCGTTCAACTGCACGCAGAATGCAGATGGCACATACACGATTTCCGGCAAGAACGAGTTCATTTCCGTTCCTGCAAACGGCAGCATTTCGATTCAGTTTGTTGCATCCAAAACAGGTGAACCGAGCATTTCCGTCATTTCAATGACGACAATGGACATTTGATTTCCCATTACACGAAACGGCATCTTCGGAGTTTTTGGGAAGATGCCGTTTTTTCTAAGGCAACACCGCACAGAGCTGGTGGTACAGGATCCGTATGGTCAAAGGAGTTTGACCAGTCAGATTTTTCGTCAGTTTGTACAGAAATCACGCCGCTGGGCTGACGCCCAGCAAGGAATTTCTGTGCAAGATGGCGGAAAATTTGCAAGCAGATGTGCCACCAAGCCGTTAAGCGTGCTTTGTGCGGTGTTGCCCTAATATACAGGAAAGCTGTGCGGGGGCTTTTGAAAAGCCCCCGCATATTTTTTATGAAGTAGGATTATGCTCTTTTCTTCTTTCGAATCACCATGAATACACACAGCGCCATTAACAACGCAATACCAATGATGACTCCGAAGAACAGCGGTCTATTGTTCATGAATCGTACCCACAGATTCGTGGTGACGTAAATGTCACTCAATTCCACCTGTGTTTCATTGCCCGCTGCATCTACACCAATCAGCGTCACATTGTGCGCGTGTGTCGATGCACCCGAAATCTCAAACGAAAAGTCTTCGGAATCGGAAAGATGCTGTGAGATTGCCTCCGCATCCCATTCTTCCGCCACATCTCCATCCAGCTTTACTGTAAGCTTTGTCAGTTTCAGGTTGTCATCTGCCGAAAGAATGACATGATAAATGTCTTCTGCATAGGTCTTGTTGCTTTCCAGATTCGTTGCGGATACTCTCGGCGGCGTTTTGTCAACACCAAAACTCAACTCGGTATCCTTGGTATCCAGTGTATTCTCCGATACATTACCAGCCTCATCCACGGAATGCACCACAATTCGATATACACCGTCTTCTGCGAAATTCGACTCCGCAAGGTGATAGGTGTATGCATACCATGCACCTGCTTCGCCATCTTCCGTCAAGTCATAATCTTGACCCTGCTTCAGCGAAATCGTTTCATTATTCTTGAACAGCGTTACCTGAATATCCGAAAGCTTTGTGGGGTTGATTTCTGAAAATTCCACATCCTTCGGCGCTTTCTGATACGTGCCAAGCAAATCATCGACCGCACTGGTATCATAGGTCGAACCATAGCGGTTGACAGAGAAGCGCAGCGTTTTACTATTGACTCTGCCTGCCTTGTCCTCCACCGACACCGAAAGCGTATAAATGTCATCAAATGCTTTCATTGCCGTACCTGTCGGGAAATTCGTGAAGGTCAGGACTTTTCCGTTCGGCTGTTCGCTGTCTGCTACGGCACAGTGCCACTGTACAGTCGGCAATGTACTGTCTTCTGTCGATTTCAGCGTGAAGATGCGCTGTCCGTCTTCCTGCGTTTCCGTGACTTCCACACGCACACCATTCAGCGTTACCTGGACGGCATCCGCTTTCAGGTTCAGGTCACTGTATGTAATGACAGGCACGATCTTATCCGCATAAGCCGCTTCTTTTTCGGAATCATTGACCGTCAGTTTCAGCGAAGGTGTGACGGTATCAATTACAAAACGTGCAGGACCATAGCCTGTTGCTGCATTGCCTGCCAGATCACGGAACGCAATGCTGAATGTATATTCTGCATCCTTTTCAAAGTGAATTTTTGTCGTATGGACATCGCCGTTGTTCGTCCATCCGTCAATGGTCGGAAGCGCAACATTCGCACCATTGTTTTTGGCGGTGATCTGAATGCCTGCCATTGCAGCAGCAGGATCAAAGTTGTGCTCTACGATCGTAACCGTTGCAACACGCCCCGCCGCATAATAAATATCATTGAAGGCTTCATTGTTGTCATATACCACCGTCACACTCGGCGCGGTCTGGTCGATCGTAAATGTACCGCCATTCACGGTATTGTTCGCCATTTGCAGCGTGCCGACATTACCAGCCATATCCGTGCAGGTGATATCAAAGGAATACGTACCATCCCCGCTGAATGTCAGCACTGCCGTCCAGACGGTATCATCGCCGTTGCCCGTACCGCCGCTTTGCGCCCAATTGAGCTGCGGGTTCGTTTCTGCGCCGTTGTGCTTGACCGTTACATTCACATATTTCGGATCAAAATTACGTTCAGTAATCTGAATGGTCGCAGAACGTGCTGAATTGAAGAAGTCACCCGATGCTGCATTATTGTCATACATGACATGGATCACAGGCGCAGTGGTATCAATACGAAGCGGAAGCACTTCACGCGCTGTGTTGCCTGCATTATCCACTGCTTCAACGATCAGGTTGACTGCATTGCTGTTGTTCAGCGCACTCGAAATGATGACCGTATCCTCAACAGTCTGCTTCAAATCCGCCTGCTGCGGTTCATCTTTTTCAAAGGAGAACAGAACACCGTTCTGGGTTTCCGCGTCCATATTGGTCACGAAATAACGAACATCCTTCAAGCCGGAATAAATACCGTTCACAGAGGGATCTGTCACATGAACGCTGACGACGACATCTTTGTTATAAATGCCGCTTTCTGCCTGCTGCGGTGTCAATGCGATTTCCGGCGTGACCATTTCCTCTTCCGGACGCTTGTCATCCACAATCAGACCATTCGTGCTGATATAGCGCACATTGCCTGCATAATCCTCTACACGGAAATAGACAACACACTGCTCGTTCGGCAGAATGTCAAACGGTTCATACTTTTTCCATTGCAGTACCGTAGAGAGGTCGCTCTCACTCAGCGGATTTGCAGCCGCATCGCCAACGGTCTTATAATAGCTGACCGATACGATCGGAGAGGTATCGTCTGCGTGCGTTTCCGAAATGGAGATACGCTCTTTTGCCCAGAAGCCGAAGAACAGCTTTGCGCCCGGAATCAGCACATCCCATTCACATTCTCTGCCTTCATTCGATACTGCCTTGACTGCCGCACGCGGCTTCGCAGTATCCACCGTAAACTGATACGGTGTGACTGCCTCTGTCTGCACTTTTGCATTCGCATTGCCTGCTTCATCGGTATATGCAATGCTGAAGGTGTAGTTGCCGTCCGCACTGTACGCAATTTCTGCGGTATGCGTATCCAAATCGGGATTATCCGCATTGTAAACATCGCTCCAGTGCAGATTCAGCATCGGCATGGCAATCGGATTGCCTGCGCCGTCTGTGCAGGTCACCGAAATGCCCTCTGCTGCTTTTTGCGCATTAAAATGCTGTGAACGCTCGGTAATCGTGATGACTGCGGTACGAGGACTGCCGAAATAGCCGCGCTCACCGTCAATGTTCGCCACATTGTTGTTATCATATGCAAGCGAAATTTGCGGTGCTGTAACGTCAACATCCAGACAATAATCCTCCTGTCTGATGTTATCCGCGCCGTCAGCGACTTCAACAGTCACTTTCACGTCACTGCGGTTGTACTTTGTGGTATCCAGCACGATGGTTTCTTCCACTTCGTGCAGCAGTTCCTCATAAGGCGCGCCCATCGGGGCTTCCAGCAGCGTCACCCATTCTGCCGTTTCCGCAGGGTGTCCGCCATCTGTGATCTGATATCGTACAGAATGAATACCTGCGGAAGGCTGTGCATCCTGAATCATCACGGAAATGTCCAGCGTTTTTCCGCTGTATTCAGCACCGACCTGCTTGACACGGTCGCCTGTACCGTCCACCGCGGAGGTAAATGTGATATCACAAGGCGAGGTATCAATGATATGTCCTTCCGAACTGATGTAAATATAGTTGCCTGCGTAGTCAGAAATTCGCAGATATACTACGTAAATGCTGTCTTCTTCCACAGAGAACGGTTCTGTGTATTCCTTCCATTGCTTCTGTGAAAGATCTGCCTCACTCAGGCAGAAAGGCAGATCGCCATTCTCACCTTTCCCCGAATCAATATAATATTCGATGTAATATGGACTGGTCGCATCCGTTGCTTCCGCCTCAAAACGGAATGCCTTCATTTGTTTTGCATACCAGCCGAATGTCAGCACATTCATCAGTTTTTCCCAGAAGGTAAAGCCATTCGAAAGCTTTCCTTCCGGATTATGGTTGTCGATGGTAAAGTACGCTGTTCCGCCCTCCAGCTTGACGGAATTCTCAGCATTGCTCTGCGGTTTGATGGTGACTTTATGTCCTGCACGATCCTGAAAAGAAACTTCTTTCCAGGAATAGTTTGCATCTTCTGTCAGTACGACTTCTGTAGTATAGGTGTGCGTGTCTTCATCATACTTCCATTCGCCGATCTTTAATTCATTTGCCAGTTTCTCGGTTTCCTCGCTATACAGTGCAGAACGAATCGCTGATTCTGCTGCCGTCCGATTAAATGCCGATTCACGTTCCTCTTTCAGCGTAATGGTCGCGGTCGCTTGTCCCTGATGATACGGATCCTGCTGATGGATCGCATGACCGTCGCCGCCGGTGAAAGTAAAGTCCACAGTGCCATTCGGTTTATCGGTGTTAATGGACATCGGGCACTTTTGTTCAAAGCGGTTGCCAGCCATATCCTCCGCGTAGACCCAAAGGATTACATAGTCTTCGTTCAGTTCAGGATCATGAATATCAATGGGGATCGTACCAAAGAAGCTTTCCTTCGGCGTTTCCCCTTCCTGCCACTGATACAGGACACCTGCATTTTTCTGTCTGCCTTCTGCACCAAGCAGGAAATAGGCGCGCACCGTCTTGATACCGGAGAAAATACCGCTTTCATTGGTGTCAGGATTATCTGTCACGGAGACATCTACGGTTGTCTGCCGCAGAAACTCATTCATGATGTTTTCAGTATCAAAATTCGGGTGCAGACGAATAAATTCCGGATGATCGTTTTCGATGATGATACCATCCGTACTGATGTAGGAAACATTGCCTGCGTTATCCTCCAGACGGGCATAAATGCAGACCTTTTCATCCGGTGCAAGGCTGTACGCTGTGGTCATGAACTTCTTGTCTGCATACAGCGTATTCAGTTCCTCCAGCGTCAGTGCAGTATCTTCGTCCATCGTGAACTTCTGCTTATAATACGAAATATTATTCTTCACGCCGGACAGGGCATCTTCCACATTGATTGCCCGCACTTTCTCCACAATGTCCTTACCGAACAGCATGAAGGAGAGTCTTTCCCACAGTCTGGTTTTCCAGTCACCGTTCAGTGATTCGGGCGCTTCCATTTCGGCTGTCGGTGCAGTCCAGTCAATGACAAAATAGAAGGGCGCAATGTTAACTTTCTCTTTTTCCGTGGGTTCCTCGGTGTTTTCATCCGTTTCGTCAGAATCCTCTGCGGCAGATGTGTCATCAGATGTTTCCGTTTCTTCCGTTTCCGTCACAGGTTTGGCGACGCAGACTTCATTACAGCTCAGACCACTGCGGTTTTCATAGCGCAGACGCCATGCATAGACGCCTTCTTTATCAAAATACATGGTCGCATAATGCACAGACATATCAAAATGGTTGACTGTCCAAACCAGATGGTCAGACAGATTCACAACGTGGTCAAGCACAAATCGTGATGCATTTGCATCCGATACAGCACCGGAACGCCATGCTTCCACTTCTTTTTCTTCCGATACGGTCAGAAGACGATCAGGCAGATAGAATGCTTCGATTTTGACGTTTTCCTGCTTCCACGCAAAATCCACATCCCGAATCATCAGTTTCAGTTCGCGTTTTTCCTGAAAATAATGCGACTCCGCGCCGCCGTTCGGTGTGCCCGACACAGACAGCGTTTCCACAGTCGGCGGTGTAGAGTTCACCAACACATTCAGTTCCGGTGTTGAAAACTCGTTGCCATAGGAATCCTTTGCCGTCACCTTGATGGTCACAGTGCCATCATTTCCCTTTACGGGAACGGAAAACTGCATGGTTTCCAAGTCCACATCGCCATGCCCTGTTTCCCTACCATTAGCGGAAACGACATACGATGCTTCCGTAATACGCGGAAAATTGTCTGAGAGATAATTGCACACAAGTCGAAGCGGTACATCATTGCTATACACCTGATTTGCCGCATTATCCTTCGTGGTCAGCTGAATATCCGCGCCATCATAGAATTGAATATGGTACGGCAGATTGTAGATATGGATTTTTTCTCCGATCGCCAGATCCTTACTCGAAAACATTCGGACAGTCACGTCTTCAGGCACTGTATCCAGCATCACGGACTGGATATCCATGCCGCCGCCCAGCAGTTCTCCCTCTGCATCAATCAGTGCGATACCATCGGCTTCGGTCGTCCAGATCATGCCATCGCCCTGATTGATCGTATAGGTATGCTGCATGGTATCCTCTGCCAGCACCGCCACAGGACGCGGATTTCCGTCCGCATCCACTTCCTGCACCTTTATCCAATTATAAAGTGCATCTTCCGTAGTGCCTGCCTGAAACTCAAACTGAAAATGCAGGTCTTCCTTGACCGAAGCAATGGTGAGCACACCATCCTGATATATGGCATACTCTGTATACGGTTTCCCGTTGATCGTCAAAGACTTGAGATAATAACCATCCTGCACGGTCACATAGATCGTTGCAGAACTGCCGTATTCGATATTCGCGGAAGGAAGGGTGATCTTGCCGCCCGCTGTAGATTCCGCGGTCAAAGACATATAGCGTGTCTTCGTTTTGGCTGTGACCTCATAATCCTTATTTTTGTAGGTCAGACGATAATATCCATTCAGTTCCCGATGCAGCACATTGCCATCACCAAGTACCGAACTGATCTCGTAGCCATCCTTCGGGACGGCTACAATATCTGTATAATTCCAGCGATTTACACGCACTTTATCTCCGTTTTCGATGACATTGCCATCTACATCCTGAAAATACATTTTCGTATCATCATAATGAAATGTTGCAACGTCGTATTCCTTAAATCTCACATTTATCGTGACATCTTCGTTCAGAACAAATGTATATGACCAATCAACGAGATCATCCGTTTCCATTGGTTCATCATTTATCAGAACAGCAGCAACACGATTATGCTCATCAGCAGACTGCTGACCACAAAAACGAAGGAATACGGTACTGCCTTTCTGAAAACAGCCATAATACCCATTCTGTTCGCCATTCAACCAAAACGTGCCATTACCACTATGTTGAATATGTACCTCACATGTCGTTTTATCAGAATCCGAAGAACCTTCTTTCGTATTCTGATTGTCGGATGCAGAAGGACTCGCTGCTGATTCTTTCAGGTAATATGAATTTTTTGCTAAAACATCCACCGGTGCTGCACTGACCAGCATTGCCGCAGCAAAAAATGCGGCTGTGACTTTTTTCAATGCAGTTTTCAGACGCAGATTCATGTTCAAAACTCCTTTTCTTCCTCAAAATACACCGTATTTTCGTGCGGTTGCTCACGGGGCAGTTTCCGAACTGCCGACAAAGCGGAATTCCTCTATCACCGCAAAAGGAACATCCGGCTGCAAAATCGGCAGCATTCCGCCTGCATCTCTTTCATGCAGCACTGTTGTCTGCACGGCATCTGTTCGCAAAAGCGTGGTTTCCGCATAGGTATGCGCAGGCTTTTCAGGCTGCAGCAGCGTGGTTTCGGGCGATGCCGCTGCTTCTTTCTGCGCCGTCTTTTTTTCTCCTAGCGGCTGACTGGGCGGCAGTGCAAAATGCGGTTTCAATTGTCTGGAATAGCCTGTGCCGCTGCTTTGCTGGCTGGTAATTGCCGCAATACGCTTTCTTTTTGCAGAACCGGTCAGTTCTGCGATCAACTTCGGCACCTGAAAGATCCCGAAGAAAATACAGGCTGCCAAAAACAGCACTCCCGACAATATCCATAATATCACAGCAAGTGCTTCAAGTGTTTCTACTTGCATTTTCGTCAACCTCCCTTTGTCCCGAAGGCATTCTCAATGGTTGCTTTTGTATCCGCCATCTTATCCTGGATCGCCTTCTTTTTGATGGTTCGGATGTCATCTTCCACTTCTTCCGGCACTTCAATCGTTTTCAAAGCAGCTTCGATCTGGTCATACAATTTCAGTTGTTCGTTCTTGGAAACATTATCCATTTTCAGCTTGGTCGAATACTGATGCAGGGCGGAACGTGCCATTTCCAGCAGTTCCAACCGAATGATCTCACTCTCATTCTCGTTCATGGCGACCTCATCCATCAATCCCTGCATATTCTGAAAGAAGGGAAGATATTTACCCTTGTCGTTGCCTTCGATGATATCAACTGTGATATCCCGATGGAATACGCCGATCTCCGAATAAACCTTTGCCATTGCATTTTCAGGTTCATATTCCTCGACCGTTTCAAACCAGGAAATAGCAGTTTTGGCACGGGTGATCTGATTGTTGCTGGTATCGCCGTAATTATAGTAATACCAGAACAACTTTCCCGTTTCAAAACAGATCTCCGAGTAACTTTCAGGCGATTCCTGCAATTCTTCCTGATGGCTCTTGATCAGACTGACCAGTGTGTCCGATTCCTCCACGGAAAAGACAGCATCTTCACGAAACACCTGTATCAAGCCCAGATAGGCATCCTTTTCGCCGCCTTTTTTCGGAATGGCGATACATTCCTTATAGAGTGTGACTTTTTCATCAAAATCGGTCGTTTTCGCAGCTTTGTCCAGCGTCAGCGCATAGGTATCTTCTGCCATCGAATTTGCCATGCTCTTGCATACGAAACCTGCCGTACCGCAAATCACAGCCAGAAATGCCGTTGCCGCAAACAAGCCGATCTTGCGTTTGAGTTCTCCTACGGGAACATCAATATTTTCCAGATCATACATCAGTTCCGCGCAGCTTTGATAGCGGTTTTCCGGCAGTTTTTCGGTACATTTCTGAATGATGCGGTCAAGTCCCGCAGAAAAATCAGGGTTGACTTTCCGAATGGAAGTATCCGTCACCTTGGTTCGCTGCGGGTTGATGTTGGTCAGGAGCGCATACAGCGTCATTCCCAACGCATATATATCCGTTCTCGGCGTAATTTCGCCGTTTTCTTCATATTGCTCAGGGGCAGCATATCCGCCTGTTCCCAGATTATCCGCCTTTTCCTCTTTATGTTCCAGCTTTTTGGCTGTACCAAAGTCAATGATGGAAACGGTATCATCCGGACGCAGCATGATATTTGCAGGCTTCATGTCACGGTGAATGATCTGCGGTTCCAGTGAATGCAGATAGCCCAGCACGTCACAAAGCTGCTTTGCCCATTCGCGCACCATCAATTCCGGCAGTGCGCCCTTTTCTTCCAGGATCTTGTCCATCGAACGGCCTTCGATGTAGTCCATGACGATGAAAAAAGAATTCGAATCAGGATCATCAATAATATCAACGATACTCGGCAGTTTTGAATGCTTGACGTTTCGCAGTGTCTCGATCTCCGCAATCAAATTCTGGTGCACAACATTCACATCGTTCTGACCGTCTGTACGGACTTCTTTGATTGCCCACGTCTTGTTTGCCTTGTCATTGATTGCAAGATAGACGACGCTCATACCGCCGTGACCGATTTCTGAAAGGATCCTGTACTTTCCTTCTAACAGCGTATCTTTTGCAAGCATTTCCGTACCTCCGCAGAAATTCAGATATACGTTCTGACGGTTATCACTGAGATATTGTCGCGCTCATTGCGCTGCTTGTTCATATCAATCAGCGTATCCATGTTCTGTTTCATCTGTTCCACAGAACAAAGGGCAGAAGGGTTTAGAAACTGATACAGCTCTGCCTCCGTGATTTCGTGTCGAAATCCGTCAGAACAGAGCATATATACAGTATCTTTTTCGGTTCTGCCCGCATAAAAATCAGGGACAATTTTTTCTGTCACGCCGATGCCCTGCAAGAGGACACTTCGGCGTGCATAAGTTTTTTCCTGTTCGGGCTGCAATTCTCCGCGTGCAATTTTCAGCGCGACCTCTGAATGGTCGCGTGTCAGGACAGATACTGCCCTGTCAATGCGGTATGCACGCGAATCGCCCAAATTCAAAATAAAATATCTGGTTTCTGTCAACAGCAAAATCACAGCGGTCGTTCCAACATTCATCGGTGAGCCGACTTGTTCTCCGTATTTTTTCAGCCTTTCATTGCACTGATCGCAGAGCGCAAGCCATTCCTTACGAATGATGTCATCCGTCACGCCGCTTTCACAAAGCTGCGGCAGACTTGTCACTGCCCAGTTTTCATACGCCTGCACCACAGTGGCACTTGCGACTTCACCATATGAAAGTCCGCCCATTCCGTCACACAGAATGGCAAACGCCATTTTACCAAGGCGCGTGTCCATCACCTTGACACCAAAACTGTCCTGATTGGTCTTTTTGGTCAGACCAATATCAGTGGATGCAGAAACCAGATAATTCATGTATGCTGTTCTCCTTATTGCTCAAAAAACTGAAACTTTTCATCTGCCAGTTCAATAATATCCTGATGACGCAGAACGGTTTCCGTCTGCGGCTGAAGCATCACTTGATTCAGGTAAGAATGATTGCGGGAATTGAGGTCGATCAGATAATATTCACCATTTCGCTCCATAATTTCAGCCTGCTGATGTCCGACATTCGTATTCCACTTCACGCTGAGGTCAATATCAGCGCGGTCACGTCCGATGCGGAAAACCGATTTGGAAATGGTAAACTTCTCCTGATTGCGCATACAGACAAGGTACGCCGTTTTCGGACGCAAAATCGTTGTTTCAGGGCTGTCATTGTTACGAAGCACCGTGGTTTCGGCACTTTCGGCAGGCTTCAGAACCGTTGTGTCTGCGCTGACGTTCTGCGGAAGCGGCGGAAGCTGTATGGAAGAATCCCCACCGAAATGCATCGTTCCGGATGGTGCTGTCGGCTGCGGCTGCACATTCGGCAGCGGCATCACAGGTACAGGATTCACAGGCTGCGGCTGCACATTCGGCAGCGGCATCACAGGCGCAGGGTCCACAGGCGGCTGCGGCATCACAGGCGCAGGGTTCACAGGCGGCTGCGGAATGTCCACAATGCCCTGATTGATATTGCTGCCGCGCAAAACCGTTGTTCCCGAAAAAGGCACAGCAGGTGCAGGCTGTACAGGCGGTACAATAGTCATAGGCGGAATCCCTGCATCCGTCTCCATATCAGAAAAGTCCGAACGTATTCCTGCATCATTCATTTTTGATTTCTCTGCTGCATTATTCAGTCTGCCCGCAAGTCCCATTGAGCCGGCAGGTGCAGGGGAATTGTTTTTCTTCTTTTTCTGCTTCTGTTGCTTTGCTGGCTTGGTGTTCTTATTTCCTTTGCCGCCGAACAAGCCGCCAAACAAGCCTTTCTTCTCATCCGCTTCCGCAGACTGTTCAAACGGCACAGGTGCAGGCATGACAGGGGCAGGTCTTGCGACAGTGACCGTTGCCGCATCATTTCTCATCGGCATGGGCGGCACGGTTGGTGCCATCGGCGGCACAGGCTTCGGCTGCGGCATAGCAGCACCAAGACTGCCGGATGTGGTTTCGTGCTTGGGTTCCGCAGGGGAAGCGATCGGTGCAGGCTGTACGCTTGCCTGACTCGTCAGAGAAGCCATCGCATCCCGCATATTCTGAAGCGAAAAACCACTGGGATCCTGTACAATATTCAGTACACAATGCCAATAGCTTGTTTCGTGAACCGTTACATTCACACGGCACTGCGTGACAAGGTCATGGAAAAAGGTATAAATATCACCGGACTGTTCCAGATTTTTTACAGCAAAACAAAGGAACGATACGCGATGATTCAAACGGTTGATGTACACATTGTCAAGCTGCAAGCCGACCTGCCGTACATCGATCATATATTCATCAAAACTTTCAATACCATCAATCAGGTGGGAAATCATCTGCTTGAATTCTTCCTGCGAAAGATACTCTCGCAGATATTCCTGCATTGTGATCATACTGGTGACATCAAACAGGAGTTTTTCATTGACTCCGTTATTCTCCTCCACCTGAATACCTGCAAAACAATGATTCTTCTGGCGATTGACGTTTATCATCATCATGCTGTTACGGTCAATTTCAGCATTTTCTGCAAGCGGGAACTCCGCATATACATTTGTACCCTTCTGAATGCGATTTAACATGACTGTCCCTCCAATGCCTTATTCTTCATACATTTCCACCTTCAAAAACTTTGGAATATCATCCATCATGCACTGTGCATAACCATTTGATTCGAACGGTGCCAATTTCTCAAACTGTGCTTCGATCAGAATGTTTCCATCTATATCAATACAGCCCCATTTTTTATCTTCACGGAACGGCGCATAGCCACAGCTCATGGAGTTCAGTTCCTTGAATTTCGTTTCCAGTACAATTTCACCTGTCTGCGACATAAGGCACCATTTGCCGTCCTTTTTCACAGCAGCGGGTTCTGTCGAAGCAAATCTTTTCACATCTTCCAAACCGTCTGCCAAAAGCGTTCCGGTCGTATCATACAGTTGCCATTTTCCGTTTTGCTTCGCAAAAATTCTGCCATAGACGGAACAGAAACCATAATCATCCAGCAGCACATCATCAAACACAAAATCAGTCACCATGGCAAACGAGGAGTTGATCAATGCCCATTTACCGCCCTTTTTGACTGCTGCAATGCCATAATAAAATCCACCTGCATAATCATACTCAAAATGATATTCATGTACACCCTTATCCAGATAGCCATATTTATTGTCGATGCAGGCAGCCGCATAGCCATCCGAAAACGAGCCAAGCCAGCTTGCAGGGTGGTCAGGTACCTGAAAACGGTATCCATCTTCTGTTATGTAGTACCATTCACCATCTAGCTTTACCGGAATCAAACCACTAAAATACGGTCCAATGTCTTCATATTTGCATCCGATCTTAGGTGAATGGCTTATATCAGCAAGTCCATATTTTCCATCTTTTTTTATCACTGCATAAGGGACATTCTTCCCCTCCTCACTGATATAACCCTTCTGTTCTTCAAAAAAAGGATTGACGACCGTGTGTTGTTTGCGCAGCTCCAGCAGCCGTTCTTTTACTTCTTTGCTGTCTATTACTTGATTAGCTGCATTCAGATAATGATATACTGACTGGTTATTATTCATCTTCGTAAAATAATCGACAGCAAGCAAGTATGGTTCTTCCTGCTTATTATCAGCTGCAATTGCACTATCCAGCGCATTAATATATCCGCCCATATCTCCCATCAGCTTATATACATCTACAATTTTCATTGCAAGCTTATAATTAGACGGCTGAAGCAAAAGCGCATCTTGATACTGCCATATTGCCTGACGGTAGATTTTCTTCTCCATAAAGATTTCTGCTTGTTCAATATGCGCATTGAATTCCTGATTGACTTTACCATGATAGGATAATACATTATCCCACGAAATCGTAGCCATCGTAATCATGCCCAACAGAACCAACATCGGAACCGATTTTTTCATGCGTTACTCCTCTACTTGACTTCTTTTCCATTGATATTTCTGTTTTGGCTGTGTCTGCCGCACGGCTTCACAGCGCAATGTATAAACTCACACCTGCAAGAATAAACGGCGCCATCGGAATCGACTGACTCAGCTTCGCTTTTCGCATTATCAGCAAGCCGATGCTGAATACTGCTGACAAAAACAGCGAGTACATCATAACATGAAGCACATACAGTCCAAAGAATGCGCCGCAAACGGCAAACATCTTCATGTCACCTGCGCCAACACCACCGCGTGAAAGCAACATACAAAGCAGGATGATAAATCCGCCAAGAAAGAATCCAATCAGCGACGGAAATAATACACTCCGCCATTCACTCGGTGAGTACACGATCTCGCCGATCATAAATAAAACACGAAGAATCAAAAGAAATGCCAGCGGACGATTCGGAATTCTGCGACGTTTAGAATCTATCACGGCAATAATAAGAAATGTGTTCCAGAGAATCAATTGCTCCACGGTTTGCAGGAACATCTCACCTTTTTTGAAATCAATCAACACCTTGCCAACTGCTACGATGGTATAAACCACCGCCAGCAACAAAAGCATTGCCTTAGATTCTTTCCAGATCTTCAAAATCGGTTCTTTTACTTTTACACCATAGCTGCTATAAAATGCGGTAGATGCTCCCGCAGAACAGATTGCAATGAGAATCGCAATCGCCAAATACACAAAAATCATATTGCCCATCCTCTACCATGCAGACTATTCTGCATTCATTTTCTTTGCACTCGTTTCCTTTATTCTTCGTCATCATCAGCAGATTGATGGCTGCCATATGCCTCACTAATGCTTTGCAGAGTATCTCCGTTCGGCACGACCCATGCAGCAGTTGTTGCCGTTTGACGAAGAACGATCTGCGAATCTATCATGCCGAATGTCAACCTTTTCAAGTCAATCGGATAAATTGCAATCAGTTCAATCGTTCTGCCGTCTGTCAGAAGTGTGGACTTCGAAAAATCAATGGCATCGAGTCCCACGATATTTTCATCCACACCTTCATACATCACGCCAACCGACGCCAGCCATTTGTCCGTGGCATCAGAAGTCGAAGCAATATATTTTGGTACGATCATGCGGCAAAGCTGTGGTGCAACATAATAGGAAAGAACTTTATTGCCAAGTGTATGCGCAAACACATTGACAATGGCTTTCACCTGTGCGGCAGGATCATCACCAATATTCTTCAGATTCTGACCGATTTGCTTTGCCAGTGATGCACATTGTTCGGCATTCGTACCAACTGCCTGAATCTGATCCATCGTGACACCGTTGATGCCGCTGTCCATCGTTGCTTGAATCGAGCCTGCGGTATCTTCCACATTTCCGGAAAAATCAATCACATTGTTGATCAACGAATTGGCTTCTTCCAGTGTCTGGTTTGCACCATTTGTGGATTTTCCACTGGTAAACTGTGCAACACCCACCGCATCCAAGAGGTAATAGTCCGTTGCCAGTTCGCGTGCGGTCTGGTCAAGTGCATACTGCATTTTTGCCTCCACACGGATCACCATGGACATCATCATGATCGCCAGCACCGAAAGCATGAAGAAAGTTAGTCCAAGAACTGCCTCAATCGCAGCAGCACCGCTTTCATCTTTGCGCAGTTTTTTCATATTGTCCTCCTCATTATAACTTTTCATTTCTATCGTATTGCGAACGCTCGCCGTTCCATCGGAGCATCCGCCTTATTTTCAAATTTCATATATATTATGCAGCTTGCAGCCGAGCACGCCGCCCAACTGCAAGCGGCATTGGGACTTCCTTTTGATCCCATGCCATGTATTAATGGCTTTATCAATCATTGTTTTCGTGTCCACGATTGCCGCGGAGTGATACAGTGTAATGCCGTTCCAGTTCATCATTTCATTCGCAGATGAACTGCTGCTTTCGTTCGGATCTGTGGATGCGGAAGATGATTCTCCGCATCCACTCAGAGTCATTGCGACGCTCAGCGCCATCAGTATTGCCAGTGTTGCTTTTTTCATTCTTTATCCCATTCCATGTATTCA
>JAZUJW010000112.1:0-17355 GCA_045642925.1 Oscillospiraceae bacterium
AGATAAATCACGATTTGCAGCGATTTCAGCACTGCTACCACCATCAGCAGCACATAGAGTACCGTTGTTGCTTTTTTAGCCGCAGATGCGGTCTTTTGCAATTTTGTCATATCAGCCATGTGATTCAAACCTCCTTACAGCATCTCATCCGATTGCTTCTGCAATTTTGCTGCGTGACCGAAAATCGCAGAAAGTACAAGTAAAATGATGCATACCACAGGATTCAGATGCGATATTTCCACCGTAATATTCGAATTCGGATACGAAATGATCGACATGAAATCTGCCGTCCCCGTTGCAGATGATGGCATCTGATTCAAGATATTCAAAATCAGGTTTCCTACAAACATCACACCGTATAAAATACCGAGAATACGCATTTTGGGAGCGCAATCCGCAGCAAACGGCGTGTCATTCTCAATATGCCGCATAATGCTGAACAACAGCAGCAGCACGCAAATTGAGAGGATGCAGCTGATCATCGAAAGCAACAGGAGCGCAATATAAAACTGCGGTGGCTCACGAAGCAGAAGCTTCATGCCGAGTATCACTATGAGCACGAAATAACCAATGGAGAAAATCACTGAGCAAATGCGGATCGGTTTTGCAATTTTTGCGCGGGTTTCCTGATTGGAAATGCCAAGTATCGCACTGCGATTCTTGCTTTGCGATGCCACGTAGAACTCCAGCGCACTGAAAACCGCCATTACCGCAATCAGAAAATCTGCGGCGTAAGTTGTGACTGTTTGAAACAGATTCAAATTCGAGGCCCTTTCAATCGGGACGAACCATTGTGAAAATACACCGATGAGCGAGTCACTCGAATTGCGGAGTACAAATGCGAAATAAAATGTCAGGAAAATCACGGTAATACGCGGAGCAATGCTCTCCGCGAAGGTTTTTCCACTGCGCATATCGGCAAACACGATTTTCACATGGGAAATGCACCATGTCAGCAGCGCAAACAATGCCGCTTTGAATATGCCGAATACCACAGCCATGAGAACGTACTCCGTGGTGAGGATACCGACAAAAATGACGGTTACGAAAATCATGGCAATTGCCGCAATCTGCCCGAACTGCCATAGTTTCGGGAGCACTTTTTCCAGTTCATTCGTATGTTTCATAATGTATCACCTCATGGATAAGATTGTACAGCGGGTACAAAGGCAGGAATGCAACCTCCTGCAAGGAGCGCTTCCCTGTGTATCCTTTGTTGTGATGAGTATAACACAAAGATATACGTTTGTCAATAAGTATTTAATGATTGTCGTTAAATTTCTAATAAAAAATATAAAATGAGGATTTACAACCACAGGTGATTATGCAGTATGAACAAGAGCCGCCCATCGGATATTGGATTTCACGCGGGGATAATCAACAAATATCGCAATTGATACAACATAGAATCTTTTTCAGAATGCCTGACAATCCTGGTAGATTTAGCAGTCAGTGCAAACGTTTTATGATCTGAGACTACGATTCATTTTATTCACTTTCAGCTTTATCGGGATATAGATTGCAAGCCAGATCACGATAAAGCCTGCAAAAAAGATGATTGTGAAGATCCATACTCTGTTTAAGGGAATCCATCCGTTTAGCAGATAAATGCCAAGATAATCTATATATAATACCGCTGCCTGAATCAGTCCTGCGAAAGCCTTCGGAAGCGACTCGATCTGATACACAACAGATACCCCCGCCGCTATGAATGCCATCACCGTCGTGGAAATGATACCAAGAACAACCTGATCCACTGTAAGTGTTTCTACCACTCCTGCTGATTTCAATACAGCCCACACAATCGCCATGATCACAGGACCGCCCCATGCAGCTGCAAGACCTCTCTTGAAAAAATCCTTGATATTCTTTTTCATAACTTATACCTCCTTTTTAATTCAGCAAAACATCTTCTGGATATACATTCAGTGTATCCGCTGATAAAAACAGCATCTACTGCTCCTGAAAGCTGCACCTTGAATTTCATAATCTTCTTCCAGTTTGCAATCGCAGATTTGCTTATCCTTTCGAAATTTCCCGGAAGGTTCTGTTCAAGCTCATACAGCCTGTTTTTGATAAGATACTGCTTTCCGCCGTTGCATACGGCGTAAGTTTTTTCCCCTTCGATGATGAAGCACTCGATCTCGTTTATACTGAGCATAATGATCTCATCTTCCCAATAAGCAGGCAGCTGATCTCTGTGGTCATCCTGCAAAACAAGTCTTTCAATCTGATCTACCAAAGGGGTTCTTTCATGTGCATTTACGATCACTTCCTCCTGACGGTTTTTGTCTATGAACAATTTAAAGATCATGTTTTTTTCACCTCCACTGTTTGTATTATATACCATTTCTGATCATTTGTCATTAAAAATCGGTATTCGGTTTTTTTTTTGAGGTAAACGGTATGTTTATTGAGGACTGCGGGCAGACAATCCGCATTTGAGATAAAAATGATTGACGTTGCAAGCATAATGGACAAGTATATCCATCCAGCTGAATGACTACTTTATCTACAAACTGAATCGGGAGAGCGAATGATGCTCTCCCGATTTTTCATTTGTTTTCTGTATCCGTCAGACAGTCCCCTGCTGAGTCGTGCTGCAAATAGCACACGCAAAACCTTTTACACGGTTGCATTTGAGAGAATGGACGCCCAGTCCGCTTCACCATTCAGCAGCGTGGTTGCGTAATACCGCAGCACGTATGTGGCATCCAGAGTATCAACTGTGCCGTTTGCATCCACATCAGCAGCCTGGGTTTTGCCGGGCGTAAAGGTGGATGGTTGACTTAACAGTGCTGTCGTGGCGTATTCTATCAGAATCTTCGTTGCATCAATATCGGTGATCTGGCTGTCAAAGTTGACATCACCTTGCAAAGGATTTTTTCGCTTGGTGTCGGAACTAAGCTCGCCCTTTTTGACATATCGGTTGTAATCCGTTTTGGTACAATAGATTTTTTTGAGCTGACATTCCGAAAACATCTCACTCATATTCGTGACATTGCTGATATCAAACCCACCGAGATTCAGCGCGGTCAATGTATGACAATCGTAGAACATAAGACGCATATCTGTGACATTTCTCGTATCAAACCCGCCGAGTTTCAGCGTGGTCAATGCTGTACAGTCATGGAACATGGAACTCATATCCGTAACGTTGCCGGTATCAAAGCCGCTAAGATCCAGCTTGGTCAATGCTGAGCAATAGTTGAACATAGAACTCATATCCGTAACGTTACTTGTATCAAAACTGCTGAGATCCAGCTTGGTTAACGCTGAGCAATTATAAAACATTTCATTCATATTCGTGACATTGCCTGTATCAAATCCACTGACGTCCAGCTGGGTTAATGCCGAGCAATTATAAAACATCGCATTCATATCCGTAACGTTGCTTGTATCAAATCCACTGAGATCCAGCTTGGTTAATTTCAAACAATTATAAAACATAACATACATATTTGTGACGTTACTGGTATCCAGCATACTGACATCCAGAGATTTCAATGCCTTGCAATTTGCAAACATATAGTTCATATCCGTAACTTTACTCGTATCCAACCCGCTGAAATCGAGCTTGGTCAGTTTCGTGCAGCCACTGAACATACTGCTCATATCTGTGACATTGGCGGTATCCAGTACGCTTATATCCAGTGTGGTCAATGCTTGACAACCACGAAACATACAGCTCATATCTGTGACATTGGCGGTATCCAGCACGCTCAGGTCCAGTGCGGGCAATGCTTTGCAATTTGAAAACATCCAACTCATATTCTTCACTTTGCTTGTATTCATCCCGCTGAGATTCAATGTGGTCAGTTTTACGCAGTCACTGAACATACAGCTCATATTCGTGACGTTACTGGTATCCAGCACGCTGACATCCAGTGTGGACAATACTTTGCAACTTCCAAACATACTGCTCATATCCGTAACATTACTCGTATCAATTCCACTGAAATTCAACTTGGTCAATGCCTCGCAGTAATCGAACATATTACTCATATCCTTGACGCAGCTCGTATCAAACCCGCTCACATCCAGGGATTTCAATGTGTTACAGTGGTAGAACATTCCGGACATATTTGTGACTTTGCCCGTATTAAAATTGCTCAGATCCAGCGCAGCCAGTTTCTCGCAGTAATAGAACATACCGCTCATATTCGTGACGTTACTCGTATCAAATCCGCTCACATCCAGCTTGGTTACCGTTCCGCAGCCGTAGAACATATCGTTCATATCCTGAACGTTACTCGTATCCCATCCGCTGACTTTCAGCGCGGTCACTGCCCTACAACCGAAGAACATCCGACTCATATCCTTAACGTTACTCGTATCCCATCCGCTGACATTCAGCGCAGTCACTGCCTCACAACAGTAGAACATCCGACTCATATTCTTAACGTTACTCGTATTCCATCCGCTGACATTCAGCTTGGTCACAGCCTTGCATTCGTAGAACATACAGCGCAAATCCGTAACACTGCTGATATCAAATCCGCTGACATCCAGCGCAGTCACTGCCTCACAACCACTGAACATATAGCTTAAATCCGTGACTTTGCTCGTATCAAACCCGCTGACATTCAGCTTCGTCACTGTCTTGCAGTCGGAGAACATCAGGCTCATATTCATGACATTGCCGGTATCAAATCCGCTCACATTCAGCGCAGTCAATTTCCAGCAATCATAGAACATTCTGTTCATTTTCGTGACGTTCTTCGTATCAAATCCACTGACATCCAATGCGATCAGAGAATGACAGCTGTTGAACATACTGCTCATATCCGTGACTTTGCTCGTATCAAATCCACTGACATTCAGCTTTGTCAAATTCCAGCAATTATAAAACATTTCATTCATATTCGTGACGTTGCTGGTATCCAATGCAGAGCAGTCGATTTCAGTCAGGTATGTCCTCATGTAATACAATTGGGAACAATCGGCTGGTGCAATGACCTTGCCGCCGTTTTCCGCATAGACATACAGCGTTGCACTCTCTGCATCAAATGCAGCTTGTACTGTTTCCGCTTCATTCAGCGGAATCACGGTGTCTGCTGCTGGCTTCTCCGTCACAAAACGGACAATCGCTGCTTTTGTATCAGTTATCGCCCGCTGAAAAAGCGTCTTATCCATTGCGTCTGGAGATTCTTCCGGTGTATCCGACTGCGCTGCCTCCGCCGCATAGGTCAATTCCGATGTAGCCTGCACAGCGATATTGCCCATAGGTACTGCATTTGCCAGAAGCATCAGGGCTGAGATGATTGCAAGCGTTTTTGTGAATGCTTTCATAAGATACCTCCTGTTCCGTTGCAGATTTGTAGATAGTGCAATTATAGCATATCAGCAGAAAAAAATCAAGAATCGGGAAATGAATAAACAAGGAATAAAGCAGCAACTGACGATGAGGGCTTTCCGGATATGGATGATAAAATGTCGAGCGGCTGTCCGCAGTGGACTGACAAAAGTGGATCTTAAGGCTATTTACTCGTATTTCATGATTTTTACTAGTATACCCATTGGGGGACTGTTGCACATCGCAATATCCGGCTTGTTTGTGCGTATCATCGCAATTTTTAGCTTGTATTCACCTGAAATTTTCGTTACGATTAAGATGACCCCATTATTATCATCATTAAAGGAGGTTTCCCATGAAAAAACGTATTTTCATCATGATCAGTACACTCGCAATCACCATGACAGCACTCCCCGCACTCCCCTCTCAAGCCGCCGCATTCTACGAAGAAACGCTCTTCCAAGAGGAAAAAGACGGCTATCAGTTTATGGTTACCGCCAACAATACCCGTACAACGGCAGAACAGGTTGCCATGACCCCTGCAGCAGATGGCTGTTTTTCTGTCGAATGGAAGGACCTGGGCGTAGCCGATTGTATTGCCCGCGAAACGATTGACGAGGACACACCGATTCTCGAATATGAGAATTTCGTGCGCAGCTATGAACTTAACGTTGAAAATCAGGAATCCGATATGGCAGTGGAATATATCGGCACACTGGATACTTCCGCGGCGACTGAATATTCCTTCATTCGGTTCCACATTATTGATGCCTGCGTGAACGAGGTGCCATATTCCCAGTACGGACAAAAGCTCTGCAACATCAGCAGCGACGGCAAAACCTACGCGCTGTATCAAAGTACCCTTTCGGTGCTCCCCGGTAAAGTGGATGACAATTTTCTGGAATTCTGGAGCTTCCGCACGGAGGAATCCATTACGAAGCAAGGCAAACAGGAACTCAGCGGCACTGTCAGCGTAAACAATCACATCAGAGCATATTCGGCATTTTCTTCGCAATTTGTGAACGCAACGCTGGAATCGTTCGGACTGGCAATCAGTGCAAGCGGTAAGAGCGGCAAAGCGGAAATCACGAAAAATGAAGCCGCAGGCACTCCCTCAGAGGCCGCATTGCTTGCCACGGGTGTAACGGATTCCAAGCCGTTTCCGTGGGAGGAAGAAGCCTTCGAAATGGGCAAAATGTCCACGGAGATCATCATTCCCGATTCCGTTACCGAGATTCCCGAAAAACAATTCTACGGTAATACGATCATTACCAAAGTCACCATTCCTGATAGCGTGACCAAAATCGGCAACAGCGCATTTTATGGCTGCACCAATCTGAAAGAAGTAGTCATGGGCGATGGTGTCACCGAAATCGGCAGCGAGGCATTCTACTATTGTCAGCAACTGACAGATATCAATCTTTCCAAAAACCTCGAATGCATCAAGGATTTCACATTTGCAAGCTGTCAGGCACTCGAAACCATCACGGTTCCCGCAAGCGTCACCGCAATCGGAAACGCTGTTTTTCAGGATTGCACCAAGCTGCATGAGGTCAATTTACCAGAAAAGCTGGAAAGCATCGGAGAAATGGTATTTTTCCTATGCGGTTCACTCGAAGAAATCACCGTTCCCGAAGGAATCACCTTGCTGGATCATGAATGTTTCGCGTTCTGTACCAATCTGAAGAAAATCACTTTGCCCGAATCCCTTTTTGCAATGAATAACAACGTATTTCTTCGTTGCGAAGCACTGGAGGAAATCGTCATTCCCGCAGGTGTGATTGAAATCGGGCCGCAGACATTTGATAGCTGCTTCAGCCTCAAAAAAGTCACACTGCCAAGCAAACTGCAGAAAATTTACAGTCTGGCATTCCAATCCTGCACTGCACTGGAGGAGATCGTCATTCCGGATGGCTGCAAAGCAATCGACGAATACGCCTTTATGAACTGTACCGCACTGAAACGCATCACCATTCCCGCAAGCGTGACGAAAATTGAAACCTCTGCTTTCGAATCGACCACTCTGGAAGAAATCATCGGCGAAAAGGACTCCTACGCCGAAACTTATGCTGAAAGCATCAGCGTTACATTCAAAGCAACAGAACCAAGCACTGACTCCGTCATCTACGGCGATGTCAACACAGACGGCAAGGTTTCCATTGCAGATGCCGTTATGCTTCAGCGTTATACCAACGAGGAAAAAGTTGACCTGACCGATGTCGGCAGAATCCAGGCTGACTGCAATCACGACGGCAGCCTCACCGCAGAGGATGTGACACTGATTCTGCAAGGAATTGCTCGTCTGATAGAATTAAAGTAAATCCCAGCAAAATCACATTTTTAAAAGCTATCAGCAACAAACGGGGAACCCTGCCATGGGTTCCCCATGTTTCATTCAAAATGAAAATGATGTGATATTGCACGATAACACATACAATTCAATCAATATTTGCTATGAATCGCAATATATACAAATTGCAGAATACGTGAGAAATCCAGAGAATACTATACATTTTTTTAAATAATCAAGAAACTCTGGAGACAGCTCAATTTGAATTTATAACCAATATATGGTATGCTATGGTTGTCGGACAACGAGTCCACAAAACATCAGTCGAAATCGGAGGTTTCTTATGAAAACAAGTAAACTCTTGGCGGGAATGCTCGTCGCAACACTGACCCTGACACCACTCGCCGACAACGCTCTCATCCGCAAGCCGTTGATTGCCTGCGCTGAGGAAATCACGGAATCGGAACAGGGCATGGTTTTTGAAGAAAACGATGGACATATGGGTGTGATAGGCTGGACCGAAACTATTCCCGAAGAACTCGTGATCCCTGCTGAACATGACGGTATGCCTGTCGAAAGCATCTGGCCAGAAGCTTTCAAGGACTGTAAAACACTGAAATCCGTTACTCTGCCTGATACTGTTAATAGTATCGGTACTGCCGGATTTGCAGGCTGCGAAAACCTGGAAAGCATCAATCTGACCAACAATATCAAGACAATCGGACAAGAAGCATTTCAAGACTGCTCCAGACTCAAAGCAATTCACATCCCGGATTCTCTGGAATATATGGGGACTAATGCCTTTAAGAACTGTTCCGAACTGATAGATGTTGTCGTTTCTGATATCATAAAACCTGTGGGAATGTATTCTTTTTATGGTACTCCCTGGCTCAGAGATTTGGAACAAGGCATGATTTTTGAAGAAAACGACAGACATATGAATATAGTAGGCTGGACTGATGGAATACCAGAAGAACTCGTAATTCCTGCCGATTATTTTGGTGTACCAGTCGAAATCATCTCCCCGGAAGCTTTCAAGGATTGCAAAACGCTGAAATCTGTGACTTTGCCTGATACCGTTTCAGGTCTCGGGTACGATGCATTTGCGGGCTGTGAAAATCTGGAAAGCATCAACCTGCCAGAAAATCTAGAAGTGATTGGAGAGTGTGTATTTCAAGACTGTCCCAGACTGAAAACCATCTTCATTCCCGCTTCTGTCAGATATATTGAAGAAGGTGCCTTCGGTTATATTTACGATCAAAAAGTACTGAACGGCAAACTGGTAGAAGGCTTTACCATTACGAGCTATAAGGGTACCGCCGCAGAAGCTTATGCTTTGGAAAACAATATCCCGTTCATCGCACTGAATGCAGAATCCGATATTCTCCTTGGCGATGTGGACAATGACGGCAAAGTCAAAATTTCTGACGTTGTCCTCCTGCAACGCTACAATAATGAAGAACCTGTGCAAATCTCTCCGGAAGGCAGAGCCAATGCTGATGTGAATCATGACGGCATTCTTTCCGCTGATGATGTCACCGACATCCTGAAAGCCATTGCACTCATCAAAGTTTTACAGTAAATTCGAAAAAAAGCGCAGTCTGCAAAAGGCTGCGCTTTTTGTCTATATGCTTGGAAATCCGTTGGCAGGATGATATCAAATATCGGATGGTGCAACGACCGACTGGCTCAGATGAAAGGTCAATCTCAACGGTTGCTGCCAGTGTGAGAGATACGAGGGCAATTGAGATATACTTGGATGTTTTCATAGTACTACTCCTAAAAAATATATTGGAATTGATGGAATCAGTCCATGACAAAATAATAATATGAAATGGCAGGATTTCTTTTCCATCCCATCTACATACAAACAAAGAGCATTGTTTGTCCAAGGTTTTTAATGTTTGTGACATGGTATACCAAATCGAATTCATAAATGAATGTATATACGGTGAAAAAAAGTTTTTTTCGATTTATGTCCATTGTGATAATTGTACCATTTTCCCTTGAAATTCTTTTAAAAGTGTGCTATACTGTAGTTGCAAATTCAAACGGAAAGGACTTGTGCCTATGAAACATCTGTCTTTTTTTCCAAGGATCACAGCGATCCTCCTCACCTGCGCCCTTTGCAGCAACGGTCTTTTGCACCCGTTTCATACTGCAAAAGCTACCGATTCCTCTGAACTTCCCGAACTTCCTGCACGTTTTGACCTCCGCGACGAAAATGTCATGACGTCTGTCAAAAGACAGTATCACGGCACCTGCGTCATTTTTGCCTGCTTTGCCGCAATCGAATCCAACCTGATCAAACAGGGTATGGCAGACACTTCCATCGATCTTGCAGAACAACATTATTCGTGGTTTACCTACGGAAAAGGAAGCCCCGATGATCCCCTCGACCTTCTTACAGGCGACAGGGAAAACCTTGGCTTAGACGGCTACGACCACGCAGCCAGCTTTTGGAGTCTGACCAGTGTGCTCGCCGCGTGGACCGGTCCGACACTTGCCTCCTCCATTCCCGATTGCGAGAAATTCGTTCCGATTGACGAATCGTTCCGCTACGATTCGATCGCGCATCTGCAAAATGCGCATCTCTTTGATATCACTGATACGGATGATATCAAACGGAATATCATGGAAAACGGTGGAATGCATCTCGGCTATGTCACCGTCAGTAAACCCAATCGCTATTCGCAATATGGAGCTTATTATCATACCGGTGATGAGGAAGGCGGTGGCGGTCACGCAGTCTGCCTTTGCGGTTGGGATGATAACTTCCCGAAAGAAAAATTCCTCGAAACGCCTCCGGGCGATGGTGCCTGGATCTGCAAAAACAGCTGGGGTCCCAATACCACCGCAGGCGTGGACGGCTATACCTATATCTCCTATTATGATGCTTCCGTCAGCAACCCCGTTCAGTTCTATATGGAACCAAGCGACAACTATGACGGTATCTATCAGCGATGCGGCGCCTGCAATTCTGCGTATACCACCTCAAACCGCGGCTGGGAGTACGCAAACATCTATACCGCCGCGAAGGACGACAATCTGACTGCCGTATCCATCATGACACATGAGGCTGACCTCCCCTACGAAATCACTATTTATGCGTTGAACGACAACTACAAGGATCCGAAAGACGGCGAGATAATAGCAAAAATCAGCGGTACCGAACACTACGCAGGATATCATACCTACCCGCTGCATACCGCTTGTCAGGTCACCAAGGGGCAGACTTTCTCCGCAGTTGTCAAAACGGGAATTCATCCCGCAACCACCATCTTTTTTGACAGAAACCCTGACCATTCCGCCACTTCATTCTATAGAACATATGACGAAAAAGGCGAATCTTCATGGAAAGACTCCACAGCACTGGAAACGCACGGAAATGTACTGGTCAAAGTGTTCACGAAAGACGGAACTGCAATCAACGAGCAGAATTACCCTGATGCACTGTATCGACAGGCAGTATCTGAGGTTTACGACACAAACGAAGATTTTGTCATCACAGAGCAGGAAAAGGATGCCGCAGAAAACTATTTGCATGGCGACGTCAACTGTGACGGCAAGGTCAATGCCGTGGATCTTGCGCAATTGAAGCAGGCGTTGCTTGGCAATGCCAGTGCAGATATTTGTTTGCTTGCGGGCGATTGGAACGACGATCATGCACTGAACGCTGAAGATATCAACGGAATGCTGGAATTTCTATTGACCGGCACCACAAAAAAGTAAAGCATACATCACAAAAGTATGGGGGAACCCCTTGGTAGGACGTTCCCACGGAATGCTCCGCATTCCTATGCCCCCTCCTGACCTGTTGTAAGGAAAAAGGAGGTTTCGCGCTTTGCGAAGCGAGTCCAGAGGCTCTGCCTCTGGACTCTGCAATTTTTCGAGAAATATGATGGCGCCCTCCATTCGTTTACTATACCCTATCGGGGTGATTTTTGGTTTTATGTATAATTTCATCCCGCTCGGGTACAATATTTCTGAAATCACTTGACATTGTACCCGATAGGGTATATAATAGTAAAAAACAGGAGGGCTGAACTATGAACCCTATTGCTGAATTTATCAAGGAACAGCGCAAAGCCGAGGGCATGACCCAAGAGGAATTCGCCATGCGCTCTGGTCTTGGGCTGCGATTTGTCCGCGAACTGGAACAAGGCAAGGAAACCTGCCGTATGGACAAAGTCAACGCGGCACTTGCCATGTTTGACTGCGAAGCCGCCCCGCGAAAGAAGGCGAAATAATGGATACTGCACGAAAAGCCCGCGTGTTCGTCCGCGATGACTTTGCCGGTACCCTGACCTTTCAGGCGGACGAAAACTGCTATTTTTTCGCATACGACGCAGCATATCTCGCCAAGGCGGACGCTTCACCCGTTTCCCTGACGCTGCCGCTCTCTGCGCAAACCTATCAATCCGAGGGCAGACTGTTTCCCTTTTTCGATGGTCTGATTCCTGAGGGCTGGCTGCTCGATGTTGTCACCAGCAACTGGAAAATCGACCGTGCTGACCGTTTCGGGCTGCTGCTTGTTGCTTGCAAAGACTGCATCGGTACCGTGCGCATTGAGGAGGCAGACGTATGAAAGAATGTCTTTGCTGCGGAAAGTCGCTTTCCGATTCAGAAATGACGGGCGTCTGGCATCAGAAATGTATTCACGCCTTTTTCGGTACTGACACGCTGCCTGAAATTGTCATCGACCAGAAAACACTGGAATTGCTTGCAAAATCAAACCTCGAAAGTGGGCTGACCGTCACGGGCGTACAGAAAAAGCTGTCGCTGCATCTCTCGAAATGTGAGGGCAAAGACCGTCTGACGCTGGTGGACTGCCCCGCAGGGTACATCCTCAAGCCGCAGGACGAGGCTTACCCGTTTATGCCCGAATGCGAGCATCTGGTCATGAGCATGGCAAACGCGCTGCGCATCGAAACCGTACCGCACGCGCTGATTCCCTGCGGCGGCTCGCTCGCGTATATCACAAAGCGCATTGACCGTACAGCGGACGGAAAAAAGCTCGCAATGGAGGACTTTTGTCAGCTTGGCGGGCGCCTGACCGCGGACAAATATCACGGCAGCTACGAGCAATGCGGCAAAATTCTGAAGCAATTTTCAGACAAGGGCGGCTTGGATATCACCGAGCTGTTTCGCGTGGTAGTGTTCAGTTTTCTGACGGGCAACAGCGATATGCACCTGAAGAACTTCTCGCTGCTTGAAAAAGTACCAAACAGCGGGAAATATCGTCTATCCCCTGCCTATGATCTGCTGCCTGTCAATTTGATTTTGCCGCAGGATCCCGATGAAACGGCACTTTCACTGAACGGTAAGCTGCGCAATCTCAGGCGAAAGGATTTTCTCGCACTTGCTGAGAATTTTGAGATCACGGAAGCCGCTGCCAACAAAATGATACAAAGTCTGACGAAGCATCAAGCAGATTGTGAAAAACTGCTTGCCGCATCGTTGTTGCCTGATGAAATGAAAGCGCGGTACGCAGAGATTTTGCATTACAGATTTCATGTGCTAACTGCATGATGATATAGTATGTGTACAATCAATGTGTATGCTATTGGTTGCTTTCATCTCAAAAGCCCTTTATTTCTGCTTCTATCATGGGATTCCAAAGGGTATTTCATACCCTTTGGCGAGGTTTGGAGCCGCGCCCATTATGAACGCATCGCAGATACAACTTATCTACAAACAAAAACGCCGTATCATTCAGCTGATACGGCGTTTGTATTTTCTTGACGTAATGCGAAATGCAGATAGATAAACAAAGCAATTCCATTGAGCAGAAACGCTGCAATCCATGCAGAAGATTCCGCATAAGCCGTAGCGCGAAATCCGACCCGCGGAATACACACAATAATCACGATCACACGCATTGCCATTTCCAGAATGCCCGAAAGCATCGGAATGGTGGGATGCCCCATAGCTTGTACGCCGCTGCGGACGACAAACAAAAAGTTGACGGCACACAATGTCAAGCCACAGAATCTGAAATACTGCATGGCAAGCGAGATGGATTCTTCCTTGTTCAGCATTACCAGCGCAAGCTGACGCGGGAAAAAGTGCATCACTGCGCCCAACGTCACATATCCGACCGCCGCAATGCCAAGACAGATTCCAATGCCTTCCACGATCCGATGATACTTTTTTGCACCGTAGTTCTGGCTGGTAAAGGAGGAAGCCGCAAATCCTGCGGTACAGGCGGGCTGCATAAACAGGTTGATGTACTTATTGCAGGCAGAATAGGCTGATGTATAAATCACGCCCATGCCGTTGACGAAAAACTGAATGACAATACATCCGATGGCGGTGATGGAATTCATCAGAGCCATGGGGATGCCGTTGGTCAGCAATTCCACGAAACAGCGGAAGTTTTCCTGGAAATCTGCCGTGTGTAGTTTAATAATGTCAATATGCAGCAGTTTGCGCAGACAAATCAGCGTAGAAAGCATCTGTGCGGCTACCGTTGCGATGGCTGCGCCCGCTACACCGATGTGCAGGACGAATACAAAGAACGAATCGAGCGCAATGTTGACAATCGTCGAAACCACAATGGCATAGAACGGCGTTTTGCTGTCGCCCAAAGCACGCAGAATCGCGGAACACAGGTTATATGCAATGGTGACTGCCATACCGCCCAACAGGTAGTAGCCGTAGGTCAGGCTATCGTGAAGAATCTCGGGCGATGTTTGCATCAATAGCAAAATTCGCCGTAAAAACGTGATTCCGACGCCTGTGAGCAGCACTGCGATCAACACCGCAAGACAAAGTGCCGACGCAATGTTATGCCGTAATCGGTCATATTCTTTTGCACCGAAACTTTGCGCAATGGATACGGAAAAACCATTGGTCAATCCCATGGCAAACCCGAAAATCAGGAACGTAATAGAGGACATATTTCCGACCGCTGCGAGTGCTTCATCACCGATGCCTTTGCCGACAATTGCCGTATCTGCGACCGTATAGATTTGTTGCAGCATATTGGTGAAGAACAGCGGAAAATAAAATTTCAGAATCAAAGGGGCGACTTTTCCCTCTGTCATATCGTAGGTTTGAGCCATATACCTCACCTCTGATACCATTATACTGAAAATGCAAAAATATTTCTATTCAAATCATTGCTTTTTTATCAAAAATCGGATATAATATCATCAGGAGGTGAGATGTCATGAACACCGAAAAAGATTTGAATTATCGTCTGTTTCTGCATCGGGAAGAAGGCTTCCGCCGCACCGCATTCCAGACAGAATTTGAACGGTATTCCTCGATTCAGTCAGGGGATCTGGCACAGGTTGCGCGTAATTTTCAGGCATCCAAGCAGGATTTTCTGGCGGGAAAAGGGGTTTTGTCCGCTGACCCGCTGACCAATGTCCGATATCATGTGATTATTGCCACGGCGATGATTGCCAGAATCTGCGTGGAAGGCAAGCTGGATCACGATGCCGCCTACACTTTGAGCGATATTTACATTCAGCGTGCGGATGTCTGCAAAACAGAAGCGGAATTGATTGATTTGCTTGGTGAGATGCAAATGGATTTTGCAAGGCATATGAAAGAATTACAGCACACGGCATCCACTTCGATCCATGTTCGCAAATGCATCGACTATGAGCATCTGAACGAAAAACTGACACTTGCGGATCTGTCCGCAGTGGTGGGGCTGAACGGTTCCTATTTATCGAAATTATTTGTAAAGGAAACGGGAAGCAGCCTGAAAACATTTATCCTGAAAGCAAAAATCAGTACCGCTGAAAATATGCTGCGGTATTCCGAACTTTCGTCGCTGAAAATCTCGCTTGCACTAGGATTTTCCTCGCAAAGCGCGTTCGTGGCGACCTTTCACCGAATCAATGGTGTCACGCCGCGGGAATACAAAAAACTGCATTATCAAAACGGGTTATTCTGAAGAAACGGGAAGGCGTCCGCATGATGCCATATCACATATTTTTCTTGACTTTTCTATCAAATTCTAATATAATAAGTATGTATCACCTATTTCGGAAAGGACGTGTCAGATTTGGTTTTCAAGCATCTCAAAAAGTATTGGCACTTTGCGTTGTTTGCTGCGATTTTCATGGTTCTGGAAGTCTACGTGGACCTCGTGCAGCCTCGCATGATGGCGGAAATTGTCGATAACGGCATCCTCGGACTGAACAACAACAATCTGCCCAACATGAGTATCGTCACAGGCACAGGTCTGAAAATGATCCTCATTGTCATCGGCGGCGGTATCAGCGGTATTCTGAGTGCAGTATTTGCCAATGTTTGCAGTCAGAAATTCGGCAACGATATCCGCAAATCAGCATTTGAACGCATCATGCACTTTTCCTTCTCGCAAACAGACGACTTTTCAGTCGGTTCCCTGATTACCCGCACCACCAATGACGTCACCCAGATGGAAACGATGGTCGCACAAATTATCCGCAGCTGCGTGCGTTGCATCATGTTTTTCATTGCAGGCAGTATCGCGTTGGTTTCGCTGGCTGCCGATTTCGGCATGGTCATAGCAATTGCCCTGCCGCTGATCCTTCTGGAAATCGGATTCGTCCTCTGGAAAACCAATCCACTGTTCCAGCTTCTGCAATCCCGCATTGACCACATGAACACTGTCATTCAGGAAAATATCGCAGGTGCGCGTGTTGTCAAGGCGTTTGTACAGGAAAACCGCGAAAGCAACCGCTTCTCCAAAAGCAACGATGATCTGGTGGACACGCAATTTCGGGTTCTCATCCTGATGTCCTATATGCGTCCTGTCATGAACATCGTGCTGAACCTTGCGACCATCGCCATTATCTACATCGGTTCTCTGCGCGTACAGGACAGCAGCATCGCCCCCGGTACGGTCATGGCTGCTGTCACCTATCTCTCGCAGATTCTCAACGGCATGATGATGCTTGCCATGATTTTCCAGAATGTCACGCGCGGCATCACCTCCACCAAGCGTCTAAAAGAAATCCTCGCAAGCGAAAGCCCCATTGCAGACGGTCAGGGTGCCCCGCAGACCAATGAAACCGGCAGCGTGACCTTTAAAGGAGTCAGCTTTGCATTCCCCGATTCGGGCGTGAACATTCTGCATGATATCTCGCTGCACGTTGGCAAAGGCGAAACGCTCGCAATCATCGGAGAAACAGGCTGCGGTAAAAGTTCGCTCATCCACCTGATTCCCCGCTTCTACGACGTCACGGCAGGCAGCGTGGAAGTGGACGGCGTCAACGTCAAGGATTACAAACTCTCGGAACTGCGCGATAAAATCTCGATTGTGCTGCAAAAGAGCGAATTGTTCAGTACCACCATCCGCGAAAACATTTTGCTTGGCAAGCCAGGTGCCTCGGAAGAGGAGGTTCACGCGGCTGCCCTTGCGGCGCAGGCGGATGATTTCATCATGCAGCAGCCGCAGCAGTACGACACACCCGTTGCGGAATCCGGCATGAGTCTTTCGGGCGGTCAGCGGCAGAGAATCGCCATCAGCCGCGGATTGCTCAAAAAAGCGGAGATCCTCATTCTCGATGATTCCACCTCCGCACTCGATTTCAAAACGGAAGCCAATCTGCAAACCGCCCTGCGCACGCAGTATCAGGACACCACAAAAATCATTATCGCACAGCGCATCTCCTCTGTACAGCACGCAGACCGCATTGCGGTACTGGATAACGGCACGGTCATTGCCTGCGATCAACACGAAAAACTCCTGCAATCCTGCAAGGTCTATCAGGATATCTACGCATCGCAGCTGAAGAAAGAGGGTGAGCAGAATGGCTGATAC
>JAZUJW010000113.1:0-13757 GCA_045642925.1 Oscillospiraceae bacterium
CTGAGCAGCCTTCATACCTTCGATATCTTCGGGGCTTGTTTCGAGACGAACAAGAACAACCTTTTCCTTACGAGCTGCCCATTCCTTAGCATCTTCAGCGGTGAATACGATCTTACCGCAAGCTGCGCCGGGGGAAGCACCGAGACCCTTGCCGATGGGAGTGGCGGCCTTGAGGGCCTTAGCGTCGAACTGCGGATGCAGCAGAGTGTCGAGGTTACGCGGGTCGATCATCAGAACGGCCTCTTCTTCGCTTCTGGCGCCTTCGTCAACGAGGTCGCAAGCGATCTTCAGAGCTGCGGGAGCGGTTCTCTTACCGTTACGGCACTGGAGCATATAGAGCTTCTTGTTTTCAACAGTGAACTCCATATCCTGCATATCGTGATAGTGCTCTTCAAGGATGTTGCAAACCTTGATGAACTCTTCATATGCTTCAGGGAACTCGTCAGCCATCTGGGTGATCGGCATAGGAGTACGAACACCGGCAACAACGTCTTCGCCCTGTGCGTTCTTCAGGAATTCGCCCATGAGCTTCTTTTCGCCGGTTGCAGGGTCACGGGTGAATGCAACACCGGTACCGCAATCGTCGCCCATGTTACCGAATGCCATCATCTGAACGTTAACAGCGGTACCCCAAGAATAAGGAATATCGTTGTCGCGGCGGTAAACGTTTGCACGGGGGTTATCCCAAGAACGGAATACTGCCTTGATAGCGCCCATCAGCTGATCTTTCGGATTGGAGGGGAAGTCCTCACCAATCTTGGACTTATACTCTGCCTTGAACTGGTTAGCCAGTTCCTTCAGGTCATCAGCAGTCAGTTCAACGTCCTGCTTTACACCGCGGGCATTCTTCATTTTATCAATGAGTTCCTCAAAGTACTTCTTGCCGACTTCCATAACGACGTCGGAGTACATCTGGATGAAACGTCTGTAGCAGTCATATGCCCAGCGAGCATTGCCGGACTTTGCAGCCATGGTTTCAACAACATCCTCATTCAGACCGAGGTTCAGAATGGTATCCATCATACCGGGCATAGAAGCTCTTGCACCGGAACGAACGGAAACGAGAAGCGGGTTCTCCTTGTCACCGAACTTCTTGCCGGTGATGCCTTCCATCTTAACAATGTACTCTTCGATTTCAGCCATGATTTCAGCGTTGATCTGACGGCCGTCCTCATAGTACTGCGTGCAGGCTTCGGTGCTGATAGTGAAACCCTGCGGAACAGGAAGACCGATGTTGGTCATTTCTGCCAGGTTAGCGCCCTTACCGCCAAGCAGCTCACGCATGTTTGCGTTACCCTCAGAAAACAGGTAACAATACTTTTTGCTCATTGGAAAAACCTCCATTCTTTGTTACCGACCCATCTTGAGAACACAAATCCCCTTGACAAACCGGATGTAGATTTATTATACCACATATTGACAGCAAAAGTCCAGCGAATTTGAAAAAATTTTCGTTTTCGTGATTTTTTGTCAAATTTTCACAATTTTATGATTTTCCCTTGCATTTTCAAATCAAATCTGCGATAATATTGAAAGCAATATGAAAGGAATGGAACGGAATGATACTATCAAACGGACTTCCGCAAGTTGAAATGTACTCGGATGGCGCTTGCAGCGGCAATCCGGGGCCCGGCGGATGGGGCACGATCCTGCGGTTTCGAAGTAATGGAGAAGTACACGAGAAAGAGCTTTCGGGCGGAGAAGCGCACACCACGAACAACCGCATGGAACTTTCGGCAGTGATCGCAGGCTTGCAGGCATTGAAGCTGCCCTGTGCAGTCACGCTGACAACGGACAGCAAGTATGTTGTCGACAGCGTGACGAAAGGCTGGGTTTATGGCTGGAAAAAGCGCGGATGGGTAAAATCGGACAAGAAACCGGCATTGAATGTCGATTTATGGGAAACACTGCTGCCGCTGCTGGAAAAGCACAAAGTGGAATTTGTGTGGGTAAAGGGACACGCAGGGCATCCGGAAAATGAGCGATGCGATGCGCTCGCCGTGGCACAGCGGGATTTACACCATAAATAATGGTATCGGTTCCGCCAAAGCAGCTTCTCTAAAAATTATGGCAACACCGCACAAAACAAATGCGCCATCAGGCGTGTTTTGTGCGGTGTCGTTTTATATTACTGTTTTAAAAAAGCGGATGTCAAATACTGCACCCTGCGGTTTGCGATTGGAAGCCTTCAAACTGCCGTTCTGCACGGAAATCACCTTTTTTGCAAAAGCCAGTCCGATGCCGAATCCGTTTTTGGAATATTCGGAGGAACGATAAAAGCGCTCGAAAATATGCGGCAATTCTGTTTCGGGGATTCCTTCGCCTGTGTCAGCAATGGTAATATCGGAGGAGATCAGATTTTCTTTCGCAGTAACGGTGACTTTTCCGCCTGCGGGCGTATGTTCTATGGCATTTTTCAGCAGATTCACGATTGCTTCGGAAGTATAATGATAATCGCCGATAAATTCAGGTTCTCCGTCAATGATCGCTTTGATTTCCACATTTTTCAGTTCCGCTGTAATGGAAACAGCGTCTATGGAATGTTCGATCATCTCACCGCAGGAAACGGTTTTCTGTGTAAAACTCGCCGCTTCCGCTTCGATTCTTGACAGACTCAGCATTGTTTCGATAAGCCATTTCATACGTTCCAGCAGTTCATACAGGTCGCGCAGATATTCCTTTCGCTCCTTTTCCGTCAGTTCAGAGGCGTTCATCAGACCAAGTATCATCATAATGGAAGTCAGGGGTGTCCGAAGCTGATGTGACAGATCTTCGAGCGCTTCCTTGGCGACTTGTTTTTCTTGCAGCAGTGCCGCATTCTGCTCCCGAAGCCGTATGGTCATTTTATGTATTTCCGCGGATAGAACACTCAATTCGCCTTCTTTGTATTCATCAAAAGAAATCCCGTCCTCATTGCGCAGAATGCGGTCGATGTCATCACATAGATGCATGACCTGTTTATTCCTTTGCAATAGGATCAGCTCATAATACAGAAAGAAGACTGCGGAAACCACTGTTACGATCACCGCACATGGAACACTGAACAGCAGACAGACGGATGCGCTCACGGCTGTCAACAGAAAATGAATGCATCTTCTTGTTTTATCATTCATCCATCCACCGCCTTATAGCCAAGTCCCCTGACTGTGAGAATGACTTGCGGATTCTGGGGATCATCCTCGATTTTTTCACGCAGCCGCCGAATATAGACACTCAATGTGTTATCGGATACAAATTCTTTGGTCAGTGACCACAATTCCTCCGCGATCCTATCGCGGGAAAGCATTTGGTTCTTATTCGAGAAAAAGACCAGCAGTAAGCGGTATTCAAGGGCTGACATTACAATTTCGCACCCGTTTTTGTATACGGTTCCGCGTATGGTGTCAACCGTGACCACACCGCATTGCAGAAGGGAAGAAGATTTTTGATGCCGCCGCATGACATTTTTCATGCGTGCAAGGAGTTCTCTTGTCCCGAACGGCTTCCCGATGTAGTCATCTGCGCCAATTTCAAACCCTGCAACGGTACAGGCTTCATCTGCGGATGCCGTAATGAATATCACAGGCGTATCATTGCCCTGCTTGATCGCCGCACAAGCGGAGAAACCGTTGCCGTCTTTCAGCGAAATATCAAGCAATACACAGTCATATATATTTTCTTCAAACAAATGCATTGCGTCTTTCTGCCCGTTTGCATAGTCTGTTGTATAGCCTTCTGAATTCAGAAACCGCATCAGAAATCTTGCAAGCTGTTCATCATCTTCCACCAGCAATATCTTTGGCATTGTGTTCACCTCCATTTGATTTTTATTATATCATAAAGCATTCCAAAATGCAAGCGGGCGGCTTTCAAACCGTCCGCTTTGCCTTTATTCAATTTCTGCAAGGAGCTCCAGAATCGCATCTGCGACCATCTGCGGTTTCTGTGCATAGAAAACGGCATGATTGCCGCTTGTGAAAATCAATTTGCAATTACCGATTTTTTCCATAAACGGACGAAGTTCATGTTCAATTTCTTTCTGATAATACCATCCGGATTGTTCCCATACTATTTTTGCAGACGTTTCGGGGTCGTGAGCAAATTTTTGCCCAGCCGCTTCATAATCTGCTTTCATGAATTCGTTGTATTCACGAACATCTTCTTCGGAGGAGAACACAGTTGAAAAATACAGTTTTGGTATATCAGTCGGTTTTACCATTGCAGCGATTTCCTTGTATGACTGCATTTCCAGCAATACCTCAGAAGCATAGGCGGCACTGTATGAACGCTTTTCAGACAATCTCCATAAATGCAGCTGTTCCTCTGAAAAGATTGCCTGACCCATGCTATTCTTACCGGATGTATCCTGCGTATTCTGCGGAAAGAGTCTGTCCAGCCCAAGCCATGTACCAAGCGTGGTACTGCGTGCCGTCCTTTTCGCAGAAGCTTCCGAGGGGAATGCATCCGTCTCCACATCACACCAGCTTTCATTTTTCTCAATCGGTGTACCATCGAGAAATACAATTGCTTCGACTTCATCAGGATACATTGTCTGCCAATACAGCGCATAAAAACTGCCGTATGAATGCCCCATAAGGACATACGGTGCCGCATAACCTGCATTTTTCAGTCCGGTACGGTAATTCTCCACAACCTGTTTCAACGTCTGTGGTTTCATGGAATCATCGCTGAAACCATAGCCGGCACGGTCGGGATACACAAGTGTATTTTCTTTTCCGAGCCGTTCGTTCAGTTCCGTTGTGATAACCGGGAAGCATTGTAAACCCATACCCGAAAGCCCGACAATCGTATGCTTTCCATGCTCTGCACCCGTGCTGTAGATATTCATTTGGATATCGCCCGCATCCACAAGGTTCAGATAGCCGGCTTCCGCATATTCTGCCCTATCCTGACGATAGGCAAGAATGCTGTATGTACGCAAACCTGTCACCGTAAGAACCGCCGCCACAACCACTGCAAGCACAGAATTTCTGAGAATATGCGTTTTCTTGAAATTCAGCTTCATTTCCATGCCTTTGATCCGTTCAGACAGGCTTGCGTCCTGATTGGCTCTGAGCATCAGCAGCGAAGTCACACAGCCCGCTGCAAACGCTGCCAACGCACACAGTCCGATACGAATAAACGGTGTCACATAATCAAGATGTATCATAGTGCCCAACTTCTGATTCATGGATGAGGCACCGTTTTCCCGCGCATCCGAAAATAAATTCGCCATTGCAGGAAGCAAAGCTTTGTCGATACCCCAAATGATGAGAAAACAGATGAGTGCTGAAATCACCGCCGCCAGTGCCGCATATTGCAGACATTCAATGCACGCCATTTTGTTCATCTGCTTGTCCGTCATGCCAAAACACTGTAAAGCAGCCTGTTCACCGCGGCGGTTTGCAATGCCGGTCGAAATAATATTGATCAGATTCATCAGTGCAGCCAGCGCAAACAGCAGATTCAGGAACAGTATGCCCGCATTCATCGCCGACATGACATTCTGCACCGTCTGTTTGCCTTCATAACAGTCTAGCCAGACTTCAATACGATCGCTGCGTTCTTCCAGCCATTCCGTTATTTTCCGATGGTCTGCCGCATTGTAATTGTTTTCCTCGGCATAGGAAAAGGAACATTGGACAGCAGTATCGACATTGCTGAAATAATCATTTCTGACGGCGTCGTAGGTTTCTATTGCAGCGATGAGCGAACCATGCACCATCATTCCCAGCTCAGAATGCACATCCTTGCCAATTCCGACCAGTTGAACGGTATGTTCGACTCGTTCTCTTTCACACAAAGGATTCTGATATTCTTCAAAATAATCCCTAGTTTCTTTGATCAGATCTTCCGGAATCGTTATATGCGTACTGATGACTGTAACCTCCTGATTGACCAAAGCAGACAGACTGTCCTGATAGGATGCCCCTGATGTATTCAGAACATAGCCGCCTGATTTTTTGAGTTCTTCATAGCTGACAGGCATATTCTCGCCAAAGAGGTTCTGATAGGCATTCTCGTTCATATATTCTATCATTGTATCTGCGTGATCTTTCATCGTGACAAACTGCACAGCGGATAAGCTGATGTTGCGAAACATTCCGCTTTTTATCAATTCCTGTTCAACATCTTTATATGTGCTGCCCGTAGATGGATCGCTGAAAATGTCAGTTTCGAAATCATAATCACCAAGTAACATTTTCATCGTTGCAGAAACGCCTTGCGCAACCGTTTCCGAAAGCGTCGAGAAAAGCGAAAACAAGATAATGGAAACGGTCATTGTCAGCACGGTCACACGGAAATGCTTTTTCTGCCGTCTTGCATTGCGGGAAGCAATGCTGCCGGAAATGCCGAACAACAAACCGAAAATCGAATGCTTTCTGACCTTTTTGACTTCGTCTGTGCGGACGAGAATGGCATCCAGCGGTGCTTTGCGGATGATGCGCATTCCCACGCCATACGCTGAAAGAAATACCCAGAGTACACCTACTGCTGCCGAAACCAAAAGCATTTTCCAGTCAATCGTAAACGGCAGACTCAATTCGGCATTTGTCATGTCGTGAAAAATATCGGAAATGCCCGCATGAAGCAGAACGCTGTACATCACATATGCCAGCAGGATTCCTGTCAGCAGTCCAAGCGGCACAGCGATCACACAAAGCCGCATTCCCTCAGAGGTGATGATTTTCACAATTTGTTCCGGTGTTGCGCCAATGGATTGCAGAACGCCATAATGCTTTTCGCGTTCTTTGGAAGAAATCTCAAATGCCGTATCGACAATCATTCGCAGCATCATCGCCATCACAACAGCAAATACGAAAAATGCGCTAAAAATGAGCAGTTTTCCCAAATGGGCATCGTTTCCGATGGAATCCAGCATCATAAGGGTATCGTTCCATTCATACGAAGATTTCTCGTACACTTTGGCTGCACCGATTTTTGTCATTACATTTTGCATCCATGCTTCTCTGTCCCCAATGTCTTCCTGAAACATAATCCGAGCATATATGGATTCTTCGCTCTCAAAGTCCAGCTTCACAGAACGGACAGCAGGTTCATTTCGAAGTGCTTCGCCCTGTTCTTCTGTCAATTCATGCACGAGCAAATGATAAGGCGATGCGCTATATACAGCATTGGAATAGCAGTTTATGAAAAGGCTGTAAGATAAGAATACCATCGTTACAATTGCTACTGCGGTGATGATACTGATGACCGTAAAAACGGATTGCCGCTTCTGCGCCTTGATGTATCGGGAGGCAAGCAGATGATCAAATCTCATGACTGTCATCTCCCCTCACAGAATTGTCTTCATCGGAGATGATCTTTCCATCACTCACCACAATGATACGGTCACATTGTTCAGCGATGTTCCTGTCATGGGTGATGATGATGATGGTCTGCTTCAATTCGCGGTTGGATCTGCGAAACAGTTCCATGATCTCAACGGTGTTTTTGCTGTCCAGATTGCCGGTCGGTTCGTCTGCAAGAATCACCTGCGGCGATGTGAACAGCGCTCTGCCGATGGATACTCTCTGCTGCTGACCGCCTGAAAGCTGTGAAGGCAAATGATTTCTGCGTTCTTTGAGTCCAAGCATATCCAAAATGCTTTCCAGATGTGCTTTGTCGGGCTTTCTTCCATCCATGAGAAGCGGCAGTGTAATATTTTCCTCTGCGGTCAGAACAGGAATCAGATTGTAGAACTGATAGATCAGTCCGACCTGCCGTCTGCGGAAGATGGCAAGATTTCGGTTGTTCTGCCGGAATACATCCTGCCCGTCCAGCCAGATCTTCCCCGATGTCGGACGATCAACAGCACCGATCATATGCAGCATCGTGGATTTGCCAGAACCGCTTGCACCGATAATGGCAACCATCTGTCCTTGCGGAACCGTGAACGATACATCGTCCACCGCTTTGACTGCATTTTCGCCTTTGCCATATATTTTTGTAAGATGCTCCACTTTCAATAGATCCATAATATTTCCTCCTTATAGCAGCACCGCATAAAGCACGCCTTGCAGTCCGGCGGCACATCGGTACGGTTATGCCTTTTCTTTTATGATTCTATTATACCATGCTTATCTGACAATTTCATTATCTGAATCTTACAATATTGTCACTTTCATAACCATTACATAGCATTGCGCTTTCGTATATCACAAGGATATCAAAAAACAGCCATATCACATTGATATGGCTGTTCAGTCATGGAAAAAAGCGTTATTGCGTAAGAAGCAACCGTTTCATCATGCAGAGATCAGACGCATTCAGTTTCTCGTCTTTGCATAAATCGGCAGACTGCCAATCTTTCAGTTTCATATCAGGAACGGCAAGAAGCCACTTCTGTAACGTAATCATATCAGCGATGGTGCATTCCCCGTCTGTATTGACATCTCCTTTTGGGATATATAGATTGGATTCTGTCTTTACATTTTTACAATGCGCACCGATGATGTAATTCTCACAATCCCTGATCGTATTATTCTCGATCGTCAAGCCATCGACATTATCCGCATTGATGATTTCCTGAAAGCATGAAGTGAATCGGTTTTCCTTGACCGTGATTTCAGACAGCGGCATACTTTCCGCCCGTTCCCCATTCAGCAGACTTTCAATGGTGATTACATCGCCTCTGCCGCCGAAATTACACTCAATAAAAGTATTGTTGCTGATTTGCACATGGTCTGCACCTGTCCCTTCGATGACTCTGTCTTTCGGAATATCTGTGCAAACCTGCAATGTCTGACCACAGGTACGATAGAATGTATTGCCGTCACATAATCCGTTGTCGCTGTTCAGCAGGAAGCCGCGGCCTTTGGTCTCATGAACATAGTTATTCGTTAGAACATAATTTGCGGAATCTCTGCCATTGTTGTATGCAACCATGTCCGCTGTGATATTGTTCGGCAATGCTTCGGTCAATACGATCGTTGCCTCATACCCGTTTCTTGTGATTGACTCGACTGTTGCTTCGTAGGCTATATTGTTGAAATCCAGATCCATAAATTTCAGCTTATGACCTGTTTCAACGATTTTATTCGGAACGGTACCCTGCATGATTTTTCTGGTTTCATCAATGCTTTTGATATAGAACATATTATCATGCACATTTATGATATCATCGCCGCAGAAACTCAAATCACAATGATCGACACGAAAATATCCTGCGGAATTGGAAACATGAATGCCGTCAGCCGTTGTGGAAATCCTGTACTGATGTTCGGCACCCGGCCGCAAGCCGATATAGGAATTGATGATCTGGTAGTGATTTGCGCCATACGCAAATACATAGCCCATCCCGCACGCGCCATAGATGCTGATATGATTATAGGTGATGTTGCTGGATTCCTCAACCGTATTGAACACCTGTCCGCCATAAACGTAATGACGCAATAGATAGACTTCATCATTCCTGAAATAATCCAAAGCACCGCTGTGTGTGATTTTCAGTACATTCGGCTTGCCTTCGACCTTTTCAACCTTCTTGATGCATTCCGTATCAACGCACGGACTGTAAATTTTGAAACTGCCGTGCACACCTGCAACAAGGTCAACAGGGTCATACTGCATAAAACTCATCAGCGGAATGTCAGCATCCACTTCCTCAATCTCTGTAAACGCAATTTCAAGCGTATTTTCCGCATCATTCTCGTTTTCGATTTTGACAAGGGAACCAAGTCTGAGCGTATTCCAGTCCCAGTCGATGATCATATTTCTGATTTCAACATTATCACAGGCATATACCTTGAAATAATGCGGTGTGCTGAATATGAATTCAGAATCATTTGCATCAATTAAAGTATTTTTCATTTTGTTCAGATAGATGTCTTCATCGGGACTGAAATGATATACGCCTTTCTCGATCACAAGCTTCGTATTCGGATGCTGTCTGCAATAATTGAACGCCTCACGCAAAGCCTGTGTGTTATCTTCTGCATTTTCCGATAATCCGAATTGAGAAGCATTTACGGTTGTGAGTGCAGATTCATACGGTCTTGCAATATAGAATACAGAATCATTTACGCCGTGAATTTCATCTTTGACCGTGTAATCTGCCGTTTCATCTGCGGCAAGGACAGGATTGCTTGTTGTAATGATCGATGTGATACTGATACACAAGGCTGTAATGAGCGGGAGTATTTTCCATTTTCTCATAAAAAGACGCATCTCCTTGTTATTTTTTCGTAATCAGCAGACGCTTCATCATGCAGAGGTCTGACGCATCAAGTGTTCCGTCATTGCGCAGATCACCAGCTTTCCAGTTCGGAATGGTGACATCCGGAACATTGAGAAGCCATTTCTGAAGCATTACAGCATCAGAAATGTTCAGCACCCCATCTGCATTCACGTCACCGATCACTGTATCTGCCGCTACAAGCTCCAGTCTGTTTGTTGACAAGGTATTCTTATTATCAAATTTGATGGTCGGATCCTTGTCTTTGACAAGCGGATTGTCGATATCATACATTGCCAGACAGATTGTTGCGTTTTCGTCAAGCTTTCCGTCATATTCAAACAGAAACGCTTTTTCATCATCGTCATGGAATGTGCCTTTTTCGATGAGGACAGGCGCACCGAAATTTTTCAGCTTGTTGCCGTTTCCGTCCGTAATCTCGGCACAAAGACTGATATTGAAAAATGCAGGTGCAACACCTGTGTTTTTGATTGTCACTTTCAGCTTGTTGCCATTTCGCTTTGCTGAGGTCACTGTGAAATTGTAGCCGATACGATTCACCATTTCATCGATCAGTTCTTTTTGCTCCTGATAGAAACGATATCCGCATTGACTGTCCTGATCCAGTGCTGTGATCGTCAGATGTGCAATTTCAATACATTCACGGAAGCGCGTTTCTGTCCATTTCAGCGGCCCGTATGGATTATTTCCATATTCCAGCATCATGCTGTATGGGCCAAGATTTTCCGCAAGCACAGGCATATTTGCATAATAAGATCTGCGCAGGTTCCATTCTCTGCCTACGCTTCCGATCAGACCGTCATCACGCTTTGCAACACCAATTGACAAAGCATAATCGTATACATCGTTTTTCGCATCGGAAGTGATCGCAAGCAGTGTTTTCTGAAAAGCGTCTTTATAGTGCTTTATCATATCCATTTGGATCTCAGCGGATGGCATTTCGCTTCCGTTTACCTGTGAAAAATGCCACTCTCCCCAGTTGCCGAACGGTCTGATATCAATGAATTCCACTCTTGGGTCGCCGTCAAAATGCTCTGCTAATGCGGTAGCAAAATCTTTGCAAGCCTGCAAATAGACCGGATCATCCCAGACAGGTACATCCAGTTCAATACCGGGATCATCTTTCAGTGTGACTCTTTTTTTCTTGGCACCCTTGTCATAAACCCATTTCGGCACAAGATTGTGTTCTTCTCCGTAATTGTCGTGAGAACCGACAAGGTGTGAATACGGGAGAATCCGTATGACATAGGTCATACCATATTTCTCACAGGCATCCAGCATATCATCAATTTCTTTCCAGTTATATACGCCTTCCTGCGGATTGATATCGTTCCAGTAATGGACACCGTTGATCAAAGTCGTAATATCCCATGCATGATTATCCATTTCACCGCCTTTGCCGTAAGGAAAAGAGGCTTCAAACATATCAGGATTGTATACTGTCATCACAAAGCCTTTATGCGGATTCGGTACTGCCTTTCCGGATAATTCCGTTTCATAGGAAACTGCTGATGATGCATCAAAATTCTTGTAGGGGTCATAGAGTTCCTTCGGAAGCGGTTTCGGAGCGAACAGCTGTTCATTGACGATTTCAGCCATTTTCTCCGCGCCCTTTTCATTCAGGTAAAGTCCGTTTTCTGTATAATATTCTTTCGCAGATTCGTATGTTTCTTCCAGACAGAAGGTCAGCCACGGTGTGAAAATATCCAGAATTTTCACTTGTTCCTGTTCTGCAATTTCTTCGAGCACATCACCGAACCACTTTGTCTGAATCAGTGGATATCTTATACTGTCACTCAATTCCGTGTGCTGTTTGGTCAGATATACAGTCATGCCCTTTGCTTTCGCGCGGCGTACCATTTCAGTCACCGCTTTTGTGTATTCGGTAGCGTCCGGATTATTTTTGTCTTTGCTGTATGCAGAAATATAATCGCTTACACCGACTGCAAGAACGAATATATCGCCGCTTTTGCCATAATGTTCGACGGTATCAAAAAATTTGAAGCTGACAAGCTGTTTGGCATATATGCCATCGACCGCAATACTACGCAGATTAAATTTTTCCGTATCAACGTAGTTTCCTAAACACTGTGCCCAGCTATGATTTTCATCATCCGTAATGTTGTAATAGCTTGCAACAGTCGAATCTCCACAAGTCCATAACGTCGGCTTTTGTGCAGAGTCCGCGGAAACCTGTTCGATTTCCAACGCACTGATGGAAAAAGGCGTTCCTGAAATCCCCGCTGTTGCATAGATATTCAGTTGACCGTCTGTGACAGGGATCGTGAAGGTATCAACAGCGTTATTGCCTGTCATAAAAAGCAATTGTGCATAATCTTCCGCATAAATCGTAGTTGAAGTGACATTTCCCGTTGTGACCGTGATTTTGTAGACACCATCCGGCAAATCGACATTGAAAGGATATGCACTGCTTCCTGTCGTAAAGCATACAGCGTCAGAGAGCGCACCTTTGCCGTCTGCGGTAACATTCTCAACCTTTGAGGGATCAGAAAAACCATAACCTTTTGATGCGGTATATCCATCCGATGCAGATACACCGATATACCCGCTTTCCGTACCAAGTCCCCCGAAATCAAATTTCTTCGAAACAAGTGTTTCAGCGGTGACATTGGCTGGCATCGGCATTGCCATTGTTGTGAGCACTGCAGCAAGGACAGCAGCGGCAAAACGCTTCATACGATCATCTCCATTCACTTTTATTGATAAGCATTCTTTTCATCATGCAAAAGACATCCATTGCATGAGCCTTGTATATATCGGAACAATATATACAAATCCACTATTATATTATACATCAATTTTCATTTTTTGTCAATAATGAAATAAGCTCTTTGTACTTTGCACATATAAAAAAAGACTGCGCAAACCAAATGGTCTGCGCAGTTCTTGCATGAGAATTTGCTTTAATGCTCAGCTTCTTCGCTGTCTTCTTTTCTCTTTCGACTCATGACCATCGCCGGAAGCATCATCAGAAGCACTGCCATTGCGGCAAACGGTTCCGAATCTCCGGTCTGGACACCCGTCTTGTTACCGGTGGTAGAAGTCGGCTTTGCTGTGGTGGTTCTCGGTACGGTTTCACTCATGTAACCCGCATTCGAGGTGGTAGTGGTCGGAACAGTCGTGGTTGTCATAGTCGTTGTCGTATCGTTGGATGTTGTTGTAGAATCTGTCGTTGTTTCCGTACCGCTTGTGGTAAGCGCCGTGGTGGTGGTTTCTGTTGTCGAAGTGGTGGTATCCGCCGCAACAGAATCCGTAGTCGTGGTAGTGCTTCCCGCAATACCCGTTGCGTCATTCACAGAAGTCACCAGTGTCGTCGTTGTAGATGTCGTTGTCGCAGATGTTGTGGTGGTCGTAGATGTCGTCGTGGATGTTGTGGTGGTTGTGGATGTCGTTGTTGTAGTTGTTGCGGTGGTTGTAGATGTCGTTGTTGTGGTTGTTGTAGTTGTTGTGGTGGTCGTGGATGTCGTTGTTGTAGTTGTTGTGGTGGGCGTGGATGTCGTTGTTGTAGTTGTTGTGGTGGTCGTGGATGTCGTTGTTGTAGTTGTTGTGGTGGTCGTGG